>DATINY010000097.1:0-6574 GCA_035473755.1 Streptosporangiaceae bacterium
TACGCCCGGGCCATGCGCCAGGCCTACCTCGATCACCCGGGCGACCTCGACATCGCCGCCCTGCTCGCGGACTCGCTGATGAACGTGACGCCGTGGCAGCTGTGGGACCTGCGGTCCGGCGAGCCCGCACCCGGCGCGCACACCCCGGAGGCGAGGCGGGTGCTGGAGCTGGCCCTGGAGCGGCCGGCGGGCACGGTGCATCCCGGCGTGCTGCACATGTACATCCACCTGATGGAGATGTCGCCCCACCCCGAACGCGCCCTCCGGGCGGCCGACTCGCTGCGCGCGCTGGTGCCCGACGGCGGGCACCTGCGCCACATGCCGACCCACATCGACGTGCTGTGCGGGGACTACCGGCGGGTCGTCGCCTCCAACTCCGACGCGATCGCGGCGGATCAGCGGTTCCTGGCGCGCGAGGGACCGATGAACTTCTACACGCTCTACCGGGCGCACAACTACCACTTCAAGATCTACGGCGCGATGTTCGCGGGCCAGCAGCAGGCCGCGCTGCAGGCCGCCGACGAGCTGCGCGCGGCCCTTCCCGAGGAGCTGCTGCGCGTCGAGACTCCCCCGATGGCGGACTGGCTCGAGGGTTTCGTGCCGATGAAGATGCACGCGCTGATCCGCTTCGGGCGCTGGCAGGACATCATCGCCGAGCCGCTGCCGGGTGACCAGGCCCTCTACTGTGTGACGACCGCCATGACGCACTACGCGAAGGGCATCGCGCTGGCGGCCACCGGCGACCTCGCCGGGGCCGAGGAACAGCGGCGGCTGTTCCGGGCCGCGTCCGGGCGGATCCCCGCCAGCCGGACGGTGTTCAACAACACCTGCCTGGACATCCTCGCCATCGCGGCGGCCATGCTCGACGGCGAGCTGGACTACCGCCGGGGCCGCCACGACGCCGCCTTCGCCCACCTGCGCCGGTCCATCGAGCTCGACGACGGCCTGCCCTACGACGAGCCGTGGGGCTGGATGCAGCCGGCCCGCCACGCCTACGGCGCCCTGCTGCTGGAGCAGGGCCGGGTGACGGAGGCCGAGGCGGTCTACCGGGCGGACCTCGGGCTGGACGACACCCTGCCGCGTGCCTGCCATCATCCGGGCAACGTGTGGGCGCTGCACGGCTACCACGAGTGCCTGGTCCGGCTGGGCAAGCGGGAGCAGGCCCACATCATCGGCCGGCAGCTCGAGCTGGCGGCGGCAGCGGCCGACGTCCCGGTCACCGCCTCCTGCGCCTGCCGCCTCGGCACGCCGGGCGAATAGCGCGGTGGCGGGCGGGGCCGGCCGGCGGTTCAGGCAGTCACGTCGATGTGCATCCGGAGCCCGGGGCCGAACCGCGTCTGCACCTCGTGACCGGCGGTGAAGCCGGCCTTTCCGTAGAAGACGAGCGCGTGCGGGTTCGCGGTCACCTCGACCCGGCCCGCTCCCAGCTCCCGTGCGATCGCCACCGCGTCCAGCACGAGCGCCCGGCCGGCTCCCTGCCGCATCCGGCCGGGGTCCACGAACAGGTCATCGAGCTCGACGACGTCCCCGGCCGGCACCGAAGTGGCGAAGCCGGCGATGCGGCCATCGGCGGTGGCGACCCGGGTCCGCCGGTCATCTCCCCCGGGGCCGGGAAATTCCAGCGCATCCGGGTTGGCCAGCAGTGTCTCCCGGTCACCCTCGTTGGACAGCGACGCGCGGCGGTAAACATCCCGCAGCGCGGCCAGGTCGGCGGGCATGGCGTCCCGGATCACGAACGCCATGGGGTCAGGCCCCGAGCGCGAACAGGCAGCCGTCCCAGTACGCCTCGACCCGCGGCCGGCGCCTGCCATGCAGCCCGATCTCCAGCACATCGGGCAGGATCCCGCCGGGGGCCCGGAACCACAGCTCCAGCCCCGCCGCGGGGACCCGGGTGAAGCCCGACAGGCCCGCCGGCGCCTCGGTCGCGGCGTGCATGTAGGCCGGCGTCCCGGCGCAGCACATGCGCGGGTGCGCCGCCCACACCCACAGCCTTCCGCCGTGGGCATTGACGAACCCGGCGGCCTCAGGGCTGGCCTCCACCCGCATATCCACACCATAACGCCGGACAGCAAAACGGATCAGCCGCGAACCCGGCGGCCACCCCGCCCGGCCAGGACCGCCGGTCACGGGCCAGCGCCCCGGCCCGCCGGCCTCTCCAGGCACACGCGGACGGCGGCGGCGACCGCCGCGGCGTCAACGGGGACGGCCGGTATACCGACCGCGGGCGCGAGGTAGCGGTCAGCAGGCTGGCGCCTTCTGACCGCTACCGTCACGGGTACGGAACCTGGCTGGGTCAGGCCGCCAGGACCTTGGCCTTCTCGCGGTCGAACTCCTCGGCGGAGATCACTCCCCGGTCGCGGAGGTCGGCGAGCTTGGACAGCTGGTCCGCCGTGCTGGCCGGTGAACTCGCCGCGGCCTGCTGGACGTACTGCCGGAACTCCGCGTCCTGGTGCCGGGCCTGCGACACGGCCCGCTCGTGCATCGAACTGCCACGGACGATCAGGTAGACAAGCACGCCGATGAGCGGGATGAACAGCACGAACAGGAACCACAGGGCCTTGGCCCAGCCGGACAGGTCATGACTGCGGAAGATGTCGATGAACACCGTGATCAGGATCCAGATCCAGATCACCCACAGGAAGAACTCGAATATCGTCCAGAAGACGTTCAACAGCGGATAGGACGAACTGGCCAATACAGACATTCCTTCTCCTTTTGCGCCAGGGAGGCCGCAAGCGATCGCCAAGGTGACACCTGCGATCCGCTACCTTAGCCCTTTGCCCTGAACAGGCAAAGCATTCGCGCAGCAGTGGATCATCGGCATCACCCAGCACGGGTGAGATAGACCACCTCCTCAGTCCCACCAGCCCGGGTCCGCTCCCGGTGGTCCCCGCGTTCCAGCGCTGGCGGCAGGTGGCCGGGCCTGGCTGTTGGGGCGCATCACCGATGGGTGGTGGCCGGCCCGGGAAATGGGTGGTGGCGCGCCCCGCGGTCTGCTTGGGTGGCCGGCATGGCCGGGTTTGGTGATCCTGCGTTCTACGGTGACCGCTGGGCTGACGTCTACGACGAGCACCACGGCTGGCTCGACCCGGCGGCCGCGGTGGAGTTCCTCGCCGGGCTGGCCGGTGACGGGCGGGTGCTGGAGCTGGCCATCGGGACCGGCCGGGTCGCGCTCCCGCTGGCCGGCCGGGGGATCGCGGTCGAGGGGGTGGACGCCTCCGCGGCGATGGTGGCCCGCCTGCGGGCCAAGCCGGGCGGTGACTCGCTCCCCGTCGTCATCGGGGATATGGCGGAGGTGCCGGTGAGCGGGCCGTTCCGGCTCGTGTACCTGATCTTCAACACGCTGTTCGGCCTGCTCACGCAGGCTCGGCAGGGCGAGTGTTTCACCAACGTGGCGCGGGTGCTGGGCCCGGCCGGGGTGTTTGTCATCGAGTGCTTCGTCCCCGACCTGGCCCGGTTCGACCGGGGCCAGCGGATCCGGGCGAGGGAGGTGACGGAGGACTCGGCGACCATCGAGGTGTCCCGCCACGACGCGGTGCTCCAGCGGGTCAACAGCCAGATCGTCACGCTGGATGGGGAGGGGATGAGCCTGCGGCCGGTGGCGCTGCGGTACGCCTGGCCCGCCGAGCTGGACCTGATGGCGCAGGCGGCCGGCCTCCGGCTGGCCGAACGCTACGGCGACTGGGACCGGCGGCCGTTCGGCTCCCTCAGCACCAACCACATCTCCGTCTACCAGCGCGACTGACCGGCTGGCCCAGGGAACCAGAGGGCACAGGGAACCGGCCAGCGAAGGGAAGCGGCCAGCAGGAGGAAGAGGCGAGCCTTAGCCGGGCAGGCTGTCGACGGCACCGGCGGCGATGGCCCGGACGAGCTGGGCGTGGTCCCGCTCGTTCTGGTCGGCGTACCGCCGGGCGAACCGGCCGATCGCGGCGGTGAACTTCGGGCCCTTTCCCATGTAGGCGTCGATGGCCACCGGGTCGCCGGTGCGGGCGTGGGCACGGGCGAGCGTCTCGCCGCAGGCGGTGGCGAACTCGCTGAGGCGGGGCGCGATCAGGTCGGTGCTTGGGATGATCTTCATGTCGCGGAACTGCCGCACGTAGTAGTCCCTCCCGTGCAGCGAGCCCCAGCCGACGAAGATGTCGGTGGCGGTCTGGACCAGCCGTTTGCCGCTGATCACCCGCTCGCCGTGGTTATCGTGGCGGCTGGGCTGGGTGTGGGCCTCATACACCGACGGCCCGGCCTGCTTGACCTGCAGGAACAACGGATCGGCACCGGTCCGGCCCTCGAACAGCACCAGATAGACGGTCATCCCCACGCTGCCCACCCCCACGACCTGGCGGACCACATCGGTCTCGGTGAACCTGTCGAACAGGCTCCGCCGGTCCTCCGGCAAGGTCAGCCGGTACCCGGCCAGGAGGTGGCCGACGAGATCGGCCTGCTCGTCGTCGCTGATCGTGACGCGGAGCGGGGGGTCCGGCGTTATCCGCGGCCGACCGTGCGCCATCGTGGTGAGCTTGGCGAACGCCCCGCGACTGGTGCGGCGCTTTCGCTTCTTCTCGATATGGATCGAGATCCGCCCCCGGTCGGCCGGCTCGAAGTAGTTGATCAGGCTGTCGGCGTGGATCGCGTCGTACCAGATGTCGAGCTCGGGCATGGCCGTGTACCGGCGCATGCGCCTGCGGTAGGCCTCGAGGCCGGAGGTGACCGCGGCAGCGGCCTTGGCCGGCTTGAGCCGGTTCTCCCGCGCCGCCACCACCAGGCTGGCGGCGAAGCGCTTGACGTCCCACTCGAACGGGCCGGGCAGGGTCTCGTCGAAGTCGCGCAGGTCGAACGCCAGGTTCCGCTCCGGTGTCGCCCACAGCCCGAAGTTGAGCACGTGGGCGTCACCGCACAGCTGCACCATCAGCCCGCTATCGGGCTGGGAGGCGAGGTCGCCGGCCATGACCGCCGCGGCACCCCGGTAGTAGTTCCAGGGCGAGACCGCCATCCGCTGATGCCGGATGGGAACGAGCCCGGGGACCCGGATCTGGTTCTGGGCCAGGATCGTCTCCAGCGCGTCGTGCCTGCGGTCGTCCTCCGCCCAATGCCCCAGCGTGCCCCGGCCCGCCCGTTTCCGGGCCGCCTTCCCCGCCGCCCGCCGCTCGCCGCCCGTGGCGGCCAGGTCAGGCAGTGCCGCGGGCGCGCGCCCGTCCCGGGGACGCGTTTGCCCGTCGGGGGACTGATCCCGGTTCCCCGACGCCGGCGGGCGGTCCCTAGACGCCTTCAACCGCCCTCAGCCGTCCGGACTTGACCGCGTTCACGAACTCGGTGTAGTCCCGCTCGTTCTGGTCGGCGTAGCGCTCGGAGAAGTCGGTGATCGACTTGTCGAACGCGTCGGTCTGGCCCAGGTACTCGGCGATGGCGACCGGGTCCCCGGACCGGGCGTGGGCCCGGGCCAGCGTCCAGCCGCAGATCTGCGCGTAGTACATGAGCCCCAGCGGCACCATCGCCTCGACCACGGCCGAGCCCTTCATGTCGCGCAGCTGGCGCCAGTAGAAGTGGCGCCGCACGTCCAGCCCCTTGGTCCAGCCGAGGTAGATGTCGCTGGCCGCCTGCATCATCCGCTGTCCCTGCACCACCCGCTCACCGTGCTGCCGGTACCGGCTCTTGCGCACGAAGGGCTCGAGCACCGACGCGGTTGCCTCCTTGATCTGCAGGAACAGGGGGTCCTGCGCGTCGCGTCCCTGCAGCAGGACGATGAACGCCCGGGTACCGACGCTGCCGACGCCGACCACCTTGCGGGCAGCGTCGACGATCTGGAAGCGCTCCAGCAGCTTGCGCCGGTCGTCCTGCAACGTGGCCCGGTAGGCGCGGAACTGATCATGCAGCACCGGCACGACGTCGTCCGGCGACAGGCCGTAGGTTTCGGCCAGGTCACGCGCCGGGACGATGATCGGCGGCTGGCTGACGATCCGGTACTGCCCATCGACCAGCTCGCCGAGCTTGGACAGCGCCTGCATGCTGTCGCGGGTGTGCGCCTTCTCCAGGGTCTTGACCGCCCGCTTCCCCGCCGTCTTCGCCGTCTTATCCTGCTCCCTGTCCGTCTTGGCCTGCTTCACCGCGCGTTTCTCGGCCTTCTTCGGCGCCTTCGCCCGCTTGTCCGCCTTCGCCGTCTTCTCGGCCGCCTTCTCCTGCCTGCCTGCCCCGGCCACCACGTTCTGGATCCCGGTCCTCAGCTCGTCCTCGTCCAGGTGGGCGTACCAGATGTCCATCGTGCCCATGCGAGCGAAGGAGGCCATCGCCGCCCGGTAGGCCCGCACCGACTCGAGCGTCGCCGCGCGGGTGTCGGCCGGGGAGAACCCGTTGTTGCGGGCCGCGATCGTGAAGCTCGCCGCCATCCGCTTCACGTCGTATTCGAACGGCCCCGGCAGCGTCTCGTCGAAGTCGTTCAGGTCGAACAGAAGGATCCGCTCGGGCGAGGCGAACGCGCCGAAGTTCGACAGGTGGGCGTCGCCGCACAGCTGGGCCTCCAGGCCGGCCACCGGCGTCTCGGCGAGATCGGCCGCCATGATCCTGGCCGTGCCGCGATAGAAGG
>DATINY010000098.1:0-16074 GCA_035473755.1 Streptosporangiaceae bacterium
CGCGGAACAAGATTTCGCGCGGATGCGGCGCGTATGGCCATACGGGAGACGCCCGGGGGTCTTCATTTTCCGCCGCTCTTTCCTGGCCATCCACCTCCCGCTGGCCCCCCGTGCATCCCCCGGCGCTCCCCGGTGCGGGCAGCCTGCGGCCGGTGACAGCCAGCGGCGCACTCGGGCTGGCTCAGGCCCCGGCGGCGCGCTTGAGCTGTGCCGACAGATGAGGCTGCAGGGGCTGGCCCACCGCGGCCATGTCGTAGGCGTAGGCCAGGTCCGGGCCCACCAGGCCGTACAGCCGGTGCCCGGCGGTCACCTCCTTGGCCGAGGCGGTGCGCGCGACGACGTCCGTGGCCATCTCGATCTTCGTCCCGGTCACCTCGCCCAGGTAGATCTCGGTGATCCCGGTGGGGTGCGCCAGCAGGACCTCCACCTTGCCCTCGGGCTGCGGGCGCCAGAACCCGGTCTCCATCCCCAGGGGGCGGCCCGGCACGCCCTCGTCGTCCAGCAGCCAGCTCCGGCTGGTGTAGATGAGGAAGGGCTTGCCGTTATGGCCGAAGGTGATCTCCTGGCCGAAACGGAAGCTTTCGATCGTCGGGTAGCCGCCGACCCCGGCGCCCTCCCAGCGGCCGAGCAGGAACAGCAGCGGAGCCAGGTCGGGATGCGGCTCTGGCCCGCCGTCAGGCATCGGCCTGCTCACCGGCCCGGCCCGGGCCGCCCGGCCCACCGGGCGGAGCCCAGCGGCTCACCCGGTACAGCCGCGCGGCGACGATGGCCGCCGCCGCCGTGACCACGGCGAACGCGCCAACTACCAGCACCCCGCTGAGCATCCCTTGCATGCCCGAAGTGTACGCAGGCCGCCGCGCTCGCGCCCGCGGCGGCACCCGCGACATGCCGGCCGGCGGACCGGGCGGCCGTGACCAGCAGCGGCGGCCACCGCCGACGCCCACCGCCGACGCCCACCGCCGGCGCTCACCCGCGATGCCCGATTCGCGGGCCCGTGTCCGGGTGTCGGTCTAAAGTGCGGTCATGGCAGCCCACACCCTGGTCATCAAAGTAACTGCTGGCAAGGACGAGCCCGAGCGGTGCGGCCAGGCCCTGACCGTGGCCGCGACGGCGATCGCCAGCGGCGTCGCCGTGTCGCTGTGGCTGGCCGCCGAGGCCGCCTGGCTCGCGCTCCCGGGCCGCGCCGATGACATCGTGCTGCCGCACTCCCCGCCCATGGCGGACCTGCTGGCCAGCATCGTGACCGGCGGGCGGGTGACGCTCTGCACGCAGTGCGCCGCCCGCCGGGACATCGCCCCCGGCGACGTCATCGAGGGCATCCAGATCGGCGGGGCGGCGACCTTCGTCTCCGAGGTCACCGCCGACGGGACGCAGGCCCTGGTCTACTGACGCCCGGGCAGGCCGCCTAGGCGGACCCGGCGGGGACGGCCGCGAGCCGCTGCTCGCGCAGCCGTTGCGTCCATTCCTCATCGCCCGTCGGCAACGGTGGCAGCGGCCCGGCCGCCCAGGTCAGCAGCAGGTCGGCCAGGCCCGGGTTGCGGACCAGCACCGGGCCGTGCAGGTAGGTGCCGATTACCCGGCCCGCGCAGGCGCCCTCGGTGCCATCGCCGTTCCCCACCCCGGTCACGACCTTGGCCAGCGGCGTCACACCCGGCCCCAGCCGGGTGACGCCCTGGTGGTTCTCGAACCCCGTAAGCCGGGGCACCCCCAGGATCGGGGACACGTCGGCGAGGATCTCCCCCACCCCGCGCCGCTGGCCGCGCCCGCTGCTGATGTTGAGTATCTCCAGGCCCGGCACCGGCTGGCCTTCCTCGCCGCCGAATTCCGTGCCGAGCAGCTGGTAGCCGGCGCAGACGGCGAAGACGACCGCGCCGTCCTGGGCGGCGGCCGCGAGCCCGCCGTCGGCGCGCAGCCTGCGCGCGGCCAGGATCTGCGGCAGGTCCTCGCCGCCGCCCATGAGGTAGATGTCGCCCTGCCGGGGAACGGGCTGGTTGGCGTTCACCAGCACCGACTCGACATCGAGCCCGCGCAGCCGGGCGCGGCGCTCCAGCACCAGCAGGTTCCCCCGGTCCCCGTAGGTGCTGAGCAGGTCGGGGTAGACCCAGACCAGCCGGAGCGCGCCCGGGCCGGGCGGGTTCCGTGGGTGCGTGCCCCCGGCCGGGGGCGGGCCGGCGGCCACGTCAGGCCGCCCGGCCCAGGAGGACCCGGATCTGCTGGAACGCCGTGTAGTTGGCGATCACGTCAAGCCTCCCGCCGCTCACCTGGTCCACCGCCTCGTCAACCCCCTCCACCAGTTCGAACGGCACCAGGTCCGCCTCCAGCCGGACCGCCAGGTCGAGCCTGCGCTCCCCGGTGACGAATACCGGGCGGCCGCGCAGCACCCGGTAGTCCACGTCCCACAGCCAGGAGGTGTCCCGGCCGTCGGGTTCCCTGGCGTTGACCGAGAGCAGCACCGGGACCGGCGGCTCATCCAGCACGTCGAACGCCTCCAGCCAGCCGGCCGGGTTCTTGGCCAGCAGCAGCCGCACCTGCCGTCCGTGGCGCTCCACCTGTGTGTACCGGCCCGCCACCGAGGCAACGTCGCGCAGCCTGGCCAGGGCCTGGGCGGGCTCGACGCCGAACACCTCGCTCACCGCGAGCGCGATCACCGCGTTGGACCGGTTGGCCTGGCCGGGCAGGGACAGCGATACCTCATGCACCCGCCCGGCCGAGTCGATCACCGAGCTGCCGTCGAGCACCCACCGGGCCGGGGGGCGGGTGAACTCGCACTCGCCGCAGCGCCAGCCGAGTTCGTCCCGGGACAGGTGGGAGCCGCACTGCGGACAGCACCACGAGTCCTCGTGCCAGCGCTGGCCGGCGGCCACCCAGATGACGTCGGGCGCGGCGGCGGCCGCCCACGCGATCAGCGGGTCGTCGGCGTTGGCGACCACGGTGCAGTTGGTGGCCGACGCGAGCGCCTCCCGCCACCTGCGGGCCACCATCCAGATCTCCGCTGCCCGGTCCATCTGGTCACGGCTCAGGTTCAGCAGCGCGACGACCCGGGCCCGGGTCGCCGCCAGCACGGTGGGCAGGTACTTCTCGTCGGTCTCCAGCACCGCCAGCGGGGCGTCGGGCGCCTGGCCGAGCGCCGCGGTCAGGCCTGCCTCCATGTTCGCGCCGAACGCGTTGGAGGCGACCTCCTGCCCGAGCGCGCCGAGCGCGGCGGTGATGAGCCGGGTGGTGGTGGTCTTCCCGTTGGTCCCGGTCACCAGCACGACCCGGCGGCCCGCCGCCAGCAGCGCCAGCAGGTCGGGCTCCACCCGCAGGCCGATGACCCCGCCGATCACCGATCCGTCCCCGCGGCCGGCCAGGCGCGACATCCTCCCGGCGGCGCCGCCGATGGTGGTGGCCAGGCGCGCGCGCAGCGGGAGCTTGCCCATGGGCGACGATGCTATCCGGCGCCCGGGCCTGCCCCGCACGGCCGCGTGCCGCCCGCCCGCCGGTCGGTGGCCGGTCATGAGCCGGGCGGCCGGTAGATCCAGGACGCGAACACCACATCCCGCCCGTCTGGGTCCCGATAGGTGACGCCGCCATTGTCCTCCCAGTAATCGATCTGCGGGACCGGAAGCACGCCCGAGGCGGCAAACCTCGCCTTCACCCCCTCCTGCGCTGCGGCGTCGGGCAGGTAGAACACGAGCTGATCAAGCCCGGGCGCCGGGCGCCGCGCGTCGGGCAGCCGCACGATCTCCAGGTGAACCGGGCCGTCCGGCAGGCCAAGGATCGTCCCGTCCAGGCCGTAGCTGGCCTGGAAGGTCTCCAGCACCGGCAGCCCCACGATGTCCCGGTAGAAGGCAAGCGTCTCCTCGTAGCGGGCGCTCCAGCGCACGACCCGGAGCGCGCCGACGGGAAGATGCTCCGGCCACGGCCCGGGCCCAGCGATATCCATGGGGACAGTCTCCACCGTGCCGCCGGGCGGCGTTCGCGCGGTCAGGCGCCGGCGGCGGCGGGCTCGACCGGCGGGGGGAAGTCGCGGGTCTGGTTGGCCGGTGACGCGTCCGTGAGCTCGGCCACCTGGCCATCGGCGGTGATGTGCCGCCAGCTGGTCTGCCAGTCCGGCAGAGCCGGGCTGTCCTGCTCCCAGTCGACGAAGGTCGCCTCGTCGCAGTAATGGTCCAGGCGAGTCGTGATGGTCCGGTGCGGCTCGCTGTCCACGAAGGCCTGCATCGGGCCGCGCGCCTGCCAGGAGCTGACGCTCCACCAGGCGTTGTCCGCGTCGGCGAGCGCGTCCGCGCCGAGGTTGCCCTCCGACTTCTGCGCCTGCTCGATCGCGGCGACGGCGTCGGTGAAGAACTCATCCAGGAGCGCCGGGGCCTTCAGCCGCAGCCGGGTCACCACGATGACTGGCATGACGGTCCCCCAAGTCTGGTCACGGACGCGGCCGAACGACCAAAGATCTGGTCACGGGCGCCACCGAAGACGCGGTCAGGAAAGGCCACGGCTTCGGCCAGGAAAGACTACAACTTCGGTCAGGAATGGCTGTCGCCGCGCCCGGGTCAGGACGGGCGTCACTAACTCACGCTCCGGTGCGGCTTCCGGCGTCAGGGCCGCGTCCAGGCTGGAATAGATCGGGAGCAGGAAGTCCATCCGCACCAGCTTCAAGGCGCGCAGGACGGCGGCGGAGAGCACCACCAGCCGGAGCTCGGCATGGTTCGCGGCCGCCTGCCGGTGAGCCAGCACCAGAATGCTGATGCCGGACGAATTGCAGAAGCTGGTGCCCGTCATGTCGGCGATCACGATCCTAGCGCCGCTGGCGATGGCCGAGCTCAGTGCCTCGCCGATCCGGTCTGCATTGGTGATATCGATCTCCGCTGGCAGGGTGACCACTACCGGCCGGGCCTGTGCGCGGGCCCGGTGCCCGGTATCACTCATCAGCAGTTCACCTCCGGCGATTCGGGCTGGGCCAGCTACCCAGGTGGCCGCGGGTTATGCGGCCGGCCTGGCCCGGCGGCGGGACGCGGCCGGCTGAGGTCAGGCCATGAACCTGCGCGCCGCCGGCGGGACGCGGCCGGCCGAGGTCAGGCCATGAACCTGCGCGGCCACGAGAGCACCACCTCCAGCCACGGCCCGGCCTCCATCGCGTGCGCCGCCTGGCGCAGCTGAGTCCCGGGCCCAAGCCCGACGCCGACTGTCGCCAGGTCCTGCGTGAAGTCGCGCTGGTCATCGTCCCCGAGCAGCGCCGTCCAGGCGACCTGCCGGTTCCGCGGCAGCTCCGTGGAAAGCCGGTAGCGGCGCAGCGCCCGCAGCCGGTGCCCCACCCGCATGCCCGGCCAGCCCGCCAGCCCGGGCAGGTCGAAGTCGGGCGGCGGCGCGCGGTCGGCCGGATCGGGCGGCCGGCCGCCCAGCGGGCATACCCGCTCCATCTCGTGCAGCCAGCGCAGCTGCGGGATAACCCAGCCCGGCACGGTCCAGGTCCCCGGCACAGTCCAGGTGCCCGGCACGGTCCGGATGCTCGGCCCGGTCCGGGCGCCCGGCACGGCGCCCGGGCCGAGTATCCGCAACGCGGCGCCGGCCGCGGCACCGGCCAGGCCGGCCGGGTCGTAGGCGGTCCGGAGGGCGAGGGCCCTGGACCGGACCGCCCGGTCGAGCACGGTCGCGAGCAGGCACTCGCGTAACCGGCGATCAAGGCCAGGCCACCAGCGGCGCAGCGGGGCGGGCACCGCCGGCCGGGCCTGGCCGGTGAGGAAGGCCAGCACCAGCGTCTCCGCCCACAGCCTGAGCCAGGCCTCGCCGGGCTCGCCGGCCGGGGCCGCCGGGTCCGCAAAGGCGAGCAGTTCGGCCCGGCGCATGTCCAGCAGGGTGCAGGCGCGCTCCCCGGTGCAGACCGGGCCGCAGGCGGGGCTGCGCCGGCCCACCAGCGGCGGCGGCGGGCCCGGGGCGGCCGCCTCCCGGCCCCCGCCGAACGGCACCCGGACCCGGACCGGACGGTCCATGCCGTCCGCGAACACGGCGGCCACGCCGGGCGGCAGCGACACCACCTGCCGGGACTGATCCTCATCGAGGTTCATGGCCGCCCCGACCAGGTCACGGTCGTCCCGGGCCGGAAGCCGGTGAACCACCTTGAGCGCGGTGTTCTTGACCGCGTCGGGGACCAGCTTGGCCGGGATCTGCTCGGCGATCACCAGTCCCTCGCCGTAGGCGCGGATCTCGGCCAGCATGCTGGCGAACAGCTCCACGGCGTGGGCGCTGGCCCGGCCCTGCCGCCCGGCCCGCAGCAGCCGGTGGGCCTCCTCGATGACGATCACGTGGCGCAGCCCCTCCCGCTGCCCCGCCCTGGCCCGCAGCCGCAGGTGCTCGACGAGCCTGATGATCAGCGTGCCCATGAGGAACGCCTTGTCCTCGTCGTTGGCCACGTCCTCGATCGCCAGCACCACGTTGCGGTCCAGCAGCGCCGCGACGTCGCCGGGGTGGCCGCCCTCGAAGAAGCGCCCGGCCGAGCCGATCCGCAGCGAGCGCAGGCGCACGTCCACGAAGCCGCGGACATCCGCCTGCAGCTGGGCGCCGTACCCCACCTCCTCGATCACCGCGAGCGCCGCTCGCTGCAGCTGGGCCAGGGTCGGGATGACGGGGCCCGCCGCCGCGCCGGGGACGGGCCCGCCGGTGACCACGTCCCAGCCGCACTCCTCATAGACCCGCTGCAGCGCCTGGGCCATGATCTGCGGGAACGGCTCGTCGGCGTCGAACGCGGCCAGGAACAGCGCGCGCACCATGTCGATGTGGGCCTGCACCGGGTAGCCCGGCTCGGGGGCGAGCGGGTTGACCGAGAACGGGACCGCATCCGGGTCGGCGGGATTGATCACCGTGACGGCCGCGCCCGGTCCTGGTCCCGCCGGGCCCGCCGCCCCGGGCGGCCCAGCCAGCCGCCCCGCTATCGCCGGGTACTCCGACTTGACCGGCTCGATCACCAGCCAGGGCAGCCCGGCGGCGGCCAGCTGCTCCAGCAGGTGCCGCACCGTCTGCGACTTCCCCGCCCCGGTCGCGCCGGTGACCAGGGCGTGCCGGTTCAGGGTCGGCAGCGGAACGGTGAACTCGCCCACCGGGCGGTCCAGGCCGTCCAGGATCATCCCGAGGCGGAGCGCGCCCACCGCCCGGGCCCGCCCCCCCGGGCCGGGCCGGCCTGGCGGCTCCGCGGAGCCGGTGCCATCGCCCCCGTCGGCGTCCCCGGTCTCGCTGGTCAGGTCGAAGTGGCCCGCGTCGACCACCCGCAGCCCCGGTACCTCTAAGCGGGGCAGGCCCGTGAGCGCGGCGAGCACCCCGGCGGTGGCCGGGAACGGCGCCCGGGCCTCCCCCAGCGGGTCCGCCGCCTTGGCTCGCAGCGCTTCCGCCAGCCGGCCCGGCGCCTTGCCGGTCACGAGCCGGTACGGGTGATGGCTCAGATCCACCGAGCCCGCGAGCACCGGCGCCAGCAGCGCCACGTCCGCCTGCGTGGCGGCGCCCGCCAGCACCCGCACCTCCCACAGGCCCGCTTCCCGGAACGCGTCTAACTCGGCCAGGCGGCGCTGCGTGCGCTCGGCGCCGAACCGGGACTGCTCCTCGTCGTGGCGGCGGAGCACGTTCACCTGAGTGCGCAGTTCGGCGATCTCGGCGTCGAGTAGGTCCGTCGGCTCGGCCACCACCAGCCAGCCGAAAGGCCGGCCGGTCAGCGCGGCGAGCGCCGACTCGAACAGGGTCGGCTGGGCCGGCTCCAGCGCCGCGGGCCGGGCCGCGGGACCGGCCAGCGGTGGGGCCTGGCGGCCCGGGCAGAGCACCCGCACCAGGGCGTCCCAGGCGGCGAGCCAGCCCGATCCGGCGGGGACGCCCCGCGAGCCGGGCGGGAATAACAGCGCCTGGCCGCCCGGATCTGGCCGACCGGGCGGCGGCGCCGGGGCCGGGTGAGCGGGCCCGGCGGCGGCAGCATTGGTGATCAGTTCCAGCGGCGAGCCGGCGCCCCGGGACAGCCAGCCGGCCACGAACGGCCGGCCGCGGACGGCGGCGGCGAGCGCGGCGGGCAGGATGCCGGCGAAGTCCTGCTCGGCCGGGCCGGCGGGCCGCGGGGCGGTGAGGGACACGACCCGGAACCACGGACCGGCCATCTGGTCACCCAGGACCGGGATTGTCGTCACGGTGTGTGCATACCAGCTGGGCGGGGCGGGCGCCACCCGCCACCGGCTTGGGGGCGCCCTGGGCCGGCCAGCACCCCGGGCCCGGGCGGCCGGGGGCCGCCGGTCCTGGGATCGACGGTGATGCCGCTCAGGCGTCGCACAGGGCGAGCAGCTTGGTGACCGTCGCCATGTTCCGGGCTGTGCCGGCCGTCCCCGCGCCGCGGGCCCGGCCCAGCCGGACCGCGAGCTCGCTGCGCCCGTAGCCGTCCGGGGTGTGCAGGAACAGGGCGCCGCCCACCACCGTGGCCTCGTCCCGGCCGCCCTTGGCCGCGGCCTGCCGCTCCGCCGCCGCGACGGACTCCCGCACCTCCTGGCCGGGCTCGGCGGGAAAGAACATCGCGTGCACGTACTTGGGGTTCGGCTCGTCCTGGTAGGGGTTATCGCTGATCACCTGGGCCAGCTCGGCGCGGGACAGGACGACCACCCGCAGCTGCAGGCCGAAGGCCTGCTCGATCGCCTTCTCCAGGCCAGCCGCCAGGGCGGGGGCGTCCGTGGGGCCTCCGTCCCGCGCGGTGAACAGCACGTTGCCGCTCTGGATGTAGGTCGAGACGCCGGTGTGGCCGAGCGAGGCCACCACCTCCCGCAACTCCGCCATCGGCACCTTGTTGTTGCCGCCGACGTTGATGCCGCGCAGCAGGGCGACGTGGGTGGGCATGGCAGCATCCTGCCGGACCCGGCCGCCCGCGGGCCACCCGGCCCCGGGCGGGCGGCCGTCACCCCCGGCGGGCCGCCCCACCAAGGCGCCCGAGCGTCACCAAGAGCGGGCCGGGCGTCACCCAGAGCGGGCCGGGCGTCACCAAGAGCGGCCCGGCCGTCACTCCCCGCGGTCCTTGCGCCAGTCGAGTGGTTCCGGTGGCGGCCCCAGGTTGGGCGGGGGCCTGCCCTTCTTCGATCGCCAGCTGACCGGCTCGGGCGAGCCACGGCGGGCGGGGCGCGGCGGGTAGAGCGGCGGCGGGCCGCCGGCCGGGCCCGGGCCGGGCGGGCCTCCGTCCCGCGGCCGGCCCTGCTCGCGGTCGCCGGGGGCGTCTCCCGGCGACCGCCGGCGGACCGCCGCGGCCTGGCGGTCCGCCTCCCGCGACGGCTCGCCCAGCGCCTGCGCCGCCGGCCCGGCCGCCTGCCCCGCCTCGTCCAGGCTCAGTGCGGCGGCCGTTGGCAGCGCCAGGATCGCCGGGTTCGCGTCGGCCAGCACGACCTGGCGCCCCTGGGGGGAGGCGTAACTGACAATGACGGCGCTCGGTGGCAGCTGCTGCAGCTGATGCGGCTCGACCAGGAACTCGCGGGACCGCTGCGCGGTCTTCGCGAGCGACTCGTTCGCCCCGATCGCGGTGGACGTGCTCAGTCCCCACGAGGTGCTCGCGCTTATTCCCTCGGTGATCGATTCGGTGTCGCTGGTGCCGCTGGACGCGCTCTCCTCCCGGCTGCCCGACCTGGTGCGCCCCGCGAACGGCGCGACGCCGGCCGTGGTGTGACCGCGGCCCCGGCTCCGGCCCGTGGTCCGGCTGGTGGACGCCGAGACCGACGCCGAATCGGCGGTCCCCACCGTGCTGGTGTAGGACCGGCCGGACGTGCCGGTGACCGAGGCGCCCACGGTGTCGGTGAGCTGGCTGAGCACAAAACGGTGTTCGGTCCCGATCTGCTCGGCGGCCACCTTGGCGTCCTCGGCGTTGCCGAGCCGCATGAAGGCGACGGCCGCGTTCCCGCGGCCGAGCCTCTCCCTGACCTGGGCGGGGATCGACCGGTAGGCGAGCACGAGCCCGGTCCGGGTGCTTTCGCAGGCGTCACACAACCGGTCGAGCACCTCGCCGCCGAGCCTGTCCGCGCCGGCCAGGCAGAGCGTGTGCCGCCAGGGCCGGCCCTGGGGCGCCTGGCGCAGCAGGTGCGTGAGGGACACGGTGACATAGGTCCCGAGCATCGCGTTGCCGAAAGTGGTGCCGCCCCGGTCCAGCGCGATCACCCGCAGCGCGCTGCGGGGAAGGGGGGACGGCTCGGAGCCGAGCCGGTCCAGCGCCCGCAGCCGTGCCTCCAGCGCCATCGCCCGCTCGATCACCACCTGGTCGGCCGCCCCCCGGCCGAACAGCCCGGTGACCCGCTCAAGCTGAGCCGCCGTGAGCAGGGCCGCCTCGATGTCGGCGCGTGGGTCGCCCACCTGGGCGAGAGCCCGCAGGCCGGCGGTGACGTTCGCGATCCCGGCTCCCTCCCCCAGCGCGCCGATGACCCGTTCGACGATCGCGTGGTCGCGGGCTGGATCGGCCCCGGCACCGGCCGCCGGGTCAGCGGACGCGCTGGCCGCCAGCACGTCGGCGAGCGGTTCCGCGGGCATGCCCACCCCGAGGTCGAGCCGCGGCAGGTCACCGGGCAGCAGCCAGACCAGCGGGCTGATCCCCATGCCGCCGGCCAGCGCCACCAGGTCGCGGGCGACCGCGCCCTCGGACAGATCGATCACCGTCACCTCGCCACCGGTCGCCAGCCGGGCCGAGGCGACCATGGTGAGCAGGGCGGACCAGCCGGCCAGCGTGCCGCCGGCGACGTCCACCCGGTTGATCCCGTCCGGCAGCGCGACCGGATACCACAGCGGCTGGCGGGCGAACATCTGCTGGCAGGCCTGCCAGCTGCGGAACCGCCGGGCGTGTTCCTCCAGCCGGCCGAACAGCTGGCCCTCCTGGTCGGCCCGGGCGGCCCCGACCCGGCGCTCCTCCGCGGCAACGGTGGCCCGCAGATCCCGCTGGCCCCGCCAGATGGCCCGCCCGCCCAGGCTGGCCAGGGTCACCAGGACCGCCGCCCCGAGGATGGTGAGGGCCGGATTCAGCAGGCCGGCGTGGCCGAGCACGAGCACCAGCGCGGTCCCCGCCAGGCCGACGCCGGCGAGCACCTTCCAGTACCGGGTGAGCAGCCTCTCCTCCCGCCGCTGCGCCGCCAGCCAGCCGGGGTCGAGCTGCTCCTGCCCGGGCGGGACGGGCCGGCGCGGTGGGGGCCCGGGATCCGGATTGGTTACCGCATACTGCCAGCCGAGGTAGACGCGGCCAGCCCGGAACGCGGGGGCGCCGGTCACGGCGGCCACTCCCCCGCGGGCCGGCGCCGCGGGATCCGGGCCGGGACGCTGGTGGCCAGCGGCACCATCCGGCCGCCGTCCGCGCCCGGGACGAGGGTGAATTCGCCGTCCCCGAGGGCGCACAGCTGCTCGCCGGTCACGGCCGGCGACCAGGTGGTCCCGGTCGGCGCGGCCGGCCCGGCGCCACCCATGACTGCGGCGCCGCCGGCGCTCGCGGGCGCGCCCCCGGGCCAGGCGGCGTTCGCGGGGGTGTCCCCCGGTCCCGGCCAGCCGGCCACCTGGGCGGGGCGGACCGAGTCCGGTTCGGCGGGCACGAGCCGTTTCCCGGTCAGCCAGGCCAGCCGCCCGGCCAGCGCGTGATCGTCCAGCCGGTGCAGGACGAGCACGCCAACCTGGTCCGCGAGCCTGCCCACCACCGCCGCCGCGGTTGTGCTCAGCACGGTCGCGAGCCCGGCGCCGGGACCGGTGCCGACCAAGCCGGCCAGCGCCTGCGGATCGATCGTCTCGCACTGGCCGAACCAGGCCAGGCCGTCGCCGCCGATCGCCGCCCGGCGCAGCCTGGCGTAGACCTCGGTGGCGTCCTGGGCGACCAGGTTCGCCACCGTGTCGGCGGCCCGCCCGTGGGTGGCCCGGTCGAGGGAGAACAGGACGACTCCCCGCGTGCGCACCACCTCGCCCACGCTGATGGCCAGGCCGGGCTCCCCGGCCGGGGCGGGTCCGAGCCGGCGGCCAAGCGGCGACGCCCGCAGGCCCGCCAGTTGCTCGGCGATGAACGTCGCCATGGACCCCCCGGCCGCCAGCAGGTCGGCCGTCAGCACGACCTGGCCGGCGAGCAGGAGCCGGCGGGGATGGTAGGGGGGCACCCGTTGCATGCGGGCCGCCAGCGCCCCGGGGCGCAGCAGGCCCGCGATGTCGTCGAGCATCGCCACGGCCGGATCGGCGGGGGCCGCCGCCGCCACCGCGAATACGTCGGTCAGGCAGGCCTGGGCGCCGAGCCGGGCGGAGTCGGGTGCCCGGTCCCAGTCGAGCATGCCCATGACCAGTGCCGCCATGCGTGCCGGGTCGCCGTCGCGGAACGGCTCGTAGTACCCGGTCCCACCCGCCCCGAACACCTGCAGCGGCGCCCCGGCGGCGGTGCACACGGCCGCCAGCGAGCCGGCCAGCTCGCCCGCCGCCGCCAGGTCCACCACCATCACCGGCTTGCGCAGCCGGATCGCGGCGTGCACCAGCTGGAACCCCGACGCCGCCACGGCCGGCCGCGCGGAGCCGGTGACCAGCACCCCCCGTTCCGCCTCCCGCCAGGGCACCGCGGCGGGCCGCCCGGTTCCGGCGTCAACCCCCAGACACGCCCCGGACCGGGTGAGGACACCGCCAGACTTAACGAATGCTGCCGTGAACCGCCGCCGGCACAGACTGACCAGCCCGGGGCGGGGGTCGGGAAGGCGCCACTCGTCGGTGTGCGGCCAGTCCAGCCACCAGGCCACGGCCGCCATCCCCGCGGCCAGGATGAGGGCGATCGGGAACTGCCCCGGGAACCAGCGCACCGAACCGGTGGACGCCGCGCCGAGGTGAGCGAGCCGCGCCGGGGCGGTGGCCACGCCGGTGAGCAGCGCCGTCACCGCGCGCGGGGCGGCGAGGAAACCGGCCACGGCGGCGGCCGGGCCGATCGCGAGCACCCAGACCACCCCGCAGGCGGCCGGTACGGCTAGCCAGGCCGGGCGCCACCGGGTGACCTTTCCGATGACATGGAAGGCGACCGCCAGCCCGAGCGTGACCGGGGCGAACAGTAAACCGCCGAGCACACCCAGCACGGCCAGTGCAGCCAGCAGCTCACGGCGGCGCGGCGTGCCCAGCGGGATCAGGTAACGGGCTCGCCGTGCGCGCTGCGGGGCGGCAGCAACGGCGGCAGGCATCTGGGGTTAAGGTTCCCAGCCCGCCGCGGCGTGTGTCCAGACGGATGCAAAACCACCGGTCCGCCCGTCCGGGCCGGCCCCGGCCTGGATCACGATCCGGAACAGGTCGGGCCGCAGCATGGCCGTGGTGATCGCGACCGGCCGGTGCGCCACCGGATCCTCGAAGCTGACCGTGACCGTGGCTACCAGCTCACCGGCGGCCAGCCGCAGGCTGCGGGCCACCGAGGACGGCGGGGGGGCCAGCTCGATCTGCAGCGCCCGGGGACGGGCCGTCACGGCCGGCGCGGTGCCCTCCCCGGCGGCGCCGGCCCCCGTCGGTGGGGAGCCAGCCCGAGCCCCGGCGGAAGTACCGGCGCGCTGCTCGCCGGCCAGCGGCCCGGCCCCCTCACCGTCGGCCGGGCGCACCGCCGGCAGGCCGCCCACCGGCGGGTATTCTCCCGGCGGGGCGAACGGAGGCGCCGCCAGGTCCGGCCAAAGCTGGGCCAGCCGCTCGGGCAGGTAGCTGGCCGACAGCGCCCCCGGCTCACCACCCACTGTCCACACGCAGCGGATAACCAGCACCGGCTCACTCGCCTCCAGCCCCAGCGAGCGCCCGATGTCCTCCGGCGGCCGGCGCCGCGACACCTGCCGGCTCTTGCACACCAGCTGGCCGCCCATCGGGTCCACCTGCGAGGTCAGGCCGGACAGGCCCTCCAGCGGCACCCGGTACTCCGCCGGGCTGGCCCGGTACACCTGCCCATCGGGCAGCCGCCGCAGCAGATGCCGGGCCGCCAGGTCGTCGATCGCGGCGTCGACCTCCGCCGCGCTCACATTGAACCGCCGCGCCATCGCGGTCAGCCGCGGCAGCCGCCATCCCGGCTCATGATGGACGAGCGTGGCCGCCATCCGGTCGGCCAGCACACCAGCAGAGAGCCGCCGGCGCCGGGCACCCGCCCGGCGGACGTCGTCTGCCCGGTCTGCGGTCATTCCGCATGACGCCAGGAAATGGCGACGACCACTCGCCCCAGAACGATGACGATGAGAACCACGACGAACAGCAGCAGGGCCGGCCACGCCTTGGTGGACAGGACCACGAGGATGAAGGCCAGCATCAGCGTGGGGATCCAGGCGCCCCCGAAGCCGAGCCAGCGGACGACGCCACCGCTACGCAGCCAGTTGCGCGACTGGGACTGCGCAGCGGGTAGAGATGCCATGACTTAGCTGCTGATCTTGGCGATCGGGTTCTTGGAGATGGTCAGGACGTTGGACGCGGCGGGGCCTTCCTGGGTGGGCCCAGCCCCCGCGGGATCAGCCTGGAGAGACAATGCGGCCCCCGCCCTCGGTCGCTATGACATATCGGGCGGGCTGACCCCGCCCGGTCGACCTCAATTGATAGGGAGAGGAGGTGACACACAATTGAACGCCCGGGGGCGGAAAAGCCTACGAACAGATGACAAGCTGGAGAACGGATGAGGGGCAGGCGGGGGCCGCCCAGCCTCTCATCCGGTCATCCGGCACGTTCTCCAGCGGTCACGGCGGGAGGCAGCGCTCAGACACTGACCTCCAGGGCCGTGCGGTGGCCGTAGCCGGCGGTCACCGTCTGGTCGGCACTGACCCCGCCCGGCGCGAGCACCCGCACCGTCCAGGTTCCCGGGGCGGCGAAGAAGCGGAATCCGCCGTCCTGGCCCAGCGGGACCTCGGCGACGAAGTCGCCGCCGTCGTTGAGCAGGCGGGCATAGCCAACCGGCACCGGCGTCCCGGCCCGCGTCACGTGCCCCTCGATCACGGCCTCACCCGATGCGGAGGCCGGCAGGGCCGCGCCCCCGGCGGGCGCCCCGCAGCCCTGCGCCTCGCTCATCGCGCCTCGCCCAGCTCGATGGGCACCCCGACCAGCGACCCGTACTCGGTCCAGGACCCGTCGTAGTTCTTCACCCGCGGCTGCCCGAGCAGCTCGTGCAGCACGAACCAGGTGTGGGCACTGCGCTCACCGATCCGGCAGTAGGCGATGGTGTCCTTGCTGAAGTCCAGGCCCGCCTCGCTCTGATACAGCGCGCGGAGCTCGTCATCCGTTTTGAATGTTCCGTCGTCGTTGGCGGCCTTGGACCACGGGATGTTCTTCGCGGTCGGGATGTGCCCGGCGCGCTGGGCCTGCTCCTGCGGGAGGTGCGCGGGCGCCAGCAGCTTGCCGGTGAACTCGTCCGGCGACCTGACGTCGACCAGGTTCCGCTTCCCGATCGCGGCGATGACCTCGTCGCGCAGCGCGCGCAGCGACGAGTCCTGCTCCGAGGCCTGGTAGGACGTCTGCGGCCGCTCCGGCACCGCGGTGACCATCTCGCGGGATTCGAGCTCCCACTTCTTGCGGCCGCCATCGAGGAGCTTGACGTTCTCGTGCCCGTAGAGCCGGAAGTACCAGTAGGCGTAGGCGGCGAACCAGTTGTTGTTGCCGCCGTACAGGATGACGGTGTCGTCGTTGCCGATGCCCCGCTCGGACATCAGCTGCTCGAAGCCGTGCCTGTCCACGAAGTCGCGGCGGACCGGGTCCTGCAGGTCCTTCTTCCAGTCGAGCTTGACGGCGCTACGGATATGTCCCTTGTCGTAGGCGGTGGTGTCCTCGTCCACCTCGACCAGGACCACGCCTGGGTCGTCGAGGTGGGTTCCCACCCAGTCAGCGTCCACCAGGACGTCAGAGCGGCTCATGCGGCTACCTCCTTGTCAGGTTCTGGCGGCACTGCCTCATGCTGGCGCGGCCAGATCCGGCGAATAAGCACATACATCTCGCAGCCCAGGCACAGGCCGAAGGCCGCGTTGAGGAAGGCGGCAACGAACGCCAGCGCGGCGGCGGCCATGCCGAGGGGCGCCAGGCCGGCTGCGTACCCGGCCACCCCGATGATGCTGACGACCAGGCCGACTCCCTGGGAGAACCGCGGCCCGGCCGCGTCCTCCATCTCCCGGGGCG
>DATINY010000099.1:0-3035 GCA_035473755.1 Streptosporangiaceae bacterium
GTAGCCCGGCTCCGGCCAGTCGCGCCCGGCCCGCTCTCACCCGGTCAGCAACTCGCAAGATCATCGCTAGCGCCAACGGCTGCCCGGATCTTTCAACCCAGCCATGCAGCGGCTGAGCCTCCCGGCTCAGAACTGGACGCCGCGGGTGAGGGCCCCGTCCACCAGCAGGTTGGCACCGGTGATGAAGCTGGCGGCCGGGCTGGCCAGGAATACCGCGGACCGGGCGATCTCCTCCGGTCGCGCCATCCGCCCGGTGGGGTTCAGTCCCAGCGCCGCCGCGAACAGCCCGGGATTGCTCTGCTCGATGTTCTGCCAGACGCCGCCAGGGAAGTAGGTGTTGCCGGGGGACAGGCTGTTGGCCCGGATGCCCTTGGCCGCGAGCTGGTAGGCGAGGCCCTGCGTGTAGTGGATGATCGCCGCCTTCATGGTGCCGTAGGGCCCCGCGGCGAAGTCCACCTCACGGCCGGACACGCTGGAGATCGTCACGATCGAGGCCGCCTCGCTGCGTTCCAAGTACGGCATCGCGGCGCTCACCAGGTGAACCGTGCCCATCAGGTCCACGTCGAAGCTCGCGCGCCAGTTGGCCTCCTCGTCCGGAATGGCCAGCGCGCTTACGTTGGCCACG
This sequence comes from Streptosporangiaceae bacterium, assembly GCA_035473755.1. Classification (GTDB taxonomy): domain Bacteria; phylum Actinomycetota; class Actinomycetes; order Streptosporangiales; family Streptosporangiaceae; genus UBA9676. The sequence goes on from DATINY010000099.1 coordinate 626, forward strand.
ACGATGTCCAGGCCGCCCAGTTCGGTGGCGGTGTCACTGACCCACTGCCGCACGCCGGCCTCGTCGGCGACATCGACGCAGCGTCCGGTCACCATGCCGCCCCGGCCGGTCATCTCCTCGGCCGCCCGGGTCACGTCGGCCGCGGTCCGGGCGCAGAACGCGACCGAGGCGCCCTCATCGGCAAGCGTCTCCGCGATGGCCCGCCCGATGCCCCTGGTACCGCCGGTCACCAGAGCGCGCAATCCCTTTAGCCCCAGATCCATGTGCTTCCCTCCTTAACCCGCGGTCCCGGCCAGCTCGCGCAGCCGCCGGTGCATGCCCTCGTAGACGTCGGCCGAGGGCAGCAGGCTCTTGCGCACCTTCGTGACCGAGCTGTAGTTGACGTCCACCACGTTGGCCAGCGGACACTCGCTCACCTGGGTGAGCAGCTGATAGGCGTCCAGCTTGTCCAGCCCGTACAGGTCGCTCAGCCAGCCGACCATGCCCGCCTGGCTGATCCGCCAGGCGTCCTCCAGCGGCCGGCTCGACCCCACCACCATGAGATAGTCGTCGGTCTCGATCCGCGGCCAGGCCGGCCCTCCGCCCTTGATCAGGTCCACGATGAGACAGACGTCCATCGCGCCCTCCACCGCGGTCCCGCACGACTCGCCCTCGCCCTGCCGGTAGTGGCCGTCGCCGACGGAGAACAGCGCGCCCGGCACGTTGACCCCCAGGTAGCAGCTGGCGCCGGCGCGCATCTCGGGGGTGTCCATGTTCCCGCCGAAGGCGTCCGGCACCAGCGAGGACCGCACCTCGCCGGCGGCCGGGGCCACGCCCACCGTGCCCAGCATCGGATCCATCGGCAGTTCCAGCCGCAGATCGCTGGCCCGGGCCTGGAACACAACGGTGCGCCGGTCCCGGTCCACCTCGTAGATCCAGGTCCGCTCCTGCAGCGGATCCTGCAGCGTGGCGGTGCGGTCTGTCCCCGTCAGGCCGCCGAACAGGGGAATGGTGCTGGACGCGCCGAAGTCCCGGGCCGGGCTGAGGTCCACGAAGTGCAGCGCGAGCGTATCGCCTGGCTCCGCCCCCTCCACGTGGAACGGGCCGGTCTGCGGGTTGACGAACGGCATCGTCAGCTTGGCGCTGGGCATGTCAGACGGGTCCCGCAGGGCGCCGCAGAATGCGTCGTCCGTCCACAGCTGCAGCATCGTTCCCGGCTGGACCTTGCGGACGGGCGCGACGCCGCCGAAGGTGAACGCGTACTGGTCCCGGTCCGGGCGGAACTCGATGACATCCATCGGCGGCGTCCTCTCCTGATCGTCTAGTGCTCTTTCTATCGCGCGCACCCTGCTGACCGGTAGGGAGCTGGGCCCCCGGCGCGGCCTCGCATCGGCAGCGATACCGAGGAGCGCATTGCCCTGGCGGCTGCCGGCCGGCTGTGATGGGAACATGCCAGATGCCCCGAACACCCTTCCGCTGCTCCGGCTCGGTCGGCTGGCGCTGGATCCCGGACTGCGCGCCCTCCAGCCAGGCCACGACGCGTCCGGCCTCGTGGCCACGGCCACGGTCGAGGTGCCCGACTCGGTCTCTGAACCGGAATATGCCTGGGACGTTGCCCTGGCCGATGCCGCCCGCGAGGCGAGCACGCTCGGCGCCGATGAGCGTACCGCCCAGGCGCTCGCGGCCGGCGCCGGGAACGCGCTGGCCGGCGGCACCTCGATCGTGGTCGCGGCGCATGGCCAGGTGCTGCTCGCCCGGCGGTTGCCGCACGGCGCGGCTGCACCTGGGGTCCGGGTAGGGCCGCTGCCGCACCTGCTCGAGGCGGCCGCGTTCGCCGCGCGCCGCCCGGCCCACGTGGTCCTGCTGGCGGATCGTGGCGACGCCGCGGTCATCGCCCACGCCGCCGGCGACCAGCGTCCCGCCCGGCGGTTCGCAGCCCCGGACGAGCGGCGCGATACTCATCCGGACCGGCCGCCCGCACAGCACCACGGGGAGCGGCACGTGACCAGCAGCGAGCCGGAGGCCGGCGGCGAGCGGAACGCCGCGTCCATCGCCGCGCGCGTCTCCGAGGCCGCGGCCAGCGTCGGCGCGCACATCGTCCTCGGCGCGGGCGACCAGCACATCCTCGACGCCGTCGCCGGCCACCTGCCCGGCCCGCTCCGCCCGGTCACCACGATCGCCGAAGGCCCGGTGCCCACGGACAGCGACGACCGGCTCAGCGCCCGGATCGGCGCCACCTTGGACGGGATCACGGGCGAGGCCATCGGCGCCGTCGCGAACCTGGTTGCCTCGTCCGCCGCGGGCGCGGCTTGGGGGATCGACGCCGTCGCGGAGCGGTTGGCCGAACAGCAGGTCGCCGTGCTGCTCGTGGCCGCCGACCTCGCACGGGACGGCGACGGCGCCAGCTACCGGATCGGGCGCCGCCCGACCG
>DATINY010000100.1:0-2608 GCA_035473755.1 Streptosporangiaceae bacterium
TCGCCTGTCGGTGACGGACGCGGCGATGGTGAAGTGGTGGGACACCGAGCTGTGCAACCGCGTCGTGGACCGGTGCGTTCAGCTGTTCGGGGGGTACGGGTACATGCGTGAATACCCGGTCGCCCGGGCGTTCACCGACAGCAGGGTGCAGACGATCTTCGGCGGCACGACCGAGATCATGAAGGAGATCATCGGCCGCGACCTCGGGCTCTGACGACGGCGAGCGGACCGCTATGACGGCTTGCCGCAGATTTAGCCGTACCCTGTCATAGAGCGTCATAGAGCGCTGCCGAGCAGGACGGAGCACGCTGGTGGCAGAGCCGGATCGCGAGCTGGTCATCCCCGAGGGCGGGTTCTGGCCGGCGCCTGAGGTCGTGCAGCCGAACATCTACCCGATGGAGTGGCGGGTCGAGACGGCCAAGCTGGCCGCGATCTACGAGAAGTCCAAGCTCACGCTCTGGAACCCGGCCGACCTGCCGTGGGACGGGCTGCGCGCGGAGGACTTCACCACCGAGCAGCGGCTCGGCATCATGTACTGGTTCTCGGTACTGGCCAACTTCGACGCCTCCGGCCCCGCGGTCTTCGCCCGCGCCACCATCCACGCGTTCGAGCAGCATGAGGAGGACCCGGTCCGCAAGTGCTTCTTCTCGATCACCCGGGACGAGATGAACCACGAGGAGTGCTGCCAGCGCACGATCGCCAAGCTGTGGCCCGGCGGCCCACTGGACTGGACGCCGTCCACCCCGCTGGAGCAGGCGGCGCACAACAACATCGCCTGGCTGTACCACAACGGCGGCCGCTACTGGACCGGCTACAACAAGGCGGTCGGCAAGTACTCGCTGCCGGTCCTGTTCACTAGCTTCATGATGGGCGAGATGGCCGCGTCCACCCTGTTCCGCGGCATGTCGTCGGGCACCACCCACCCGGTGTTCTCGGCGATGTTCGGCCGGATCGGCCGGGACGAGTCGCGCCACCTGCAGATCTGCATGACGATCCTGGAGAACGAGTGGCCGGGCCTGACCGAGGAGGTCAAGGGCCTGATCACCCGCCAGCTGCGGGCTGGGTTCGTGTTCTTGTCGATGATCCTGTGGGAGCCCCCGGAGGGGTTCTGGGAGATCCCGCCGTACTTCCTGCCCAACCACCGGGTGCTCATGAGCCACGCCCGCGACGCGGGCCTCGGCGTGCTGTCCTACGAGCAGCAGGCCGAGAACTGGCGGGTGGCGATGGCCCGGGTGCGGGCGATCGTGACCCGCTGGGGCATCGCCTTCCCCGCCATCCCCGAACTGGACATCGAGGGCGTGGACGTGGCCGACGACATCAACCCCGAGGACATCATCCCGGTGTTCTGAGCCACCGGCCGCGTGGCCGGCATGCCGTGGGGGGCCCGCGCCGGGTAGCGTTCGGTTCATGACAGGAACCCAGCAATCCGCGGGCCAGCCGGGCAGCGCCGCTTCTGCAGCCAGGGCGCCTTTCGGCCGGATGCTGACCGCGATGATCACGCCCATGACCGCCGACGGCGCGCTCGACGCCGACGGCGCGGGCCGCCTCGCCACCTACCTGGTCGACGACATGCGCAACGACGGCCTGGTCATCAGCGGCACCACCGGTGAATCGCCCACCACCAGCAACGCCGAGAAAGACCAGTTGCTGCGCGCCGTCATCGAGGCGGTGGGGGACCGGGCGACGGTGGTGGCCGGGGTCGGCACCAACGACACCGCGCACACCATCGAACTCGCCCAGCAGGCAGAACGAGCCGGCGCCGACGCGCTGCTCGTGGTGACGCCGTACTACAACAAGCCGCCGCAGAACGGCCTCATCGCCCACTTCACCGCGGTCGCCGACGCGACCGGGCTGCCGAACATGCTCTATGACATCCCCGGCCGCACCGGTGTGCCGATCGCCACCGAGACCCTGATCCAGCTGGCCCAGCACCCGCGGATCGTCGCCGTCAAGGACGCCAAGGGTGATCTGGGCGCGAGCTCGCAGGTGATGCTCGCCACCGACCTCGTCTACTACAGCGGCGAGGACATGCTGAACCTGCCCATGCTGGCGATCGGGGCCGCGGGCTTCGTCAGCGTGGTCGGCCACGTGGTCGGGGACCGGCTGCACGAGATGATCGACGCCTACCTGGCCGGCCGGGTCGGTGAGGCGCTGGAGATCCACCGCGAGCTGCTGCCCGTCTACATCGGCATCATGACCCGGACCCAGGGCGCGATCGCCACCAAGGCGGCGCTGAGCCTGCTCGGGCTGCCCGGCGGCACGGTCCGCGGGCCGCTGATCGACGCGACCCCGCAGCAGGTGGAGCGGCTGCGGACCGATCTGGTAGCGGGCGGCGTGAAGCTGCCCGGGGGGGCAGCATGACGGCGCCTTCGCCGGCCGCCGCAGGCGCCGGGCCACGGCACCTGCTGGCGCGCCTCCGGCACGACCCAGCGTCAGCGGTGTCCCGGCGCCGAGGACCCCGCCTCCCAAGCCAGCGAAGCGCCCGCGAGGGAGGCAGTTAGGTGAGCTTTCTGCGCTCCGGCACCGGCCGCCTGGCCGGCTACGGCAGGCTCGCCCCCGTCCGCCCGCCGGGCGGCGGCTACGGCGGCGCCCGGCCCAGCGAAGGGCG
>DATINY010000101.1:0-2073 GCA_035473755.1 Streptosporangiaceae bacterium
TATATCCGGGAGGCGTTCCTGGCCGAGGCCGTCCACCAGGGCATCGAGTCGCTGGATGCGCTCAACGACCTGTTCGCCGCGTGGGCCGGGCAGGTCGCCAACCGGCGGGTGCACGCCGAGACCGGGCAGACCCCGATTGGCCGGTTCGAGGCCGGCGGGCCGCCGCGGCAGGCCAGCCCGGAGCGGCTGCGGGAGGCGTTCCGCTGGTCGGTGACCCGCCGGGTGACCCGCACCGCCACCGTCCCGCTGGAGGGCAACGCGTACGCCGTCGACCCGGCCCTCGTCGGCCGGCGGGTCGAGCTACGCTACGACCCCGAGGACCTGACGGTCATCGAGGTGTTCCTGGACGGCAAGCCCGCCGGGGCCGCGACCCCGTTCATCACCCGCCGCCACGTGCACCGCGCCGTCCCGCAGGCCGCCCCCCCGGAGGCGGCCCCGACCGGGATCGACTACCTCGGCCTGGTCGCCGCCGCGCACGAGGAGGCCGCCGGCACCGGCGCCAAGATCGACTTCACCGCTCTGGGCAGGCTCACCGCCGGCGAACCCGGCCAGGACCAGGAACCGGGACTGGAGGAACAGCGGTGAGCGCCGCGCCGTGGGCGGCGCACTTCGGCCTGTCCCGCACCCCGTTCGGCAAGTCGATCCCCGCCCGGGACCTGTTCGCCCGGCAGGCCCACGCCGAGGCGATCGCCCGGATCAGCTTCTGCGTGGTGGAATCGGCGCTGGGAGTGGTCACGGGGGACGTCGGCGCGGGCAAGACCGTGGCCCTGCGGGCCGCCGTCGCCGGCCTGGACCCGACCCGCCACCAGGTGATTTACATCGCCAACCCGGCGTTCGGCACCCGCGGTCTGTATGTCACGATCGTCCGGGCGCTGGGTGCCCAGCCCCGCTACCTCAAAGCCGAGCTGATGGCCCAGGCATCGGACCTGCTGGCCGCCGAGACCGCAGAAAGACACCGCCGGGTCGTACTCATCTGCGATGAATCCCATCTCCTGCAGCCCGATCAGCTCGAGGAGCTGCGGCTCTTGACCAACTCGGAGATGGACTCCGCGTCCCCGTTCGCCGCCATCCTGGCCGGGCAGCCGACCCTGAACCGGCAGCTGCGGATGGGCATGTTCGCCGCGCTGGACCAGCGGATCGCCACCCGGTTCGTCATCAAGCCGATGGACCTCGCCGAGTCCGCCGCCTACCTGCGCCACCACCTGAAGCTGGCCGGGCGGGAGGATCCGCTGCTCGCCGACGACGCGGTCGCCCGGCTGCACCGGGTGGCCAACGGGCTGCCCCGCGCGCTCAACAACGCCGCCGTCGCCGCGCTCATCGCCGCGGCGGCCGCGGGCAAGGACCTCGTCGACGACGCCTGCGCCAAGAAAGCCGTCGCCGAGCTCACCCGGGACTGAGAATGCACCAGCCCGGCGCCCCCGGTCTCCGGCCGGGCGCCGGGCCATTCCCTATGAACCCCGCCCTCGCCGCCCAAGCCCGGCACCATCGCACCATCACCGTCACTCGCGCCGCGGCGCTGCGCTGGTGGCAGGCAGGCTACGAGGCCGGCCGGCAGGCCGCCGAGCACGAGCACCAGGCCCTGGCCCAATGGGACCGGCTCGTCGCCAGCTTCCACGCCCAGCACGCAGCCGACCAGCAGGCCGAACTCGACGCGCTGCTGCTCGAGACCATCGCGACGCTCGCCGGCCTCTTCAACGTGCCGGACCACCCCGCCAACCGCTTAACCTGACCCACCGCCGCCAGCAAAGATCACCGCCAAGCCTTGCCGGAACGTCCACACCGAACGCTGCCGGTTCATGTGCAAACAGCGTGGCCGCTAACACCCGGTAGAGGCCGCCTGTAGCGGGTCTTCGCATGGGCCGCGCGACCGCGGCGCTGTCGCGCGGCCACGGTGCTCCTTTCCGTAACGTTGCCGGAACGGTGCCGGCGTAGCGTGGCGTACGTGGCGGGGCCGCAGCTGGCGGTTTCGCCGGGTGCCGTCGAAGGCGAAGTGAGCGCGATGCGATGGGCTCGCAGGTCAGCATGGTTGCTGGGGGCTGCCACGCTGGTGATCGCTGCGGCCGGGCTGGCGCT
>DATINY010000102.1:0-26291 GCA_035473755.1 Streptosporangiaceae bacterium
GTACCGGGAGGTGCTCGACGACCTGGTCCTGAACCTGATCGACAAGGAGACCCTGAGCCGGCAGGAGGTGCTGGCGATCTTCGCCCCGATCAAGACCCGGCCCTCCCGCGGCTCCTACACCGGCTACGGCAAGCGGCTGCCGTCGGACCGGCCGCCGGTGCTCACGCCGAAGGAGCTGGCGCTGACAGCCGCCGCGGACGTGAAGGACCTGGCCTCGCCCGGGAACGGCTCCGGCTCGGCCACCTCGTACGGCGGCCCGGCCGCGGACCTGCCCGCGCTCGGCGGCAACGAAGGCGGCGGCGAGTCCCGTTGAGCGAGCCGATCGACACCGCGCGGATCGAGCGTGCGGTGCGTGAGATCCTGCTCGCCATCGGGGAGGACCCCGACCGGGACGGGCTGATCGACACTCCGGCCCGGGTGGCCCGCGCCTACGCCGAGCAGTTCTCCGGGCTCGCGCAGCGCCCGGAGGAAGTGCTGGCCACGGTGTTCGACGCCGACTACGACGAGCTGATCCTGGTCCGCGACATCGAGGTCTACAGCACCTGCGAGCACCACCTGGTCCCGTTCTTCGGGTTCGCGCACGTCGGTTACATCCCGAACGAGAAGGGCCAGATAACGGGCCTGTCCAAGCTGGCCAGGCTGGTGGACGTCTATGCCCGGCGGCCACAGGTCCAGGAGCGCATGACCAGCCAGATCGCGGACGCCCTGATGTCGGTGCTGGAGCCGCGCGGCGCCCTGGTCGTGATCGAGGCCGAGCACCTGTGCATGTCGATGCGCGGCGTGCGCAAGCCCGGCGCGAAGACCGTCACCTCGGCGGTCCGCGGCAGCATGAGGGACAGCGACCGCACCCGGGCCGAGGCCATGAGCCTGCTTCTGCACCGCGGCTGACCCGCCCGCCCGCGCCAACCTGCCGCGTGCGCGCCAGCCCATAACCGCCCGGGCCGACCCACTGCCGCGTGCGCGCCAGCCCATTACCGTGTGCGCGCCAGCCAACTGCCAAATGCGCCAGCCTACTCCCGCACCGCGGCTAAGGTGATTGCAGTAAATCGGGGACGTTAATCCCGGCCGCCGCCGGAAGACGGGTCCGTGAATGCCTTGCCGTTGGCTGGGCAGCTGTTCACTGGGGAGAGGCACAACCGGGGGTAACCCTATTCCGGGAGATTGCCCGCGCCCTGTATCACCGCGACTACGCTGATCCCCCGTGATGCAGGGGCTGAAGCAGCATATGACACAGATAAACGAGGCCAGCGCTGCGCCGCCCACCGCACCTGCCGAGGGTGAGGAGGGGGGCTATACCTGGGCGCGCGTCACACGGGCGCCCGACCGCCGTCATCAGCGCAAGTGGGTGCCGATCACGACGGGGTGGCTCTGCCTGCTTATCGGGCTCTCCGACGTGATCGGGGTCGCGATCCCGAGCCTGCACCTGCATCACCGGCTGCATCGCATCACGCCTTTCGTGCCCGGCAGCATGACGAACGTCACCAGCACCGCGACCGTGATCATCGGGCTGCTGCTGCTGATGCTTTCGCATGGGCTCCGGCGCCGGAAACGCCGTGCGTGGCAGGCCACCACCGTTCTGCTGGCGTTCAGCGCCGCGATCCACCTGATGCATGGCTACCGCATCCAGGGCGTGGCCGCCGTGGCTGTGCTGGTGGTGCTGCTGTCCTTCCGGGGCGAGTTCTACGCCGTGGGCGACCCACGGACCCGGTGGCGGGCGGCCGGGGTCTTTGTCGGCCTGGTCATTGCGGACGTGGCGATCGGCCTGACGTACATGCTGCTGGCCCGGCACCTGGCCGAGGACTACTCGATCTGGCAGCGGACCGTGCACACGGTCTACGGCCTGGTCGGCGTCTCCGGGCCGGTCCAGTTCGTCCCGGACTCCCGGGCCGACCTGTTCAACCTGATGACCAGCACCCTGGGCATATTCACGCTGGTGGTGACCGCCTATCTGTTCCTGCGCCCCGCGAAGCTGGCGGCCAGGGCCACCGAGCCCGATGCCCAGCGGATCAGGGAGCTGCTGGGCAAGTACGGCGACCGCGATTCGCTCGGCTACTTCGCGCTCCGCAGCGACAAGAACGTGATCTGGTCACCCAGCGGCAAATCCTGCATCGGGTACCGGGTCGTGTCCGGGGTGATGCTCGCCAGCGGTGACCCGATCGGGGACGCGGAGGCGTGGCCGGGCGCGATCCACGCGTTCCTCGATGAGGCGGCGCGGCACGCCTGGGTCCCCGCCGTCATGGGCTGCGGGGAGCTGGGCGCGGAGATCTGGTGCCGCGAAGGCCAGCTCACCGCCCTGGAACTCGGCGACGAGGCCATCGTGGAGGTGGCTGACTTCTCGCTGCAGGGCCGGTCCATGCGCAACGTCCGCCAGATGGTGGCGCGGGTGTGCCGCCAGGGATACGTGGCGGACATCCGGCGGGTCGCCGACATCGACCGCGATGAGATCGAGCGCATCGTGGCGCGGGCCGATTCCTGGCGGGGCAGCCCTACCGAGCGCGGTTTCTCCATGGCGCTGGGCCGGGTCGGCGGGGCCGAGGACGGGCAGTGCGTCGTCGCCACGGCAACCGAGAACGGGGTGCTCCGCGGCCTGCTGCACTTCGTCCCCTGGGGATCGGACGGGCTGTCGCTGGACCTGATGCGCCGGGACCGCAGCGCTCAGCCCGGCGTGAACGACTTTCTGATCGTGGAGGCCATCAAGGCCGCCCAGGCGCTGGGGGTCAAGCGCATCTCGCTCAACTTCGCGGTGTTCCGGGCCGCGCTGGAACGGGGCGAGCGGATCGGCGCGGGCCCGGTGCTGCGGATCTGGCGCCGCTTCCTCATCTTCATCTCGCGGTGGTTCCAGATCGAGTCGCTGTACAAGTTCAACGCCAAGTTCTGCCCGGCCTGGGAGCCACGCTTCTTCGTCTTCCCCGGGCCCGGGGACGCGGTGCGGGTCGGCGTGGCCGCGCTGGAGGCCGAGGCGTTCCTGGTCTGGCCCAGGCTGGAACTGCGCCGGCTGGCCCGCAAGCTGGGCCTGGCCCCGGCGCGGCGCCGCCTGCGCCGCGCCTTCCCCGCCCGCCCAGCCTCACCGCCAGCCGGCCGCTGACCGCCGCCCGGCCCCCGGGCCGCCGCGCCGCGGCCTGGCCGCTCCGGCCGGCCGCGTCCTGCCCTCTGGCCGCTCCGGCCCGATTACTCCCGGCCGGCCCTGGCCGCCAGTGGGTTCCCGGGAGGCGCGGTGTGCCGCGGGCGTGGCGCTGGGGAATGATCCGCTCGCCGCATAGGGTGACGCTCATGGCGAGCGACGCAGGCGCGCCGGGCCGTCCAGGCGGGCCCGGCCACGCACCGCGTGCCCCGAGCCCGCCGGGGCTGCCGAGCGCGGCCCGCTGCCTGGTGATGGGGGTGGTCAACGTCACCCCCGACTCGTTCTCGGACGGGGGATCCTGGTTCGGTCCCGACGCCGCGATCGCCCGCGGCCTGGAACTGGCCGCGCAGGGGGCGGACATCGTCGACGTCGGCGGGGAGTCCACCCGGCCGGGGGCGCAGCGGGTATCGGCGGATGAGGAACTGCGGCGGGTGGAGCCGGTCATCCGCGCGCTCGCCGCCGCCGGCGTGCCGGTCAGCGTCGACACGATGCGGGCCGAGGTGGCGCAGCCCGCGCTCGAGGCGGGCGCGCGCCTGGTCAATGACGTCAGCGGCGGTCTGGCTGATCCGCAGATGCCCCGGCTGGTCGCCCAGGCCGGTGTCCCCTACGTGGTGATGCACTGGCGCGGCCACAGCCACCAGATGCAGGACCGCGCGGTATACGGCGACGTCGTGGCCGAGGTGGCTGAGGAGCTGCGCCGCCGGGTCGATGCGGTCGTAGCGGAGGGGGTCGACCCGGGACTGATCATCCTCGACCCGGGCCTGGGATTCGCCAAGCTCGCCGAGCACAACTGGGCGCTGCTGACCCACCTCGGCCAGATCGCCAGCCTGGGCGGCGGGTCCCTCTTCCCGGTCCTCATCGGCGCCTCGCGCAAGCGGTTCCTGGGCCGGCTGCTCGCGGCACCCGATGGTTCCCCGCGCCCGTTCGCCGGCTGTGACGACGCGACGGTCGCGGTCACCGCCCTGGCGGCGGCGGCGGGAGCATGGTGCGCCCGGGTCCATGAGGTGCCGGCGAACGCCGACGCGGTACGGGTCGGCGAGGCCTGGCGTGAGGCTGCCGGGCAGACAGGGGCGGCCGAGGGCGCCGGTATGGCCGCGGGTGCCGGAGCAGCCGCCCGGAGGGCCGGGGGCACCGGGTCAGCCGGAGATGGCGGATGAGCCTGGACCGGATATCCCTGGAGGGGCTGCGCGTGTTCGGCCGGCATGGCGTGCTGGAGCACGAGCAGCGCGACGGCCAGGAGTTCATCATCGACGCCGTTTTGTGGCTGGATACCCGGGCAGCAGCGGCTAACGACGATCTGTCCCTTACCGTCGACTATGGCGCCGTCGCGGACCGGCTGGTGCGGCTGGCCAGCGGTCCGCCGGTGCGGCTCATTGAGACGCTCGCCCAGCGGCTGGCCGATGGGTGCCTGTCGGAACCGGGCGTCGAGGAGGTAGAGATCACCGTCCACAAACCCCAAGCCCCGTTGTCCCACCGGTTCAGCGACGTGACCGTGGCGATCCGGCGGAAGCGCACATGAGCGGCGACGGGAGAGGCGGGCCGGGGCCCGCTCACTTGTCATCCCGGGCCGGGGGAACCCGGGTCACGGTCGCACTCGGCAGCAACCTCGGCCACCGGCTGGAGAACATGCAGGGAGGCCTCGACGCGCTCTTCGACGCGCCCGGCCTGGCCCTGGTCGCGGTGTCGCCCGTATACCAGACCGCGCCGGTGGGCGGCCCGCCGCAGCCCGACTACCTGAACGCCGTGCTCATCGCGACCACGACGCTGCCCGCGCACGCCGTCCTGGAGCGGTGCCACGGGGTGGAGGCCGTCTTCGGGCGGGTCAGGGATCAGACCTGGGGGCCTCGCCCGCTCGACCTCGACATCATCGCCTACGGTGACGTCGTGAGTGACGACCCGGAGCTGACCCTGCCGCATCCCCGCGCGCATGAACGCGCGTTCGTCCTCGCCCCTTGGCATGACATCGACCCGGACGCGGAGATCCCGGGCTGGGGCCAGGTGTCGGATCTGCTGGCCAAGGCCGGCTCGGCCGGCATAGAACGGCTGGACGACGCCGTGCTGCACGCGCCGGCCTGACGACCATGGTGACCCGTCCCCGCCCGGCGGGCCGTTCCCGCCCGGCGGCGGCCCGTCCCCGCGCGGCGGTGCCTGGATGACCCCGACCCGCGTGCGGACCCTGGTCATCATCGCCGTGGTCTGCGCGATCGTCGCCTGGCTGCTGTTGCGGCAGGCCTATTCGTCGCTCCCGCCGCTGCCGTGGACCGGGGTGCCCGCGCTGCTGCTGCTCGCGGTGGCGGAGGCGTGGAGCGGCCGGAACCTCCGATCCCGCCTGCGGGGCCGTGGCAAGCCAATCCCCCCGATCGCGGTGGCCAGGATGGCCGCCCTGGCCAAGGCCACCTCCCTGGCGGCCGCCCTCGTCGGCGGCTTCGCCGCCGGGTTCCTTCTGTACGTGGCGTCGTCGCTGGACAAGGCCGCCTACCGCGCGGACGCCTACGTATCCGCGGGGACGTTCGGGGCCGCCGTCATCCTGGTCCTGGCCGCCCTCTACCTGGAGTACGGCTGCCGCGTCCCCACCCCGCAGGACGAGCCCGGCCAGCCGCCTGACGGCTAGGGCATGTCCTGTCAGCCGGCCCCGTTCACCTGTCCATGTCGCCCACGACGAAGAACATCGAGCCCAGGATGGCCGGCAGGTCCGCGACCCGGCTCGACGCCAGCAGTTCGGAAAGCACCTGGACATTGCCGAACGAGGCCGAGCGCAGCTTCAGCCGCCAGGGCGTCTTGCCGCCCCGGGAAACGAGGTAGTACCCGTTGATCCCGAGCGGGTTCTCCGTCCAGGCGTAGGCATGGCCCTCGGGCACCTTGAAGACCTTGGGCAGGCGGGCGCTGAGCGGTCCCGGTGGCAGCGCAGCCAGCCGGCTGGTGCACGCGTCCACCAGATCCAGCGATGCCCCGACCTGGTCCAGCAGACACTCGAACCTGGCCAGGCAATCGCCTTCGGGCCTGGTGACCACCCGCAGCACGCTCGCCAGCTCGCCGTAGGCGAGGTACGGCTCGTCACGGCGGAGGTCGAAGTCCACCCCGCTGGCGCGGGCGGCGGGCCCGCTCACCCCGTACTGGCGCACCTGCTCGCCGGTCAGCCTTCCGACGCCCCTGGTGCGCTGCCGGAAGCCCTCATGTTCCCGGACCACCGCGCCGATGACCGGCAGGGCGTCCCGCACCCGGCCGGCCGCGTCCCGGACCCGGCCGAGCCAGCCCGCGGGCAGCTCCGCGACCAGGCCCCCGACCCGGTTGAACATGTAGTGCATCCGGCCGCCCGAGATCTCCTCCATGACCGTCTGGACGAGCTCCCGGGCGCCGAACGCCGCCCGGGCGGCCGCCTCCGGCGTGGTCTGCCCGGCCGGGGCGGGGCTGGCGGCAGCGATCTCCGGCGGGTAGGCGCTCAGAAAGGCCAGGTGGCTGAGGGTGCGGTTCAGCTCGGCGAGCAGGGTGCGCGCCCAGACCCCGCGCGGCGGCACCTCGATCCCGGCCAGACGCTCGGCCGCGAGGACCACGCCCAGCTCGCTGGAGAACGCGCTCAGCCAGTCGTGGCGGTTCGCCAGCACGATGATCTGCCGGTAGTCCCGGGCCTCGAACAGCTTCTCCGCACCACGGTGCACGTACCCGATCACCGGCTCGGCCGCGGTGATCCCGTCCCCGTCCAGGGTCAGGCTGAGCCGGAGCATGCCGTGACCGGACGGGTGCCCGGGCCCGAGGTTGATGAGCAGCCGCTCCGGCGCGCCGCCGCCGGTGGCCGTCGGCGCCCAGGCCCCCGTGACCGCCTCCGCGTGGCGCTGCGTCATGGCCCTCATGGTCCCACGCGCCCCCCGCCGCGGTGCGCCAGCGATGCCGGGAGATCCAGGCCCACGGCCTGGACCAGCCAGCCGAATCCACCGAGCCCGTCGGCGTCGATCAGCTCGGCCTCCCCGGAGGCCCGGCCCAGCGCCCGTGCGTAACCCAGCGGGTCGCTCCCCGCCTGCGCCAGCGGCGGCCGGCGGCCGGTCACGCCCAGCGCACGCAGGGCCTGGCGCTGCGTGGTGAGCACGGTCGCGGTCGCGCCCGCCGCCCGCCCGGCGGCCGCGCACGCGTCGAGGGCGACGTGCGCCGTGATGTCGCGTGAGCCGTCCGGGATGGCGCGCACCACCCGCCCGTCCCGGTACCCGGTGAGGGTGCCCCATGAGGGCCGGCCCGCCCGCAGGTGGCCGTAATCGGCGGCGACCGCGAGGCCGCGGGTGATCCGGCGGACGACCCCGGCCCAGGCCTGGCACCGCGTCCGGCCCAGCTCGGCGCGATCGCCCGGCTCGCGCAGCGGCCACCACGCGCGCGACCAGGCCAGGTCGGCCGGCCGCGGCGGCGGGCCGGGCCGTTCGGCGCCGCTTCCGGTCTCCACCAGCACCAGCCGCGGGCCGTCCGGCGTGAGTTCCGCCACATCGAGCGGGATGTTGTCCAGCCACTCGCTGGCGATCACCAGCCCCGTGATCGCGTCGGGCGGCGATGCCTGCCAGCGGATGCGTGGGTCGAGCCCGTCCGGCCGGGGCGTGACCTCCACCGCCCGGGCGGCGACCCGCGCCGCCAGCCCGCCGTCCCGCCCGGCCGTGGTGGCCTCGTCGGCCAGCCCGAGCAGCTGGCCGAGCAGCTCGCCGCGGCCGGCCCCGATGTCGACCAGGTCCAGGCGGGCCGGGCGGCCGAGCGCGGCGTCGGCCTCGCGCAGCAGGCTCAGCATCGCCCCGGCGTAGGCAGATGAGACATGCGCCGAGGTGCGGAAATGCCGGGACGGCGGCTCGCCCCTGGCGTAGAAGCCGGCCGGGCCGTACAGCGCCGTCCGCATGGCCTCCCGCCAGGTCATCCACATCACGCTGACTCTAGTGGCCGGCGGGCGGAGCCCTTCCTGGCCAGGCGGGCGCGGATATGCTGATCACTGCCGTCCGATACCGGGAGGGACACTGACGCGATGCCGAACCCGGCGGGACCGCCGACCTCACCCCATCCCGCGCGGCTCCGGGTGGGCATCATCGGCGCCGGGCGGGTCGGGACCGCCCTCGGAGCCGCGCTAGCCCGGGCCGGGCACCACCTGACCGGTGTGACCGCGATCTCCGAGGCTTCGGTGCAGCGCGCCGCGCGGATGCTGCCCGGGGTGCCGGTCGCCCAGCCGCCGGAGGTGCTCGCCGGGGCCGACCTTGTCCTGCTCACGGTGCCGGACGACGTCCTGCCCGGCCTGGTGGCGGGGCTGAGCGCGGCCGGTGCACCTTTGGAGGGCCGGCTCCTCGCGCACACCAGCGGCAGGCACGGCATCGCGGTGCTCGCGCCCGCCACCAGCTTCGGCGCCCTGCCGCTGGCCCTGCACCCGGTCATGACCTTCACCGGCCGCCCCGACGACGTGGACCGGCTGACCGGCATCTCCTTCGGCGTTACCGCGCCCGAGCCGCTCCGGACGGCCGCCGAGGCGCTGGTGATCGAGATGGGTGGCGAGCCCGTCTTCATCGCTGAAGAGAGCCGCGGGCTCTATCACGCGGCGCTCGCCAGCGCCGCCAACCACCTCGTCACGCTCGTGGTCCAGGCGGCCGAACTGCTGGGCGTGGCCGGGGTCGCCGACCCGCCCCGGATGCTGGCGCCGCTGCTGTCGGCGGCGCTCGACAACGCGCTGCGGCTGGGGGACGCCGGGCTGACCGGGCCGGTCGCCCGCGCCGACGCGGAGACCGTCGCCGGCCATCTGGACGCGCTGCGCGAGGTGTCGCCGGAGGCGCTGCGCGCCTACGTCGCGCTGGCCAGGCTCACCGCCGATCGCGCGCTGGCGGCCGGGATCCTGGACCCGCCCGCGGCGCAGCGCCTGCTCGACGTGCTGGCCGGTGCCCCGCGATGATCCCGATCCTCGCCCGGACCAGGCGCGGGATGGCCGCCGCCCACCGCGGCCTCGGCGCGCCGGTGGTGCTGGTCCCCACCATGGGCGCGCTCCACGACGGCCACCGCGCCCTCCTCCGCCGCGCACACGAGATTTCCATGCCAAACGGATCGGTCGTGGTGTCCGTCTTTGTCAACCCACTGCAGTTCGGGGCCGGTGAAGACCTCGACCGCTACCCGCGTGATCTTGAGGATGACCTGTCGACCTGCGCGGAGGAGCAGGTGACGGTGGTGTTCGCGCCCAGCGCCGCCCAGATGTACCCGCGGGAGCAGCTGATCACCGTGGACCCGGGGCCGATGGGGCAGGTGCTCGAGGGCGCGTCCCGGCCCGGGTTCTTCACCGGGGTGCTCACGGTGGTGCTCAAGCTGTTCCAGCTCGTCCAGCCGCAGGTGGCCGTGTTCGGGGAGAAGGACGCCCAGCAGCTTGCCCTGGTCCGCCGGATGGCTGGGGACCTCGATCTCGGGGTCGAGATCGCCAGCGTGCCCACCGTGCGCGACCCCGACGGCCTGGCCGTCTCCAGCCGGAACAGCTACCTGTCGGCGGCCGAGCGCCGCACCGCGCTCGCCCTGCCCCGCGCGCTGCGGGCCGGGCGGGAGGCGCAGGAGGCCGGCCCGGAGGCGGTGCTCAAGGCGGCGGGCGCGGTCCTGGACGAGGCGGCCACGGCGGCGCCGCCGCTGGTCACCGACTACCTGTCGCTGGCCGACCCGGGCACCTTCACCCCGGCCGGGGCCGGGTACACGGGCGACGCGCTGCTGCTCGCCGCGGCCAGGGTCGGCTCCACCCGGCTGATCGACAACGTGCAACTCGTGCTGGGAGGCGGGAGCTGAATGCTGCTGACGATTGACGTGGGGAACACCAACACCGTGCTCGGCGTGTTCGAGGGCGAGCAGGTGATCGAGCACTGGCGCATCGCCACCGATCCCGTGCGCACCGCCGACGAGCTCGCCGTGGTGCTGCAGGGCCTGCTCGCCCAGAGCGCCGTGCTGAAGGACCCCGACATCACCGGGATCGCGCTGTGCTCGACGGTGCCCTCGGTGCTGCACGAGATGCGCGAGATGTTCCAGCGCTACTACGGCGACGTCCCGGCGCTCATCATCGAGCCGGGCGTGCGCACCGGCGTCTCGATCCGGATGGACAACCCGAAAGAGGTCGGCAGCGACCGCATCATGAACACCGTCGCCGCGGTCCATCTCTACGGCGGCCCGGCCGTGGTGGTGGATTTCGGCACGTCGACCAACTTCGACGCGGTGAGTGCCCAAGGAGACTTCGTCGGCGGGGCGCTCGCGCCGGGGATCGAGATCTCCGTAGATGCCCTGTCCCGGCGGGCGGCCCAGCTGCTGAAGGTCGAACTCGCCCGCCCCCAGCACGTGATCGGCAAGAACACGGTGGAGGCCCTGCAGTCCGGCATCATCTTCGGGTTCGCCGGCCAGGTCGAGGGCATCGCGGAGCGGATGCGAAACGAGCTCGTCCCCGGTGATCCCGGCTCGGTGACCGTCATCGCCACCGGCGGGCTGGCCCCGCTGGTCCTGGATGAGATCAGCGTGATCGACGCGCACGAGCCCTGGCTGACGCTGATCGGGCTGCGGCTGGTCTACGAGCGGAACCTCACCAGGGGCGAGTGAACACCCCTCGCTTTGACTCAGATGAAGTGGACCCGCTGGCGGCTGGGCCGCTGGGGCTGGGCTTCGGGCGCGGCGGGTCGGCTAGCGGGTCCCGGCTAGGGCTGCCTCCCCGGTTAGGACCGCCGCCCTGGCGGCCGCTCCAGGTAGGACTGGTCGGGGCGGGTGAAGCCGAACTTCTGGTACAGCCCGTGCGCGTCGGAGGTGTGCAGGCACCAGCGGAAGCCCGCCCCGGGCCCGCGGTCGATCATGGTTTCGACCAGCGCGGTGCCAAGCCCCTGGCCCCTGGCGCCGGTCACCACGAAGACGTCCGCGAGGTAGGCGTAGGCGACGCCGTCGGAGACCGCCCGGGCGAAGCCGGCCATCCGGCCGGAACCGGTCTCGTAGGCACCCACCACGCGCCAGGCTGAATCCAGCTGGTGCTCCAGGTCGGTGCGGCTCCGCGAGCGCCCCCAGTACGCCTCCTGTGAGAGGAAGGCCCATACCACGTCGCGGTCTACCCGGCCGGGGTCGTCGTCGAGCTCGAAGCTGCCGGCTGTGTGGCGCATGCCCAGAACGTACCGGGTCAGCCAGCCGGACCAGGTCCGGGTCATCCCGGGCGGGACATGACAGCATGGGACAGGAAGCCACCAGCGCGGTCCGGTCTACCCCGGATGCCAATGGGGCCGGTGGCGGAGAGCATGTGCTACCTCTACGGGGAGGTCGCGGTGACCGAGGCTGGTCAGATCCTGCGTGAGACCGGCAGCATCCTGCTCGTGGACTGGCCGTCGAAGGACGTGCCCGAGACGCTGGCGCGGGCCGGGTACACGGTCCTGGTCAAGGGCGGGCCCCAACCGGACAACTACTCCATCTACGAGGTCCGCGACGGGGAGGTGGTACCCCGCCGCACCGGCAGGGCCCCGGCAGCCGTCGATCTGGTGTACTCCTATCGGCCCGTCGGGGAACTCCCGGGGATCGTGGCCATGGCTCAGCGGCTGGGGGCCGGTGCCGTATGGCTCCAGTCCGGGGTGGCCAGCGATGGGACAAAGACCACGGATGGCTGCTGGATGGATCAGGCGGCCTCGCAGGCGGCGCGCGCGGTAGTCGAGTCGGCCGGCCTGGCGTATGTCGAGGCCCCCTACATCGCCGATGAGGTACGCAGCCGCGGAGGCCGCGGGTAGCCCTCGCGCCTTCGCCCATGGCCGGTGACCGTAACGAGATCATCGGGCCCGACAGAAGGAGGGCAACATGACAGCGCAGCTACCGCAGCAACCTGAATACCCGGTTCAGTTCGCCGTCGACTATCCCGACCGTGACCTCAACCGGGTGACCACGGCATTCCGCATCTTCACGATCATCCCCATCGCCATCGTGCTCGGCGCCGTCTCCGGCGGCAGCTGGCAGTACTCCTACCCGAACGGGGCCCGCGCCGTCATCGTCGCCGCCGGCGGCCTGCTCTTCATCGGGCCGCTGCTCATGATCCTCTTCCGCCAGAAGTACCCGCGCTGGTGGTTCGACTGGAACCTCGAACTGCAGCGCTTCAGCAACCGGGTGGGCATCTATCTCGCGCTGATGGATGACAGCTACCCCTCGACCGACGAACACCAGTCGGTGCACCTGGAGTACCGCTACCCGGAGGCGGAGCGTGACCTGAACCGCTGGCTGCCCCTGGTGAAATGGCTGCTGGCGATCCCGCATTACATCGTGCTCTTCTTCCTCGACATCGCCGCCCTGGTAGTGGTGATCGTGACCTGGTTCGCGATCCTGTTCACGGGCCGCTACCCCCGGGGGATGTTCGACTTCATCGAGGGGATCATCCGCTGGCACAACCGTGTGGTCGGCTACGCCTTCACGCTGGTCACGGATCAGTACCCGCCGTTCCGGCTGACGCCTTGAGCGCCGGGCCCGGGCGGCCGGCGCCCCCGGGCCGCCGGCGGCCTCCGCGCGCGGGCTTTACTCAGGCGACTGGTGGGCGCCGCGCCCGGTAGCCTCTTCCGGGTGAGAGACGATCAGGCCCCGGGCGGTGACGTCCGCACCCCCGGGCGCGAGAGCGGCCCGTCCGAACTGCCGGAGCAGGTGCGGGTCCGGCTGGCCAAGCGGGAGCGGCTGCTGGCGGCGGGCGCCGACCCATACCCGGTCGGCTTTCCCCGCACCGCCACGATCGCCGAGATCCGTGAGCGCTACCCGGATCTGAAGCCGGACACCGCGACCGGCGAGAGGGCCGGCGTAACCGGCCGGGTGATGCTGTCCCGCATCGGCGGGAAACTCAGCTTCGCCACCATCCGCGACGGCACCGGCGACATCCAGGTCATGATCTCGGCGGACCGGGTGGACCCCGAGGCGCTGGCGTCGTGGAAGCATGACGTGGACCTCGGAGACCACGTCGGCGTCGAAGGCAAGATCATCACCGCCCGGAGCGGGGAGCTCTCCGTCCTGGCCGACTCCTTTGCCATCACGGCCAAGAGCCTGCGCCCCCTGCCCGAAAAACACGCAGGATTGTCGGACGTAGAGTCGCGGGTCCGTCAGCGTTATGTAGACCTGATCGTCAACCCGGGAACACGGCGGATGGCGGAGCTCAAGAGCACCGTCATCCGGTCGATCCGGGAGGAGCTGCACGCGCGCGGCTTCCTCGAGGTGGAGACGCCGGTGCTGCAGCCGGTGCACGGCGGGGCCAACGCGCGCCCGTTCGGCACCCACATCAACGCCTACGACATGGACATCTACCTGCGGATCGCGCTGGAACTGCACCTCAAGCGGCTCATAGTCGGCGGCGTCGAGAAGGTCTTCGAGATCGGCCGCATCTTCCGCAACGAGGGCGTGGACTCCACCCACAACCCCGAGTTCACCATGCTCGAGGCGTACGAGGCGTACGGCGACTACAACACGATCGGCACCCTCACCAGGGAGCTGATCCAGGCCGCGGCGCTGGCGGGCCTCGGCAGCACGGTCCTGCGGCGCGCGGACGGCGGAGAGTACGACATCGGGGGCGAGTGGCCGTCGAAGACGGTGCACGGCGCCGTGTCCGAGGCGCTGGGCGAGGAAGTGACGCCCGGCACCAGCGAGGAACATCTGCGCAAGCTGTGCCTGCAGGCGGGGATACCGACCGAGACGGGCTGGGACGCGGGCCACATCGTGCTGGAGATGTACGAGCGGCTGGTGGAGCGGCAGACCGTGGAGCCGACGTTCTACCGGGACTTCCCGGTCGAGGTCTCGCCGCTGACCCGCGCGCACCGGGAAGACCCGCGGCTGGCCGAGCGGTGGGACCTGGTGGCGTTCGGCAGCGAGCTCGGGACCGGCTACTCCGAGCTCATCGACCCGGTCGAGGAGCGGGCCCGGCTCACCGCGCAGTCGCTGCTCGCGGCCGGGGGCGACGCCGAGGCGATGCAGCTGGATGAGGACTTCCTGCGTGCGCTGGAGTACGGCATGCCGCCGACGGGCGGAATGGGCGCCGGCATCGACCGGATCCTGATCATGATGACCGGCGAGAGCATCCGCGAGACGATCCTGTTCCCGATGGTCCGCCCGGAATAGCCGGACGGACCATCACCTCATCGGTGCCGGCGGGCTCAGCCGACGATGCGGACGGCACCCACGTAGACGTCCCACATGACCGGCTCCACCTGGACCGTCTCCCCGAAGTTGGGGGCGTCGACCATCAGGCCGCTGCCGATGTAGAGGCCGACGTGGCCGATGTCGGGGTAGAAGAACACCAGGTCACCGGGCTGCAGGTCGGCCCGGGCCACGTGCACGCCCATGTTCCACTGGTCGCCGGTGAAGTGCGGCAGGCTGATGCCGACCTGGGCGTAGGCCCATAGGACCAGGCCCGAGCAGTCGAATGAGCTGGGCCCGGCTGCTCCCCACACGTAGGGGTCTCCCCGCTTGGTCAGCGCGAACTGCAGGGCCTGGGCGCCGATCGTGTTGGCGGTGGGGATGTTGATGTTGGGGTAGTTGCCGGTCTGCTTGAAGACCGCCATGGCCTTGGCGAAGACCTTGCTGTTGAGAAGGTTGATCTTCGTCTGGGCCGCCTGCCGCTTGACGGCCATGGCGGCGGCCAGCCGGGACGCGATCTTGCCCTGCTGCTGCGCGCTCGCCTTGGCCCGCTGCGCCGCCGCGACCGCCGCGACCATCTGGCCGACCCGGTCGCTGTTCTGCGTCTGAAGCTGCTGCATGATCGCGGCGCGGCTGATCATGTTCTGCGCATTGCTGCTCGTCAGCAGCGAGAACGTGGTGTCCATCCCGCTGTTCATGTAGCTCTGGGCCGCGAGCTGGCCGATGCTGAGCCGGCCGGCGCTGAGCGCGACGATGTCCTGGGCGTAGGTACGCTGGGCGACCTTGGCCTGGGTACGCGCCTGGCTGAGCTGGATGCGGAGCCCGTTGTACTGCTCGTCGAGCTGGTTGATCTGGTTCGACAGCACGCGCGCCTTGGCAATCAGGGCTTTGAGATCGGGCGCGGGCTGCCTCGGCGCCGCGGAGCCCAGGCCACTGGGAAGGACGAGACTGGCCAGGGCAGCCGCCCCGGCCAGGGTGGCCGTCCGCCGCCAGAGGCGGCCGTATCGCCGGTGATGAGCTTGTCGTGGATCACATTCGTCATGCCTAACGGGAGGCACGTGCTCCACGTGAGCTCCTCTCCTCGGGCGCCTAGGCCTCACCCGAGGATCCGGGGGTCGTGCTGGCGCGGGACGGGTCAGCCGCGACAAACGCCTGACTAGCGCGGAATATTAATGGCTCAGCGTCCAGCTGGGAGGCTGAACGCATGAAATTTTTGTCATGAAAGTGCAGCTGTGAGGATCCGGAATGCGGGGGTGGCTAGGGTTCACCCCCGCATAGGGAGCGGGCAGGGCCTAACTGGATCGATATCCTTGCAGGTCAGAGCCCATCTGCGGCCTTTTATGCGGCTGCGTGATGTGCTTGTGATGTGCGCGAAATGATTTGCGCCGACGCCTCTTGAGGCAATCCGTGGTTGCGCCGTGACGTTACGTTGAGCAATTGTCGCTGGTCGCGTTGGGTAGCCGACCGGGGCGCCGGTAGTGGCGAAGCGCCGGTAGTGGCGAAGCGCAGGTAGTAGCGAAGCGCAGGTAGTGGCGAAGCGCCGGTGGCGGCGGGGCGGCTGCGGATATGGTGGCCGGCCGCTGGTGGCATGGGCGGGTGGCCGTCCGCATTAGGGTGTGCGGGCGATGGAATATGCGATCAGGCGGGCGCGGACCAGTGACGTGCGGGCGATCGGCGGGCTGGTGGACGACAATGTCGATTCCGGCCGGCTGCTGGCCAAGGCAACCGTCACCCTGTACGAGGATGTCCAGGAGTTCTGGATTGCCGCACGCGCTGGCGACGGCGACGTCATTGGCTGCGGGGCTCTTCACGTCCTGTGGGAGGACCTGGCCGAGATCCGGACCATCGCGGTCCGCGCGGATTACCAGGGAAAGGGCGTCGGCCACCGGCTGGTGGAGGCGCTGCTGGGCAGCGCGCGCGAACTGGGTGTGCGGCGGGTGTTCGTGCTGACCTTCGCCGTGGAGTTCTTCGCCGGGCACGGCTTTAAGCCGATCGACGGGGCGCCGGTCTCGCACGAGGTGTATGAGGAATTGCTCCGCTCCTATGACGAGGGCGTCGCCGAGTTCCTCGACCTCGACCGCGTTAAGCCCAACACCCTCGGCAATACCCGCATGCTGCTGCACCTGTAATCATGCGCTGCCGCGGCTCACAGCAGGCGGAGCTGCCGGTCGGCCGGACGGCGCGACCGGGCCGGGGACGTGCGGGAAAGCAAGGTGGGGGAGATCGCGGCCAGGAAGGGTGACGGCCCGGTCGCGATCACCGCGCCGTGCCGGCGCCGCTTGGCGGCGCTGGTGAGGAACAGATGTGCCCGCGCCCGGGTCATGCCGACGAACAGCAGGCGCCGCTCTTCGGCCGGGTCCGGGCCCGGCCGGGCCGCCGTTCCCCCGCCGTTGGCCGAGCCCTCACCGCCGGCCTGGCCCTCACCTTCGGCGTGGCCCTCACCTTCGGCGTGACTCTCGCCATCGGCCTGGCTCCCGCCGCCGTCCAGGCCTTCGCTGTCGGCCCGGCTTCCGCCGTTGTCTTCGGCCTGGCTCCGGCCGTCGGCGGGGCGCGTGCGGGCCCCGGGCAGCCATAGGGGCAGCAGGCCGCGCTCGCATCCGGCCAGGAACACCGCGCTGAACTCCAGTCCCTTGGCGGCGTGCAGCGTCAGCAAGGTGATCGCGTCGGCCCGTGGGTCGAGGGCGTCGGCTTCGGCGCCGAGCGCGATCTCGGTCAGGAACCGCTCCAGGTCGGCCCCGCAGCGGCGGGCCAGCGGAGTCAGCACCTCGCCGGCCGCCAGGACGTCCACGGTATCCGCCCGGCCGCCGCTGCTGCGGTCGGCCAGCTTGCGGACCGCTGCCGCCAGCCAATCAGCAACCGCATCGCCGGGGCCAGCCTCGCCGCCCGGGCTGGCCAGGCACATCTCGTGCACGATTTCCGGTACCGCCGCCCGGCGCTGCAGCAAGTCGTGCGAGCGCTTCTGGAACGGGAGCCCGGCCCGGGTCAGCGCCTGGCCGAGCGGGCCCGCCTGGGCATCGGTGCGGTAGAGGACGGCGATGTCGGCCAGGCCGAGGCCATGGGCGGCGTGCCCGTCCGCCCGGCCGGTGTCCAGGGAGTGGAACGACGACCCGCCGAGCAGCCGGTCGATGGCCGCTGCGATCCAGGCCGCCTCACCATGCTCATCACCGGCCTCGTGGACGGTGATGGCGGGCGCGCCAGTGCTCGCGCCCCGGCCGCCGCGGGGCCGGCCCGGCATGGGCGCGACGGCGCGCAGCACCCGCCCCGGCACCAGGGTGGACGGCGCGATGGCCTGGAGCGCGCCGGTCACGATGACCGGGGCCGACCGGTAGTTGCGCGTCAGGTGAGCGGTGGTGCCCCCCGGGTAGTCCGCACCGAAACGAAGGAAGAAGCCCACGTCCGCCCCGCGGAAGCCGTAGATGGCCTGGTCGGGGTCGCCGATGACGGTGAGTCCCGTGCCGTCGCCGCTCAGCAGGCGAAGCAGCGCGTACTGGCTGGCATCGATGTCCTGGTACTCGTCAACGCTGATCAGCGGCCAGCGTTCGCGCATCGCTTCGGCCAGGGCGGGCTCGCCGCCCAGCAGCGCCGCCGGCAGCTCCACCAGGCCGTCGAAGTCGACGAGGTCGCGGCCGGTCAGGATCTTGCGGAACTCGGCCCGGCGCTCCGGGTCGGCCGCCGCGGCCGCCAGCAGCTGCCGGGCGCCGCGTTGCGAGCCCGCGATCTCCACCGCGACGCCAAGCCGGGCCTGCTCGTCGGCGATGCCGAAATCAGGGGTCAGGCCCGCCCGCGTTGCGTGCTCCCGGAGGATCATCAGGCCAAGCCCATGGAAGGTGGTGACCGTCAGCCGGGCCGCCTGGGCGGGGATCAGCTGCTCCAGCCGGTCACGCACCTCCCGGGCCGCCCGGCGGGTGAAGGTGAGGGCGAGGCAGGCCTCGGGCGGCAGGCCGCGTTCTGACACCTGCGCCGCGATGCGGTAGGTGAGCGTGCGGGTCTTACCCGTGCCCGGCCCCGCGATGATCATCAGCGGTCCGGCGGCCGCCGCCGCCGCCCGCTGATCGGGGTCGAGGCCGTCCAGCAGCGATCCGGCCCGCCCACGGCCGGCCGTTTCCTGATCGTGCACTGGCCCGGTGGCGCCCGCCGCCGGCCGCTGCCCGTTGGTGGCTGGGGCGCTGGTGGCAGGAGTGCCTGCCGCGGCCGCCGCGCCGCTGGTGGCTGTGCCGGTGGTGGCCGTGCCGCCGGTGCGTATCCCGGCTGTGGTGGCCGTGCCGTTCCCCGCCGGCGTGCCGTTCCCTGCGGGTGTACCGGTGGCACCGGCGGCTGGCGTCCCGGCCAGGGCGGGTTCGGGAACCGTCGCCGGCGGGTCGAGCAGCGAGGTCGCCGGGAGGTCGAACAGGGAAGCGGACGGGGTCAGCTCCTCGGGGCGCATCAGCCGGATCACGCCGTACTCCCCGTCGTAGCCGGCCTCCTTGATCACCTCGCCGCGCCGCAGCCGGGCGACCGCCTCCCCGAGCAGGCTGCCACCGGCCCGGCTCAGGTCGGCCAGGCCGGTCTCACACAGGATGTGCAGCTCCGGGCCGAAGGTGGCGACGAGCCGGTCCACTTCCGCGATGACCTTCTTGCTTTTAGGGCCACTGCCGGAGATCTCGCCGATGATCTCCGGCAGCGAGACCAGGTTGAGGAATCCCGCCGTCCCGGGCGGCTGCTGGCCCGGCGGCCGGTCGGCCAGTTCGGATACGCGGTGCAGCACGCCAATAGTGAGCGGCTTGCCACAGCCCGGGCAGATCCCGGAGTGTGCATTCGTTTGCTTAGGCTCGAAGCGGATGCCGCACTTGCGGTGCCCGTCCAGGTGGTAACGGCCGCCCTCGGGATGGAAGTTGATGGTCCCGGCAAGTCCCGAGCCGGTGCGCAACGCCTCCGCCATAGCGAAGTAGTCCAGCCCGGTGCTGAATGTGGTCGCCTCCCGGCCGATCATCGGCGGTGAATGGGCGTCGGAGTTGCTCACCAGCCGGTAACGATCGAGCGCCGAGCACGTCCAGTTCATCGGCGGGTCAGAGGAGAGCCCGGTCTCGACCGCGAAGATGTGGTCGGCCAGATCGAGGTAGCAGTCTGTTATCACGTCGAACCCCGATTTGGAACCCAGAACGGCGAACCACGGCGTCCAGATGTGCGCGGGCACCAGGTAGCACCCCGGGCCCGCGTTCAGCGTGATCTCCAGCAGGTGGCGCGAGTCGAGGCCGAGAATGGGGCGGCCGTCGGACGCGAGGTTCCCGATCTTGGCCAGGGCGGTGGTGATTGCGCCCGCCGCCTCGAATGTGGGGGCATAAATAAGGTGGTGGACCTTCCTGGTTACCCCGTCGCGCTTGTAGATAGTGGAGATCTCGGCCGAGAGCAGGAAGCGCACCCGCGGCTCGCAGCTGGCCGGGGTGGCCCGCCGCAGCTCCGACTGGAGGCCGGGGCGAAGGCGGAACAGGCCTGGCTCGGCAGGCTCAAGCGACTCGGCGAGCTCAGCGGCCCAGGCCGGGTGGGTGAAGTCGCCGGTGCCGACCACGGTGACGCCCTTGCGCACCGCCCACCAGGCCAGCGCCCCGGCGTCGCAGTTCTTGCTGCAGGCCCGGGAGAAGCGCGAGTGGATGTGCAGGTCGGCGTGAAACATGCCGCTCGATACTGTCACGCCGCGGTGACACTGGGGGCCTGGTTCGCATCGTGTCCTGCCCCGGGCCGGGGCCCAGCCACCCCGGGCCCAGCCACCCCGGGCCCAGCCACCCCGGGCCTAACCAACCCGGGGCCTAACCAACCCCGGGCCTAACCAACCCCGGGCCTAACCAACCCCGGGCCTAACCAACCCCGGGCCCCCGGCATGTCACGGATCTCGGTCACGGGAATGAGGGCACAACAGACATGATCATGGCGCAGGTCCGTGATAAGAGCTCATGGCCGCGTAGGGAGGCCCGGGTTCGGAGCAGTCGGAGGGGTGGGTGACAATGCCAGGTAGGAGAGCAACAGAGCGAACTCGGGCGGGAAAGGAGGCCGGCATGCTCCAGGATCTAGCAGCACTGACTCCGCCACTGGTTGTGTGCGGCGCCTTCCTAGTTGGGGTGGTTCTCTTCCTCCGCCGGCAGATGGGAGCGGGGGCCCGGCCGGAGGATCGTGAAGCTGAGACTGAGATTCACGATGACGGCACTAATTCCGATACTGATGATCCCAAAGCGGTGTCATCAGATGATCGCGGTATGCCATAGTTCGGTATGGGCGAACAGGAACCCGAACTTACTCCGCACGGGAGCGCGATAGACCATCCGCCGATTGGTGACAACCCATCTGGATCTGATTACAGAGAGTTACATGACCCTCTCGTTAGTGTTAGCCTGACTTGCCCGTGGTGAACTCGTTAGAGAAACTCGGGGCGGTCGAATTGTCAAACAGAAGAGTCTCGTATATGTTTGGCACCCAATAAATCAGATGCTCCAGCGGAAGGGCTGGCTCCCATGGCACAGAAGACAGTGGTGACGGTCGTGTGTGACCTTCCACATGACGGTGAGGTCGAAGGAACGGAGACGGTTTCGTTCGCCTTTGACGGGACCGCCTATGAGATCGACGTGTGCGCGACACACGCCAAGGAACTGCGCGAGAAGTTCGGACAGTACACAGAGCACGCGCGCCGTGCCAGCGCCGCCGGTGGCCGCCGCCGCCGCGCCCGGAGCGGGCCCGGCCGTGAGCGCAGTTCGGAAATCCGGGCCTGGGCCAAGCAGCGCGGCCACAAGGTCAGCGAGCGCGGCCGCATCCCCGCGGCGATCATCGCGGAGTATGAGTCCTCGCACTGATACTCCCGGACGGCCCACCGCAGGGTCACCGGGCGCGGAGCCTTTCTAGTCCCGCGCCCGGGGCGCTTGCGGTCCCGTCCGGTCCCGCACCCGGGACGTTGTGGGCCCGCGCCCGGTGCGTTGTGAGCGCGCTCCTGGCTGTCCCGTTCCCGGGCGGCAGGCCTCTCGTTCCCGGGCCATCGGGGCGGCGGGCGCTCCTCTTCTGACTAGTCCCGAACCACGGCGGCTGCCGGCTTGGCGGCCGCTGTTTTGCGCTGCCAAACGCCCGGTCCGGGCATGCGTTCGCTCGCGGCGTAGCTGGGAACACAGCGCCCCTTAGCAGGGGTTGGATGGGATGAACGGCCTCTGCCGGGGAACATTTCTCATGCGCGAACAAAGTCGCGCGGTCCGTCATCCGGCATGCGGGCTACCATGCGGAAGGACGGGGCCGGAGATCAGGGCCCTCCCCGACCGCTCTGTGAGGAGCGACGAGATGTTCGAGAGGTTCACCGACCGGGCTCGAAGAGTTGTGGTTCTGGCGCAGGAAGAAGCCAGGATGCTCAACCACAACTACATCGGCACGGAACACATCCTGCTTGGCCTGATCCACGAGGGCGAGGGCGTAGCCGCTAAGGCCCTTGAGTCGCTGGGGATCAGCCTGGAGGCCGTGCGGCAGCAGGTTGAGGAGATCATCGGCCAGGGACAGCAGGCGCCGTCCGGGCACATCCCCTTCTCCCCGCGTGCGAAGAAGGTGCTCGAACTCTCGCTGCGGGAGGCCCTGCAGCTCGGCCACAACTACATCGGCACCGAGCACATCTTGCTTGGCCTCATCCGTGAGGGCGAGGGCGTTGCCGCTCAGGTGCTGGTCAAGCTGGGTGCCGACCTGAACCGGGTCCGCCAGCAGGTCATCCAGCTGCTCCATGGCTACCAGGGCAAGGAGCCGGCCGCGGCGGGCGGCCCGGCCGAGTCCGCGCCGTCCACCTCGCTGGTGCTCGACCAGTTCGGCCGCAACCTGACCCAGGCGGCCCGCGAGGGCAAGCTCGACCCGGTCATCGGCCGGGAGAAGGAAATCGAGCGGGTCATGCAGGTGCTGTCCCGGCGCACCAAGAACAACCCGGTGCTGGTCGGTGAGCCCGGCGTGGGCAAGACCGCGGTGGTTGAGGGACTCGCCCAGAAGATCGTCAAGGGCGAGGTGCCGGAAACCCTCAAGGACAAGCAGCTGTACACGCTCGACCTGGGCGCCCTGGTCGCCGGGTCGCGCTACCGCGGTGACTTCGAGGAGCGCCTCAAGAAGGTGCTCAAGGAGATCAGGACCCGCGGCGACATCATCCTGTTCATCGACGAGCTGCACACCCTGGTCGGTGCCGGTGCGGCCGAGGGCGCGATCGACGCCGCCTCCATCCTCAAGCCGATGCTGGCCCGGGGCGAGCTGCAGACGATCGGTGCGACCACCCTGGATGAGTACCGCAAGCACCTGGAGAAGGACGCCGCGCTGGAGCGCCGGTTCCAGCCGATTCAGGTGGCGGAGCCGACGATCTCGCACACGATCGAGATCCTCAAGGGCCTGCGCGACCGGTACGAGGCCCACCACCGGGTCTCGATCACCGACAGCGCCCTGGTGGCGGCCGCCCAGCTGGCGGACCGCTACATCAGCGACAGGTTCCTGCCGGACAAGGCGATCGACCTGATCGACGAGGCCGGGTCGCGGATGCGCATCCGCCGGATGACCGCCCCGCCCGACTTGCGCGAGTACGACGAGAAGATCGCGCAGGTGCGGCGGGACAAGGAGTCGGCGATCGACTCCCAGGACTTCGAGAAGGCGGCCCAGCTGCGTGACAACGAGAAGCAGCTGATCGCCAAGAAGGACGCCAGGGAGAAGGAGTGGAAGGCCGGCGACATGGACGTGGTCGCCGAGGTCAACGAGGAACTCATAGCCGAGGTTCTCGCCACCGCCACCGGGATCCCGGTCTTCAAACTGACCGAAGAGGAATCGCAGCGGCTGCTCCGCATGGAGGACGAGCTTCACAAGCGCGTTATCGGGCAGAACGACGCGATCAGGGCACTCTCGCAGGCGATCAGGCGGACTCGTGCCGGGCTGAAGGACCCCAAGCGGCCCGGTGGTTCGTTCATCTTCGCTGGGCCCTCCGGGGTCGGTAAGACCGAGCTGTCCAAGACACTGGCCGAATTCCTATTCGGCGACGAGGACTCGCTGATCCAGCTCGACATGAGCGAGTACATGGAGAAGCACACAGTGTCACGGCTGTTCGGCTCCCCGCCCGGTTATGTCGGGTATGAAGAGGGCGGCCAGCTGACCGAGAAGGTGCGCCGCAAGCCGTTCTCGGTGGTCTTGTTCGACGAGATCGAGAAGGCACACCAGGACATCTTCAACTCCCTGCTCCAGATCCTGGAGGATGGGCGGCTGACCGACGCCCAGGGCAGGGTGGTCGACTTCAAGAACACCGTCATTATCATGACCACCAACCTGGGTACCCGGGACATCTCCAAGGGCGTGTCCATGGGATTTGCCAAGGCCGGTGAGTCGAAGGGCTCGTACGACCGGATGAAGGCGAAGGTGACGGAGGAACTGAAGCACCACTTCCGTCCCGAGTTCCTCAACCGGGTGGACGACACCATCGTCTTCCACCAGCTCACCCAGGACGAGATCGTCACGATCGTGGACCTGATGACCGCCAAGGTGGACGAGCGGCTCAAGGACCGCGACATGGGCCTGGAGATGCGCCCGGCCGCCAAGGCACTGCTCGCCGAGCGGGGCTACGACCCGGTGCTCGGCGCCAGGCCGCTCCGCCGGACGATCCAGCGGGCGATCGAGGACGCCCTGTCCGAGAAGATCCTCTTCGGCGAGGTCAAGGCGGGCCAGATCATCGTGGTCGACGTCAAGGGCACCGGCGAGGATGCGGAGTTCACGTTCAAGGGCGTGCCCAAGCCCGAGGCGATGCCCGAGCCACCAGTGCCGGTGCCCGCGGGCGAGGTCCAGGACAGGGTCGAAGACAGAGTGAGCAAGCCGCAGCAGGCCTAGCCGTCTGCCGCAGCGATCAGCGGCCCGGATCCGTTAAGGATCCGGGCCGCTTGCGTTGCCAGGCACCCAAGCGCCCCGTTGCCGGCCACCCATGCGCCGCGTGCCTTGCCCCCGGCTGAAGTGCGCCATTCCTTCGCCGAGTGATCTGCGCCATCCAGGCAGCAGTCAGCTTCCTGCTGCCGCTCCGGCTGGGATAACTTCGAGGGCGGTGAAACCAGTGACATCCCAGGTGTGGACAGCGGAGCCCGGCCACTGGACTTGAGGAGCGAGACGATGGACGGTGACGCCCTGGCCGACCGAGATGAGCGTGCGAACCACAGGGAGGTGCCAGCCATGACGCAGCCCGCTACGAGCGGCGAGGCCGCGGACCTCATGGGCTACCTGACCACGCAGCGCGAGCACGTGCTGGGCATCCTGGAGAACTTGCCTGAGGAGGCGATGCGCCGCCCCGTGCTGCCGACCGGCTGGACCTGTGCCGGGCTGGTCCAGCACCTGGCCCTAGACGTCGAGCGGCTCTGGTTCCGCCAGGTCATGGCCGGTGAGCAGGTCGAGCCGGACGAGTTCGGCGACGACGGCTGGCAGGTGCGCCCCGAGGTGTCGGCCGCAGCTGTGCTGGACCTGTACCGGCGTGAGATAGAGCGGGCGGACAAGATCATCGCCGTCACCTCGCTGGAAGCTCCGCCCGCCTTGTGGCCGGATTTCTTCCCGCCCAGCTTCCACCTGGACAACCTGCGGCAGGTCTTGCTGCACGTGATCGCCGAGACCGCCTGCCACGCCGGTCATCTGGACGCCGCCCGTGAACTCATCGACGGCCAGACCTGGCTCATCCTCACCTGACACAGTTTGTGGGCATCTATTCGATGGTCAGCTTGGCCTGGTCGGCGGGGTCGGGGTTGTCAGATTCTTCACCTGCCCTCTCTTGTGATCGGGAGGGCCAACCATCATGGAGTGGCGTCCGGAATCCGGCGGCAGTGCCCTGATGATGGCCGTTCCGCGTGGCCTTGCGCGGGTTCAGTCAGGGAAACTACTTACCGAGAGAATACTCTTGGAGTAGTCTCTCGGTTGTGACTGTTCCGCTGACCTTGCTTGGCCTGCTTGAGCGGGGGCCAAGCCACGGATACGACCTGAAACGGGACTACGACGCGTACTTCGGCCGGGGCAGGCCACTGCGCTACAGCCAGGTGTACGCGACCTTGTCCCGGCTGGCCAGGGACGGGAAGGCGATCCCGGGGCCTGTCGAGCAGGGGGCCGGGCCGGAACGGCGGCGGTACGTGATCACCGAGGCGGGGATCGCGGAGGTGGAGCGATGGCTGGCCGAGCCGGCCCCGGCGGAGCCGGACCTGCAGAGCGAGCTGTTTGCCAAGGTGGTGCTCGCCCTAATGCTCGGCCGGCCTGCCAGCAGCTACCTCGACAAGCAGCGGGCGGCGCACCTGCAGCGGATGCGCGAGCTCACCGAACTCAAGCGGGACTCCGATCCGCTCGGCCTGCTGCTCGCCGACCATGCTCTCTATCGTCTGGAGGCTGACCTGCGATGGATCGATCACACTGCGGCCCGGCTGGACCTGCTCTCGCGCGCGGTGCGCCGGTGACCGCGAACCTCGGCGCCGCTGCGGAACCCAAGGCCCGGAACATCGTCGAGGCACGGAACCTGGTGAAGTCGTTCGGCGAAACGTCGGCGCTGCGCGGCTCCTCGCTCACCGTCCGGGAAGGCGAGATCGTCGCGGTCATGGGGCCGAGCGGCTCTGGCAAGTCCACCTTGCTGCACTGCCTGGCGGGCATTCTGGTCCCCGAACAGGGCGAGGTCTGGTTCGGCGGGCAGCGGCTGGATACCCTGAGCGACGACCGGCGCAGTGCGCTGCGCCGGGACCGGTTTGGGTTCGTATTCCAGTCCGGGCAGCTGGTCCCCGAGCTGACCGCGGAACAGAACGTCGCGCTGCCTCTGCTGCTGTCCGGCACCCGCCGTGGCCCGGCGATGATGGCGGCCAGGAGATGGTTCGGCACGCTCGGCCTGGACGGGCTTGAGCACCGCAGGTCCGGGGAGCTGTCCGGCGGGCAGGCGCAGCGCGTCGCGCTGGCCCGCGGCCTGGTCTCCGGCCCGCAGGTGCTGTTCGCCGACGAGCCAACCGGGTCGCTGGACTCGGTGTCCGGGGAGCTGGTGATGGACCTGCTCACCGCCGCGGCCCGTGAGCACGGCACCACCGTCGTCCTGGTCACCCACGACGCCCGGGTCGCCGCCTACGCCGACCGCGAGGTC
>DATINY010000103.1:0-4173 GCA_035473755.1 Streptosporangiaceae bacterium
CGAGGGGGACGCGGGCGGCCGGATCCCGGGCCAGCAGCGCGGCGGCCTGCTCGTGAGCGTCGGCCGCCTGTAGGCTACCCAGCAGTTCGGCCACGTCGACCGGGTTGTCGAGGGGGACGTGGGCGGCCGGGTCACGGGCCAGCAGCGCGGCGGCCTGCTCGTGCGCGCCCGCTTCCCGCAGCGCGCCCAGCAGCAGAGCCACTTCGCCCGGGTCGCCGAGGGCGGCGTGGGCGACGGCCCAGTGCGCGGGGCGGGGGTCCGCGCGCAGGCCGACCGGGGAATGGCTGAGGTAGTAGGCGGCGCGTGTGTTGCCGGATGTTCTCCGACGCTCAGGATGTCCATCTTGACGACGGTGGGGGTGGCTATGTGAGGTGCGTGAAAACCCCGCCGGGCGGGGTGCCGGACGGGGTTTGGTGGACGGGGTGTCGTGGTGGTGGTCAGTCTGTCGCGGTGTCCTCGGCGACGGCGGTGCGGGCGGCGGATTCGTCGACGATGGTCTTGCCGGCGGTGCAGGCGGCGAGCAGGGCGGTGAGGGCGAGCCGGTTGATGGCGCGGGGGGTGCCGCGGGCGTGGGCGTGGATGGCGCGGACGGCGTCGTCGGAGAACAGGGTGTCGGACCGGCCGGCCAGGGCCAGGTGCGCGCGGAGGTAGCCGTCGGCTTCGCCGGGGGCCAGCGGGGGCGCTGGGATGTGGTACCGGAGCTGGATCCGCTGGTCGAGGGCTGCCATGTCGCCGACCCGGAGCCGGCGCCGCAGGGTGGGCTGGCCGATGAGCACGATGGTGGCCGGGGACTGGTAGTCGATCCCGGAGTTGGTCATCATCCTGATCGCCTCGAGCTGGTCGTGCGAGAGGAGGTGCGCCTCGTCGACCGCGACGATGACGTGCCTGTTTTTCTCGTCGGCTTCGGCGGCGAGGGCGGCCTCGACCTGGGGGATGAGGGTGGCGTGGTAGAAGCGGGGCGCCTGGCCGAGCGCGGTGGCTACCGCGCCGTGCAGGCCGCGCACGCCGATCTGGGGGTTGGGCAGGTAGATCAGGGTGTGGCGGGAGGGGTCCAGGCCGCTGGCGGCGGCGCGGACGGCCACTGTCTTGCCGGCGCCGACCTCCCCGGTTATCACCCCGAGCCCGCGGGCTCCGATGAGCCAGCGGAGCCGGGCGACGGCCTCTTTGTGCGCGGCGGAGCTGAACAGGGCGGGGACGGGGATGGCGGTGCCGAACGGCATGGTGGTGAAGCCGTAGTGGGCTTGCAGGTTCGCGATCATCAGGCGGGGTCCTTTCCTCGCGGCTGGGGTCAGGAGCCGTTGGCGGCTTTGATGGCGTCGGTGACCAGGGCGATGTTGCGGTGGTCGAGGCTGCCGAGGTTCTCCCGCAGCCGGACGGCGATACCGGGATCGGCGAGGCTGGCGGCGATCCGCAAGACGGCCTGCTCAGAGCCGGAGCAGGGCAGCCGCCCGGTCTCCAGGGCATGGATAGCGGCTTTCCAGCGGATCACGGCCAGCGGCTGCCCGGTGGTGATGGAGGACCCGGCGGCGATGATTTTCCGGAACGCCGGGTCGTGCAGGAAGCGGCCGTGCCGGTCGATCAGCATGACGGCCGCGACGTCGGCGCACATTCCCTCGGCCGCGTCATAGAGCAGGCAGGCCAGTTGCCCGGCGGGCAGGGTCCCGGCGTTCACCGGCCCTCCTGGCCGTCGTGCTCGTCCTGGCCGTCGTCGCGGCCGCCGGGGCGGGGGTCACCGCCGTCCAGGGCGGCGAGGTTGAGCCGCTCGCCGAGGGCGGCCTGGTCAGCGTCGGTGATCAGCTGCAGGTAGTCGATCCCGGTCAGGGCGGCGGGGGCGGGGTCCTCGTCCGGCGGGGCTTTGGGGTGAGCGTGCCGGCCGATGACCTGCGGGACGGCCTTGCCGACCTTGCGGCCGCCCCAGTAGACGGTGATGTCGGTGAGGTCAAACGGGTCGAAGACCAGCTCTACCTTGCGGCCTGCGAGGAACGGGTCAACCGAGTACACGTTTCCCTCCAGGGCCACGGTGGCGGTCTTGCGGACCAGCCGGACCGCGCTCCACCGGAACGCCTCGCGCAGCAGCACCGGCTCGGGCCGGGCCGGCGGCCCGGCCGCGGCATACCGGGCCTGCGGGGCCTGCCCGGTCTCGGAGTGGACCCGGGCGTGGTAGACAGTGCGCACCCACCGGTCCAGCAGGTCGTTCAGTTCCTCCAGGCCCGCCACCGGGTGGCGGGCCGGGTGAGCGTCGCTGCCGGTCACCTCGACCAGGAACTGCCGCTGGATAGTCTCGAATACGCGTTCGATCTTGCCTCTGCCCATCGGGCGGCCCGGCTGGCTGTGGGTCAGCTTGATGCCCAGCACCGCGCAGGTCCTGGCCAGCGACTCATCAGCAAAACAGGAGCCGTTATCGGTATACAGGACCCGGGGGATGCCGTGCCGGGCGATCGCGCCGCGCAGCACGCCGGCGAACCGGACCGCGTCCGGGCGGCGGATGAACTGGCAGCCGGGCAGGAACCGGGAATTGTCATCGATGATGGCGGCCAGGTGGCAGGCCCGGCCGGCGACAGGCGGGCCGTTCATCAGGTCCGCGGTCCAGATCTCGTTCACCGTATCGGCCTGGAACCGGCCGAACGCCTGCGGGGCCTGCCCGTCCGGGCGGGTGAATAGCTCCCGGGCCGCGAACCAGCGCTGGATGGCCCGCTCAGAGGGCGCCCAGCCCAGCCGGGCGGCCAGGATCCGGCGGACCTGCGCGGCAGTCCGGGCCGGGTTCTCCATCTTCAGCCCGACCGCCAGCTCGACCACGTCAGCGTCGGTGCGCGGCGCGCACTGGCGCGGCTCCGGCACCAGCGCGTCGAACCCGCCGCCGCGGCGGGCCACGATCCACCGGTCGATCGTGCGCCGCGACACCGACACCGGCCGCCCGGACGGCCCCTCGTGCTCGCGGGCGGCCAGCTGGCGCACCACCTGGCCCCGCTGCCGCGCGGTCAGGGCAGGATCCATCGCCGGCTCGGTCAGCGCCCACCGCCACAACGCGATCGTCTGCGCCCGCTGGCGGCGGGCGGCGGCCTCCCGGTCCGCTGCTGTCATCATCCACCTCCTGGGAATGCCGGGTATGTCCCGGATTCCCCGACCATGGCCGGCGTGGCCGCGGTCACGAAGGCGGAACGGCGCCCACCGCAGCCAGGGTCGTGTTGAGCCGCACCGCCGGCACGGCCGGGGCCAGCCACAGTCCCCCGGTCAGGTGCCCGGCCACCTCATGGGCCGTCACCGCGGCCAGCGCCGGGAACCGGCGGGCCAGCCCCGCCCTCACCGCCTCCAGCGCCGCCAGGCAGTCCCCGGACGCCGACCCCGCCGGAGGCAGCGGCCGGGACACCGGGCCGGCCAGCGGCAGCACCCCCATCAGCGCCTGCCGCAGCGCGCCGGCCCGCCCGGCGAACCGGGACCGCCACGACCACGCCGTCGACGCCGGCACCTGCCACCGGCCGCCATCGGGGCCCGCCAGCCACGGCCGGGCCGCCGCCCGGCCCGCCGCAGCCGCGGTCGCTGCCAGCAGCAGCACCGTCATGATCACCACCGCGCCATAGCGGCGCCGGGACCACAGATCCGCAGGCAGCAGCACATGCGTCCGCCCGCACCGGCGGCACCTGCCGCGCCGCGGGCAGAACTCCACCGGGCCGGAGAACATCGCCACCACCCGGCGCCGTGCCCAGCCCCACCGGGCCAGCACCCCGCCGCAGCACGGCCCGCGCAGCCGCCCCGCCGCCAGCCGCGCCTCGACACTTCCCGCCGAACCTCGTACCGTCATCACCGTGGTGCCACCTCCGGCACCCTCAGGCGGCCCTCACCCGAAGTCCTTGCGAAAAGATCACGGGGAGGGCCGCTGCCATCACCGACATGGCCACGGTGACGCCGTCCACCACACCCCGCACCCGGATCCGTCACATCACATCAAAACGACACCGTCAACGCCGGAAACACGGCCCCCCATGGTCACCCTCAACGGCGAGGGACAGGCCGGATCGAGGCTGACATCCAGCTGGGGCTGCACGCCGAGGTGAGCGGGGAGCTCGAAGGTCTGGTCACAGAGCATCCGCTGCGGGAACGTTTGTGGCGGCTGCTGGTACTCGCGCTGTACCGGGCCGAGCGCCAGGCCGATGCGCTTGCGGCCTACCGGCGGGC
>DATINY010000104.1:0-7470 GCA_035473755.1 Streptosporangiaceae bacterium
GGTCGCTGAAGACCGGGATGTCCAGCCCTGCCTCATCGCCGGACGGCCGGCGGGACCCGTCGGGGCCGCCCGGCCCGGCGGGCAGGTGCTCGACGGTCACCCCGGGGGCGAGGGTGGCCTTGACCGGCAGCCCCGGGGAACCGTTGGGCGCGTAGAGGGTGACCTGGTGCCCAAGGCGGCCCAGCGCCTCGGCCAGGGAGGTGACGCGCTGGCCGGGGCCGGCGGCGTCCTGCGGGCGGGGCGAGCTGGACTGCGAGGCAACAAGAGCGATCCTCATCACGAGCCTCCTACGGGCTGCCGTTGGGGATCGGCGCGATCACGCTGGGAGTGCCGGTGAGGAAGACCGTGAGGCCAGCAAAAAGGGCACACCTCAGACGTTCACGCCGTACGGGCGCGAAGGTGTGCCTGCGTCGTAGACACGCAAGTGTTCTTTTTCCCCGGCCACGCGGCGCTAAACATCGCCTCCCGGTTTCCGCACGCGGCAGGCAGCGGCGGTGCGTGCTTCCCGGCCGCATGCCGCGGGCCGATGCCTTGCACCCCGCCTGGTGGCAGTATGGAGGGGGTGGCTCTGGCATGGAGAGGGTGGCTCTATGCTGGCCTGTCGCGTTCCCCCACCCGCGCTGGAGGTGGCGGTGGCCAACCCGGACCTCGCTCGCGAGACCGCTGACCTGATGAGCATCGCGGACAAGTCGAGCTCACGGTCGCTGGGCGAGCTCGCCGCGCTCGCGTCGCGGCGGGTTCCCGCCTGCTCCGGCGCGACCGCCACGCTCTGGCGGGACGGCGAACCGCTGATCATGGCCGCCACCCACCCGGACATCTCCCATCTGACCGAGGTCGAGGTGCTGGCCCACCGCGGGCCGGAGACCACCGCGCTGGCCACCGGCGAGGCCGCCCACTGCCCGGACACGCTGGAGGAGGAGCGCTGGCCCGAGTACGCCCAGGCGGCGCTGGCCCACGGCGTGCGCTGCTCGGTGACCCTGGCTCACCAGCCCGGTCCCGAGGCGGTCACCCTGTCGCTCTTCGGGGCGAGGCCGCGGGTGCTGGATCCCGGCCAGGTGCCGCTGGCGGAGCTGCTCGTCGCCGCCGGCGGTGCGCTGGTGGACAACCTGTCCCAGTTCGGCGACGCCCGCCGGGCCGCGCTCCAGTTCCGCGACGCCACCCAGTCCCGGGCCCTGGTGGACCAGGCGAAAGGCATGCTGATGAACGCGCTGGGCTGCAGCGCCGATGAGGCGCTCGACCGGATGCGGCAGATCTCCCAGCAGGGCAACATGAGGGTCACCGAGGTCGCCAGCAAGATCATCAGTTCGGGGCAGTCGGGGCTGGGCTGACCGGATGCCAGACCCAGCGGGGAGCGTATCGGCGCGGAAGGATCTCGCCGACCTGGCGGCGCGCCGCGACGCGCTCCGGCAGGCGGCCAGGCTGGGTGACGCCAGCCTGCGCCCGACGCTGGACGCGGCGCTGGCCGAGCTGGACGCCGCGATCGACGCGCTGGCGGCGGCCCACGACGGCGCCGGCGGAGGGCCGCCGGACGATGCGGCCCTGGATGCGCTGCACGCGGAACGGCGCCTGCTGCGCGCGCTCTTCCACGAGGCGCCGGTGGCGCTGATCCTGGTCGAACGCGACGGCGCCGTCCGGCGGGTGAACCAGGCGGCCGGCGAGCTGCTGGGCACCGGCAGCGGCTACGCCACCGGACGGCCCTTCACCGCGTTCGTGAACCTGCCCTCGCGTGCCGCCGTGGACAGCCTGCTGACCGCGGTCGTCCGGACCGGGAAACCCAGGCAGGTGCGGTGCGAGCTGCTGACCGGGACCGGGACCACCGAATGCGAGCTCACCGCCGGGCTGGCCCGGCCACGGGGAGACACCGACCAGCTCGTCGTCGCGGTCCGGGAGGTGGGCCCGCCGGCGGCACCCGGCGGGCAGGCCAGGACCGGCGCCCGCAAGAAGGCCGGGCGGCCAGCGGCGCCCAAGGATGTGCCCTCTCCCGGCAACGGGAAGGCCACGCGGGCGGAGGCGGCCACGGACGCATCCTCCGCGCTCATCACCGCCATGACCCGCAGGCTGGACCTGATGACCGCGGCCGCCAGGCTGCTGCTGGAGAACGCGCCGCTGAACGAGACCGTGGCGCTGCAGCGCTGCGCCCGGCTGCTCGCCCGCGAACTCGGGGCGTGGGTCATCGTCGACGTGGCCAGGGGCCAGCGGCTCCGGCGGCAGTACGTGGAGGGCGGCGATGACCAGCCGGCCGCGGAGCTGGCCCGGATGGTAGCGGGACAGGACCCGCAGCCGGGCTCCCTGCCGCACACGGTCTATGACACCGGCAGTTCGCAGCTCATCACGCACGCCGACGATGCGGGCATCCTCGGCGAAAGCCCCGACGGTGTCCCGCTGCTCATGCAGCTGGGCGCGACGTCGGTGCTGAGCGTCCCGCTGTCGGACGGCGGGCACAGCTACGGCGCGCTCACCCTGGCCCGCCATCCCAGCGCGGGGCATTTCGAGATAGCCGATCTCGGGCTGGTCGAGGAGATCGGCGAGCAGCTCGCGCTCGCGATCACGATGGACCGCAAGGTGCGGCGGCAGACCCAGGTGGCTGACGCACTGCGGTACAGCCTGCTGCCCCGCGACCTGCCCGGCGTGCCCGGCGTCGAGGTCGCCACCACGCACCTGGCCGCCACCGAGAACCCTGAGGTCGGCGGGGATTTCTTCGACGTGTACCGCACGTCCGAGGGCTGGGGGGTGGCCATCGGCGACGTCTGCGGGCGCGGTGAGGGGGTGGCCGCAGCGAGCGCCGCGGCCCGGCACGCCATCCGGGCCGTCGCGCACTCCACCCACGATCCCGCCGACGTGCTCAGCACCGCGAACCAGATCATCCTGGCCGAGGAGTTCACCGGCCGCTTCATCACCGCGTGCACGGCCCACCTGCGGTGGCGGGACGGGTCGCTGGAGGTGGCGCTCGGCAGCGCCGGTCATCCGGCTCCCCTGCTGCTGCGCCCCGACGGACAGCTGCGCCAGCTCGGGGGAGGCGGGCTGCCGCTGGGCATCTTCCCCGACGCCGGGCCCGCGCTGGAGCAGCACGAGCTGTCCGCGGGCGACACCCTCATCTTCTACAGCGATGGGCTCGCCGACGCCCACCGCCCGGGCCGGGGTTACTTTGACGATCAGCTGTCGGGTGAGGTCGGGGCCCTGGCCGGGCGGACGCCGGGCCAGATCCTGGCCCGGCTCCAGGAAGTGGCGCTGGAGTTCTGCCAGGGCAGGGTGCAGGACGACATCACCATGCTGGCGCTGCGGGTAGGCGAACCACCCGGCCGCTCGTAGGCCGGGCGGCTCGCGCCGGCCGTGACGCCGCCCACAGGCCCCGGGCCGCTACCCCCGGAACCTGGGACGGACGTCGCCGGCGAGGCCGCGGGCGCTGCCCGGCTGCGGGTCAGCCAGGCTGGGTGGCCGCGACTGCCTCCTCGTCGCCGAGCAGGCAGTCGCGCAGGTACCGCAGCGCGCGGGCGAGGAGCCGGGAGACGTGCATCTGAGAGATGCCGAGCCGGTCGCCGATCTCCGCCTGGGTCATGTTGCCGTAGAAGCGCATGGTCAGGATCCGCTGTTCGCGCTCCGGCAGGTCGTTCCAGTGAGTGAGCACGGATTCCATGTCGAGGGTGTGCTCGACCTGCGGATCCTCCTCGCCGATCAGGTCGGAGAGGCTTGCCGGGTCCTCCTGGCCGTACAGCGGGGCGTCCAGCGAATGCGAGTGGAAGACCATGTCGGCCCGCTGGGCATCGCGCAGTTCATCAAGGGTCACGCCCAGGTGGCTCGCCATCTCCTCGTCCCGGGGGGAGCGGCCCAGCTCCTGGGCGAGCTCGCCGCGCGCCCGGCGGACCTGCAGCAGCAGTTCCTGTGCTGACCGCTTGACGTGGATCTGCCAGCGCTTGTCCCGGAAGTGCCGCTTGATCTCGCCGCTGACGCACGGCTGCGCGTACGCGGCGAGGTTCTGTCCCAGCACGGGATCGAAGTTGTTGATCGCCTTGAGCAGGCCGACGTATCCGGCCTGCATCAGGTCTTCCACCGGCTCGGGGCTCTCCCGGTAGCGGTGTACACAGCCGCGGACCAGGGACTGGTAGCGGGTGACGAGCACCTCACGCACGGCCTCTTGCAGCTCATGGTCTTCGGTGTGTGTCCGTATCAAGGCGAGCAGCTCGCTGTCTTCACGCTCGGCCAGCGCCACGCCAGGTGTGGTGGCTGCGGCGGTTGTCATCACTGCCTCCGTATGCAGGGGAACGACGGACGAGGGGTTGGTGCCCTCTGGACAGCGCTTAAACATCGGCCCGCACCGCGCCGGGCGTCCCGCCGCCCGGGCCGCCGCGGATCCCGTGCTCAGCGGCGCGCCCGTGACCGTGAGCACCTGAGAATTCACTCTCCGTGATTAACCTTCACGCCCGCGTCAATACCGGCTCGGGCCAGCTGATCGGCCAACTACCCAGGCCGCTGCGCATCCACGGTCGCCTGGTCCGGCCTGACCACCATGACCCTGCCGCTCGCCGCTCCCCGTCGGCGCTGGCACTGCCGTTGTAAGCACGGCCGGGGCCGATTCAGCCCCGGCCGTGCCGGTTCCCCTGCGTCCACTCCCCTACCGGGCATGCCGGGCTCCAAACGTCCTGTACGCCGAGGAATATGACGTGCCGCAGCGGCAGCTGCGCGGCAACCTGCCACCGGCCTTCGTGCACGCGCTGATGCTCGAATGCAGCGCCCGGCTGGCCGGCCCCGCAGCGCGCAGCTGTGGCTGACCCGCCACGCTCGCGTGCTGGCCGGTGCGGCGGCCGACGCCGGTGTGGCGGCCGGCGCGGCGCTCGCCGCGCTGCGGCGCCGCAGGTTCCATCCAGCCGGACGGGGACGGGGTTAGGGCAGCCGGCCCTGGCCCGATGGGCTGGCCGGGAACGCGCTCAGGCCGTGGCCGCACGGCATCCCGGCGGCCCGCAGCTGGTGCCCTCCGCCCGGAACGCCGCCGTTTTGCCCGGTCCGGTCGGGGTAATCCGGGGTCATGCCCGCACAGGACAGCGGTGACCAGCAGACGGCCGGCGGCTACCGGCCCGGCGAGACCGAGGCCGAGCGCGACGACCGGAACCTGGCCGACCTGCTCCAGGAGCTGCGGGTAGCCGGGCTGGGCATCCAGATAATCTTCGGTTACCTGCTCGCCCTCCCCTTCACCAGCAAGTTCTCCGCGCTCGGGCCCGGCCAGCGCGCCCTCTACCTCGCCACGCTGCTGCTCGCCGCCGTCGCCACCGCGCTGCTGGTCGGTCCGGTCGCCTACCACCGGCTGGTGTTCCGCCGCCATCTGAAGCGGCACCTGGTCGGGGCCGCCAACGTGATGGCCATCCTGGGACTGGCCACCGTGGGCCTGACCATCTCCGCCGCCGTGCTGCTGGTGGCCAGCTACGTCGCGCACGGCGCACCAGCGGTGAT
The DNA here is from genome assembly GCA_035473755.1 of Streptosporangiaceae bacterium. Taxonomy (GTDB): domain Bacteria; phylum Actinomycetota; class Actinomycetes; order Streptosporangiales; family Streptosporangiaceae; genus UBA9676. Next base: position 5,443 of record DATINY010000104.1, read on the forward strand.
CATCGGGGTCTTCGTCGTCTGCCTGTTCGCCGGGGTGTGGTTCGTCTACCCACTCACCCGCCACTGGGACAGCCAGCCGGAACCGCCTGGTCCGCCGGCCCCGTCACAGGACCGCCAGGCGGGCCGCGCGGCCCACTAGGGTGAGACGATGACCGATCAGCCCGCGCCCGCTGACCCGCGGCAGCTGCGGGCCGCCGACACCGACCGCGACCAGACCGCCGAGGTGCTCCGCCGGGCGGCGGCCGAGGGCAGGATCACCTTCGAGGAGCTCGACGAGCGGATCGGCCGGGCCTACGGGGCCAAGACATTCGCCGACCTGGAGGCGCTGACCAGCGACCTCCCGAACGCGGGGGTGCGTGCCCCCGCACCGGCCACGCCGCGCTATCAGCCGCCCGTGGTCCCCGAGGGCACCCCGGCACCCTCGTTCTCGGTCGCGATCTTGAGCGGCGCCCAGCGAGCCGGGCCCTGGCTCGTGCCGCCCGACTACACCGCGGTGGCCATCATGGGCGGCGTCGAGCTCGACCTCCGGCACGCCAGGCTCACCGCGGCCGAGGTCACGATCCGGGCGTTCTGCCTGATGGGGGGCGTCAGCATCACCGTGCCCGAGGACATGGACGTGGACGTCTCCGGCATCGGCTTCATGGGTGGCTTCGACCACCAGGCGAGCGGGCCGGGCGCGCCCGGAGGTCCGCGCCTGCGGGTCGTCGGTTTCGCCATGATGGGCGGCGTCGAGGTCAAGCGCAGGCCCGCCGACCCGGGCAGGCGGGGCGTGCCGGGCGGGCCGGCCAGGCCGGGTCTTCCCGGCGCCTGACGGTACCCGGCCGCCGGCTGACGCGGGCCGGTCCTCACCCGCCAGTCAGCCAAGCCCAGCCAGGCCAGGCCAGCCAGGCCAGGCCACGCCCGCCGCCGGGCCGGTCACGCGCCCGGTCAGCCCAGGCGCTCACGCCCGGAGGGCGTGTCCCAGTCGGCGAGCCGCGGCTCAACCTTGATCCGCCACGCGCCATCGTTGAGAAAACTCGGCTTGGGGCCGCGGGTAAGGCCGCCGAACGAGGTGAAGTCGGTGGTGTCGCGGAAGGCCGGGCGCTGGTAGAGGTCGCGGGCGTAGGCCCACAGGTTCGGGAAATCGGTCAGCGGGCGCTCGCTGACGCCGGCCATCGGGTTATAGCCGGCGTCGAAGCGGGCCAGGGTCGGCCACATCCGGATGTCGGCCTCGGTGATCCGGCTGCCGAACAGCAGCCTGCGGCCGGCCAGGCGCCGGTCGAGTTCCTCCAGCGTCGCGATCATGGCCTGCCGCAGCCGCTCATAGTCGGCCTGGGTGGCCGCCCCGGCGACCCGGTAGGGGCCGTCGTTGACGGTCTGGTAGACGCGCTCGTTCAGCTCGTCGATCTCCGCCCGCAGCGGCTCCGGGTACAGCTCGACCGACCCGTCCGCCCACGCCCCGAACGCGCTGCCGAGGTCGATCGTGATGTCGGGGAAGTTGTTGCTGACGATCTTGCCGGTCACGCGGTCCCACAGCACCGGCACCGAGACGTGGCCGTCGTAGCCGGGCTCGGTCGCCTCATACGCCTGCGCGAGGAACGTGAACCCGTTGACCGGGTCGGGCCCGCGCCGCTCACGGAACGCCCAGCCGCGGGCGTCCCGCACGTCATCCACGTAGGACAGCGAGACGACGTCATCCAGGCGCATCAGCTTGCGCACGATCGCGGTCCGCTGGGCCCACGGGCACCCCCAGGAGATGTAGAGGTGGTAGCGCCCGGGCTCGGCCGGGAACCCGCTCGACCCGTCCGCGGTGATCCGGCCCTGGAACCGGTAGCGGGGCCGCCGCCACTGCTGCCCGCGGTCGAAGCCGCGGCCGGGCCCGTACGGCCCGTAGGTGTCGTAATCGACCGGGCTCGCGTACTGCGGCGCCGGAGTCGTGCCAGCCGAAGTCGTCATGATCATCCCTCCGATCTCGGCATCACAACCCACGCTAACCGACCCCCCGCCCCCGACGCCCTGCGGGCAGTGGTTCAGGTTTTGCCCCTCCTG
>DATINY010000105.1:0-4279 GCA_035473755.1 Streptosporangiaceae bacterium
GCAGGACTAGCCGGAGCCGGCATACCAGCGGATGCCAGAGACTCAGCGGGGGCCGGAGCACTATCGGATGGCGGAGAGCCGGCAGACGCCTCGGTGCCGACCGGTGCAGAGGCGCTAGCGGGTGCCGCAGAACTGGCCGGAGCCGGCGCACCAGCGGATGCCAGAGACTCAGCGGGGGCCGGAGCACTATCGGATGGCGGAGAGCCGGCGGACGCCTTGGTGCCGGCCGGTGCATGGGCGCTGGCAGGTGCCGCAGGACCGGCGGAAGCAGGAACGGCCGGCGCCGGAGGGGCAGAGGCCGGAGGACTGGCAGAAGCCGGGGCACTGGTGGCGGCCGGAGTACTGGCCGGGGCCGGAGCACCCGCGGATGCGGGGGCGCTGGCCGGTGGGGGCGCGCTGGTGGCGGCCGGGGCGCTGGCCGGAGCAGCAGGACCAGCGGAAGCAGGAACGGCCGGCGCCGGGGCGCCCGAGGCCACTGGAGGGACGGTGGGGGCCAGGGCCTTGGCCGGTGCCGGGGCGGGCGGCGCGCTGCGCCCGGAGGCGCCAAACGCGGCGGGCACGGACCCGTGACCGTTAGTACCGCCGTGACCATTCGTACCGCCGCGCGCGGCCCCAGCTGCCCGGACGTGCGCCGGTTTCCCGGCGCCCAGCGCCGCACCGGCGTCCCGGCCTGGCCCTTCGGCGGCCGGAACCCGCACCTGGCCGGGCTCGGCCGCAGGAGCCGGACGCCGGCGCGCCCTTTCGCCTGGCCGGGCGACGGCGGGGACGGCGGCCGGTTCGACGGCAGGCACGGTCGGCCTGGAGGGCAGGGCGGGCGCTTCGACGGCCGGCTGGGGCTCGCTGCGCCGCCAGACCCGCCCGGTCACGATCATCTCGTCCTTCTCGACGTGGGGCGTCATCCGGCACCAGGCGGACGGCTCGCCGATATAGCGCACCTGGGAAATGATCAGTTCCGGCAGGCGCTTGCTTTCCAGGACCGGCCGGGTGGCCAGCCAGGTGAGGACACCTGGTGGCAGCACATACAGCCAGAACAGGGTGTGACTGAAGGGGAGCCCGAACAGCGTGAGGAGGATCACGTACGGCACGGTGATGGCCGTGAAAACGGCAATCTGGCCCACCGGAAGGGGCATCGGGAGCCGGAAGTCGTAGAGCTTGTACAGCCGCTTCTCGATCCGCCAGATGCTGGTATAGGTGGGCAGCTCCACCAGTCGTTTCTCCCTTCCGTTGAAGCCGGGGTCAGCCGCCGACGCCCAGGGCCTTCGCTATGCCCTGGGCCAGGGTTTGCACGATGCTCGGGGTGTAGAAGACCACGGCGATCGCGACAGCAAGCACCATGAACTGCACGAACCGGATGATCTCCCGTGTGAACAGGAAGAAGAGCGCCACAATCCCGACGATCCCGAGGAACAGGGGCCCGAACAGGCCCTGCAGATAGGAGACGAGACCGGAGGTGCTCAGCGCCGCGGGAGCCACCGCGGTCAGTGAATTGAAAAACATCGCCTTCTACTCCGGGGTATGGGGGCTTGCAGAGGTGCGGGTGGCCCCAGCAGCCGGGTCATGCTCACGACGACCCCGCGGTCTGGAACGACGGGCCGATCGCGCTGATGTACCAGGTCCCGCCCTTGTTCACGATCGTCAATGCGTAACTCATCTCCAGCTGGGCCGGCGGCGATGCCGTGCCCGAGCTGGCCTGCCCGGGGACATTCCACTCCACCGTGGCGATGACCTGGCGGGTGTCCCCGCCGGCCGGGACGGTGACCCCGGCCAGCGAACCGAAGGTCAATTGCCCGTTCAGGCCGGTCACGGTCGTGCCGGGGGCCAGGAAACGGCCAAGCGTGGCCTGGTCACCGCTGGCATAAGCCTGGAAGAAGGCCGGCAGTTGTTTGGCCAGCTCCTCCTGCGAGGCCGTGTCGGAACTGGGCGGGGTGGGCGTGGGCACCGCGGCCTTGGCCGGCGCCGGGAGCCAGGCCGGCTCGCCGGAAACGGCCAGCGCCCCACCGGCGTAGTAGACCGGCACGCCCAGCTCCATCAGGTTCCCGTTGACCCGCGCCAGCAGCGTCACCACCGCGTGATTGGCGTCCTTCACGGCGACGTCGGCGACCTGCTCCGATTGCAGCGCCAGCGATCCGTTCCCGTTCCAGCCGGCCTGGGAATCGGCCCCCGCCGGCAGGAACGTGGCCAGTTCGCTGGCACGCTGGTTGGCGGTGGCAGGATCCGCGTTCAGGTACACCTGTCCGAACTGCAGCGCGTAGGCGCCCGCCAGCGCCGAGGGAAAGGCAGTGCTGGGGGTGGCCGCGGGCGCGGAAGCGCCGCCGCTGGTCGTCTCTCCCGTCATGATCGCGGTCACACCGCGGTAACCGATGAGGAGGAGCACGAGCCAGACCACGACCCGGAAGACCCAGACCAGCCAGCGCCCGCCAGCGCCACGCCAGCCCGAAACGGTGCGGTCCTTCTGCCCGCCGCCCTGCGCCAGGTCCCCGGTCCCCGCAACGTAGTCCGCGCTGTATAGGTCTGATTGCGGACTGCGATCGACGGTTGACCTACGACCCATCGCACCTCCGCCCCCGGGCTCCCGCGCACGCGCAGAGATGCGCGCTCTCCATGTCCGTCCGTGGACCATTCTGCGTCATAAAAGGCTGATCGGGGAGTCCTTTGGCACCTGCAACATGTGACAATTCGGCCACCGACCTGCGATGACGCGCTGTGGCTACTCCGAACACGCTTCGAACACCCATGCTGACCTGGGACGATTCGACAGGGGCAGGCCGCCGGGGCCGGCTGGGCCGGCGCCGGGCCGACTCACGCCGGAAGGTAACGTTCTGTAGCGGCATTGTGTTCCCGTCAATCTAATGATCATCGTGCACTCCGCCCCCGCCAGACGTGTAGCGCACCATGCAGCCGCGCTCCTCCGCTGGCCAAGCGATATAAAGCGAATAACTGTTCGAACTCTACACCACGACAGGCGCTGATGCAGCGTGGGTCAGCACTGGACCCACGGCAAGGCCGCCTCGCCCCGGCCGCCTTGCTTGGTCCCTCCCGCGCCGCCCTGTCCCAACCGGCCCTGGCTGTCGCGATCGCCGCGCGTTCCCGCGCCGCTGATGCTCGCGCCTCCAGGCCAGCGGAGGCCTCACCGGGCCGGGCCCGGCGCCCCCGCCCCGCCCAACCCCCCGGCCGGTTGCCCACGGTCCCAGCCGGCCTACGGCTACCCGCCAGCGCGTCTGCCGCCAGCTGCGGCCGGAGCCGACCACACACCGCCGGTGACAGCGGCGGCGCCCCCCCACGAGCTTTCTGGAGGCCCAGGACCGGCTCCATCGCTGGGCTTCACACTCCCCGCCGCTGCCCCGGGCGGATCAACCCACCTGAGCCCGCCGGAGTAAAGGCCAGTTGGAGAACACATGGAGGTCATGTGGAGAATGCCCGGCCAGCGCTCCGGGGGGCTTTCCGCGGGCCGTCCTCGCCGTCACCGCAGCTATCGTGGGTGCAGGTGCCGCCGCCCTCATGCGCCCCGCCCGGCGGGGGCACCGATCGCAGGCAGACGCGGCCCGTACCAGGCCCCCGAGTCCCCCCAAGCTGGTGCGGGCCGCCCGGCCGCCCCGTCCCGTGGCGCCCGGCATCCGTGCTACGTGCCGCCATGTTCAGCCACTAGCCAGGGCGGGTGTGGCGCGGTGGCCGGCCCGGCTTGCGCATCTCCCCCACCCGCCCCGGCAGCCGGCCGGCGTCGGCCAGCGCCTGGCGCAGGAGAAACTCGATCTGGGCGTTGGTGCTGCGCAGCTCGTCGGCGGCCCACCGGGCCAGGGCATCATGGACCGCCGGATCCAGGCGCAGCAGCAGGCTCTTACGCTCATTCACGTCGTAACCGCGCCCTGCCTCACTGGTACAGGGAGCCGGTGTTCACGACCTGCTGGGTGGCCTGCTCGCTGCACAGCACGACCAGCAGGTTCGACACCATGGCCGCCTTGCGCTCCTCATCCAGCTCGACCACACCCTCGTCCTCGAGCCGCTGCAGGGCCAGCTGCACCATGCCGACCGCGCCCTCGACGATCCGCGTCCGTGCGCCGACCACCGCGTTGGCCTGCTGCTGGCGCAGCATGGCCTGCGCGATCTCGGCGGCATACGACAGCCGGGTCAGCCGCGACTCCACCACCACCACCCCGGCCGACCTGACCCGGTCCGCGATCTCGGCCGACAGCCGCTGCGTGACCTCATCGGCGTTGTCGCGCAGCGACAGCCCCCCGCCGGCGTGGCTGGTGTAGGGCTAGCTGGAGGCGATATGCCGGAC
>DATINY010000106.1:0-23067 GCA_035473755.1 Streptosporangiaceae bacterium
GCCGGCGACGGCCTGCAGCCCGTAGGCCATCGCGTAAGCGTCGCCGCTGGCCAGGGCCTCGTCGCGGGCTCGCTGAGAGGCCAGCATCCGCGGCCCGGACCCGGTGGTGGACATGACATGCACGCACTGCGCGGCCAGGCCGTGAAACCGTGCCCGCTCGGCCCGGGTGAGGTCGCCGGCCGCCAGCGCGCGTTCCGCCTCGGCCAGCGCCGCGGGAGTGTGGCCCTGGCTGAGGCAGGACTGAGCCAGCACCCACCGCAGCCGGCCGCTGGGCTCCCCCGTCCGGCTGGCGGCCAGCGCTTCCGTGGCGGCCGCCTCGGCGTCGGCGAAGCGGCCCGCCCGCTGCAGCGACACCGCCAGGGCGAGCCGGAGCGGGCCGGCCTGGGCGCCGACCGGGTCGGCCTGGGCGAAGACGCGGCCCAGCAGGTCGGCCGCCAGGCCGGGGGCCCGCGCGCTGAGCCGGTCGGCCGACCCGGCCAGCCACGCCAGGGTCTGGGCGTCCACGGTCATCCCGGCGAGCAGGTGCTGGGCGGCCCGCTCCACCGGCGCCCCGGTCGCCGCGAGCGCCTGCCCGGCCTGCAGGTGCAGCGCGTTGCGGGCGGACGCGGGCATGCTCTCGTACAGGGCCTGGCGGATCACCTCGTGCCGGAATACCAGCCGGTCGGCCTCGGCGGCCAGGACCCCGGCGGCGATCGCCTCCTGGACGACGCCCAGCAGCTGCAGCGCCGGCACGGCCAGGACGGCGGACAGCTCGGCGACGGTGAAGCCCGGGCCGAGGACCGCGGCCACCGGGAGGATCTCGCGGGCCTTCGGCGACAGCCCGGACAGCCGGCGGGTCACCACTATGATCAGCGACTCAGGCACCGCCCCCGCGCCCACCGCGCCCACTGCGCCGACCGTGACGCCGGGGCTGGTCCCGGCGGCCCGGGCCCGCGTTCCTGGCGGCCCGTCATCCGCCAGCGCGCGGGCCAGCTCGATCACATACAGCGGGTTGCCGGCGGCCGCGGCGACCATCCCCAGCAGCCCGGCCGTCGGCTCGGCGCCGACCACCTGGCCCGTCAGGCTGGCGACCGATGGCTCATCAAGCGGGCCGAGCGTGATCAGCTCCGCGCCACGGGCCTCCCAGCTGCGCACCAGCCGCTCCAGGTCGGCCCCCCCGGCGCCGGACCGGCGGGTGGCCGCCAGCAGCAGCGGCAGCTGGCCCGCCACCCGGCCGAGCCGGTGCAGCACCAGCAGGCTCTCCCGATCCGCCCACTGCAGGTCATCGACGGCCAGCATGACGGCGGCCGCCGCGCACCACCCGTCGACCAGCCCCAGGATCGCTTCGGTGACGAGGAACTCGGCGTCCGCGGCCGAGAAGGTGCCGCCGGTGGGCCGGTGCGTGCCCCGGAGCAGCGCAGAGATCTCCGCGGCGCGCCGGTCGGCGGCAGCACTGAGTCCCAGGCAGTCCGAGATCGCCGCGAACGGCACCCGCTGCTCGAGTTCCTCGGCGGCGCCGGCGGCGATCCGCGCTCCGCCGGCCGCCGCCCGGCCCGCCACTGACGCGAGGATCGCCGACTTACCGATGCCCGGCTCGCCGGAGATCAGGACTATCCTTCCCCGGCCCGCCCGGGCGGCCTGGGATGCGGCGCCCAGCCTCTTCAGCTCAGGCTCGCGCCCTACCAGCGTGATCGGCCCGGCCTGAGCCCAGCCTTGCGTCACACGCCCAGTCTGGGCGCCCCGGTACCGCTCCGCAACATGCGCCGCATGCGTGCCGGGACCGGCGGGCGAGGCCGGCCAACCCTGGCCACATGGCGGGTGTTTCCGGCCGCCCACCGGTGCAGCATCGGTTGGAGCGCCGGCGGCCCGGCGCGCTCGGTGGAGGGCACCGGTGCCGTGCGCGGGAGCACTGGTGGCGCGCGAAGGAGGTGCCATGGTGAACCGGGCGGCGGATCACATCGACGTGGTGGTGGTCGGCGCCGGCCAGGCGGGGCTGGCGGTCAGCTATTACCTGCGGGCGTACGGGACCGAGCACATCGTGCTGGAGCGTGACGAGATCGCGGAAAGCTGGCGGTCGAGGCGGTGGGACTCGTTCACGCTGGTCACGCCGAACTGGATGACCCGGCTGCCCGGCTGCGGCCTGGCGGTGGGCACCGCCGGGGACTTCCTCCCCACCTCTAGCGTGGTCGCCATGCTGGAACGGTTCGCCCGCGGGCTCCCCGTCCGGGCCGGCATCGAAGTCGTCTCGGTCGCGGCCGGCAGCGGTGGCTACCAGGTAATCACCAGCGCGGGGACGATCGCCGCCCGCGCCGTGGTGGTCGCGGGCGGCGGCCAGCGCTGCCCCATCATTCCCGGGCTGGCCTCCCAGCTCCCGGCCGGGATCCACCAGTCAGACGCCGGGCATTACCGCAGCCCGGCGGCCCTGCCCCCGGGGGCCGTGCTCGTGGTGGGGAGCGGGCAGTCGGGCGCGCAGATCGCCGACGAACTGGCCACCTCGGGCCGCGATGTGCTCCTCGCCACCAGCCGGGTGCCCCGGGTACCCCGCCGGTACCGGGGACGGGACGTGCACGAGTGGACGGTCGAGCTCGGGCTCTATGACCAGCCAACCGAGGCGGTGACCGATCCCGCCGAGTTCCGCGAGCCGCATCCGATGCTGTCCGGAGGCGCGGGCGGGCACACGATCTCCTACGCCCAGCTCGCCCGGGACGGGGTACGGCTGCTTGGCCGGCTGGCCGGCGCCGAGGCGGGGATGCTCGGGTTCGGGCCGGACCTGCCGGGGAACATTGCCTACGCCGACCACCGCGCCGCGCAGTTCAGGCGCGCCGTCGATGAGTATGTGGCCCGGACCGGCATCGTCGCCCCGCCGCCCGACATCGACCCGGCCGAGCTGCAGCAACCCCTGGCCGGCAGGTCACCGGAAACGCTCAGCATGCGGGCAGAACGAATCGCCGCCGTGATCTGGTGCACGGGCTTCGGACCCGACACCGGCTGGCTTCGCGTGCCCGTGCTCGGGCCCGATGGCAGCCCGGCGCACAGGCGTGGCATCACGGCCTTCCCCGGCCTGTACGTCGCCGGCTACCCGTGGCTGTCGACCCGCGGCTCCGGGATCCTCTACGGCGTCGCCGCCGATGCCGCCCGCGTCGCGCAGCACATCGCGGCGGCCGCGGGCAGCGGACGGGCGCCGCGGCCAGTCCCGCACCGGGCGTCGCCAGACACGGCCGCTCATCTGCATTCAGTACCGGCCGCCGCATCGGCGGACGCGGCCGCCGGGCCGGCGGCCGCGCAGCGCGGCCGAGCCGCGGCTCCGATCCACCAGGGGGGTGCCGGGGAATGACACGCGAACCTGCTGAGCCGCTAAGGCTCGACTACCTGATCAAGGCGGGAACGATCCATTCGATGACCGGCCAGACCTACCGCTCGGTGGGCATACGTGGCCCGGAGATCGTCGCGGTGTCGCCGGAGCCGGGCGGGCTGGATGACCTGGCCGGTGGCGGCACCGCGGTGGTGAATGCCGGTGATCTCACCGTGCTGCCGGCCTTCGCCGACTCACACGAGCACCTGATGGAGGCCAGCCGCAACACGATGCTGATCCCCGTGGACACGGCCCGCTCCATCGCCGAGTTCACCGCCATGGTCCGCGACGCGGCCCGCGCTGCCCCGCCGGGGAAGTGGATCCTCACCTCGATCGGCTGGAACGAGTCGAACCTGGCCGAGAACCGGATGCCGACCGGGGCCGAGCTCGACGCCGCGGCACCGGATCATCCCGTCTTCGCCCGCCGCGGCGGGCATCTGGCCGTGGCCAGCTCGGCCGCGCTGCGGGCGGCCGGGGTCGGCCCCGGCACCCCCGACCCGAAGGGCGGCACCATCGGCCGGCTGCCCGATGGCAGCCCGAGTGGGCTGCTGGAGGGCGGGGCCGTCTACCAGGTCGCGGCGTTCGCGCCCAAGACGTCCCGGGCTGAGCTGGCCGGTGCGCTTGGGACGGCATCCGCCGCCTACGCGGCCGTCGGGGTCGGCACCATCCGGGAGGCGATGATCAACCTCGACGAGCTGCTCGCCTACCAGGACGCCTGGCGCCGTGGGCGGCTGAACGTCCGGGCCCGGCCGATGATCAGGGTCGGCGCCGAGCTGACGGCGGACGAGGCGCTCGCGCTCATCGACGGCCTCGGCGTCGCGAGCGGCTTCGGCGACGACTGGCTCCGGATCTGGGGCCTGAAGTTCGTCCTGGACGGCGGCGTGGAGGGCGCCGCGCTCGAGCAGCCCTACGCCAGCGATCCCGCCAACTCCGGCCACCTGAACTGGGACCCGGCGGCGATGACCCGGGTGTGCACCGAGGCCGTCCGGCGCGGCCTGAGGGTGGGCACGCACGCGGCGGGCGACCGCGCGGTCCGGACCCTGCTGGACGTGTACGAGGGCGTCGTCGCCACGACCGGCCAACTGCCCCCGTGGACCCTGGTCATCGAGCACGCCCTGCTCAGCGACCCGGCCCAGCGCGAGCGCGCGGTCCGGGGCGGCTTCGGGATCACCGTGCAGCACGCGCTGCTGTGGAACATGGGCCGCGAGATGCTGGTCACCTGGGGCCCCGAGCGCACCCGGCAGGTCAGCCCGCTCGACGAGTGGCTGGCGCTCGGGGCGGCCCTGGCCGCCGGGACCGACATCGTGCGACCGCTCAACCCGATGACGAGCGTGTGGGGCATGGTCACCCGGGGCACCAAGTCGGCCGGCGTCCAGGGCCCCGAGCACGCCATCGACGTCGCCACGGCGCTCCGCCTGTACACGCTGGGTACGGCCGAACTGAACGGCGACTCGGACCGGCTGGGCAGCGTCACCCCGGGCAAGCTCGCCGACCTGGTCGCCTACCCGCTCGACCCACTCACGGCTGGCCCGGACGACCTGGCCAAGCTCTCACCGGCCTTCACCATGGTCGGCGGCCGGGCCGTGCATGACCCCGGTGGCCTGCTGGGTTCCTGACAGGAGGGCCCGATGCGCCAGCCGCGGCCGGCCCGCCGGGACGGCAGGTGGGGCCGGCGTCTTAGGCTGCGTGGCGGGAGCTGGTAAAGACGTTCGGGAGGCTACCTATGACCAGTCCGGCCGGCGCGGTGGCGGGCACCATCGAGATCGGCGGCGACCTGGTGGTGCGGCGGATGGGCTTCGGCGCGATGCGGATCACCGGCAACGGCATCTGGGGGGAACCGCCGGACGAGGGACAGGCCAAGGCGACGCTGCGGCGGGTGGTCGAGCTCGGGGTCAACTTCATCGACACCGCCGATTCCTACGGCCCGGAGGTCAGCGAACGCCTGATCGCCGAGACCCTGTACCCGTATCCCGAGGATCTCGTCATCGCCACTAAAGGTGGCCTGGTGCGGCCGGGCCCGGGCCGGTGGGACGCGGACGGCCGGCCCGAGCACCTGCGTGCGGCGTGTGAGGGCAGCCTGCGCCGGCTCCGGCTGGACCAGATCCCGCTGTACCAGTTCCACCGGCCCGACCGGCGCGTGCCGCTGGCCGATTCGCTGGGGACGCTCGTGCAGCTCAAGGCCGAGGGAAAGATCCGGCACATCGGGATCTCGAACGTGTCCGAGGCCCAGTTGCGGGCGGCGCAGCAGATCACCCCGGTCGTCTCGGTGCAGAACCGGTACAACGCGGCCGACCGCGGGTCGGAGTCGATGGTGGACACCTGCGAGCAGGAGCGGATCGCGTTCTTGCCCTGGGCGCCGATCCAGCAGGCCGAGAGCAATCCGGCGGTGGCCGAGGCGGCCAAGCGGCATGGCGCCAGCCCGCGGCAGATCGTGCTGGCCTGGCTGCTGGCGAGATCGCCGCAGATGCTGCCGATCCCCGGCACCGGATCGCCCGGGCACGCCGAGGCCAACATCGCGGCCGCCTCGATCGAGCTGAGCCCCGACGAGGTGACCGCGATCACCGGCGGCGCGTGACCCGCCCAGGCGTCCCGGTTGCAGGCGGGCCTGGATGTGATCCCGCTCGGACCTTCCGATCATGAGCGGGCCCGGCGTGACCCCGCGCTCGGGCTTCCGGTCGCCGGCGGGGCCAGCGTCGGTGCCGGCCGGATGATCCGCTGGGGTCAGATCAGCTCGAGCTGCCGGGCCCGGCGGACCGCCTCGCCGCGGTGACCCGCCGCCAGCTTGCGGTAGATGCTCTTGAGATGCGACTTGACCGTGTTGACGGAGATGTACATCTCGCTGGCGACCTCAGCGGTGTTCAGCATGCCTGACACGTGCCGGAGCACTTCCCGCTCGCGCTCGGTGAGCGGCTCGACGGCCGCCATGGTGGCCCGTTCCGGTGCACCCGGCGGGGCGGCGGGGTGATCCTCGCGCAGGGCCGGTGTGAACAGGCGCCGGTGGGTGCGCGCCAGCTCAGGATCACGCCGCAGCAGCGGCCCGATCCAGCCACGCTCCATGACGAACGGCAGCCTGATTTCCTCACGTTCGGCCAGCCGCAGCGCCGACGTCAGTGACCGGCGCCCCCGCGTACCGTCGCCGCTGCCGTAGCTGAGCCGGGCGTCAACCAGCCATGCCTGCAGGCGCACCCGGTCGGGCGCCTCGCCGCCGGCCGCCAGCGCAGGCGCCAGCGCGCGCCGTGCGTCCGCGCCGTCCCCGGCGACCGCCCGGGCGTGCGCGAGCGCGACCGCCGCCGCCAGCGGGGCATCGCGGCCGAGCCGCTCGGCGGCGGCCAGCGCGGCCCGGGTGTCGCCGGCCGCCACGCACGCCCGCGACTCGGCCAGGCTCAGCCCTTGCCCGAGCCAGGCCGGGACGGACCATCCCGACCTTGCCCGCGCCACGAACTGTGTGGCCACGTCGGCGCGCCCCTCGGCCAGCCCGGCCCACGCCACCATCAGGCAGGCCACCGCCCCGATCAGCTTGTCGGGGCTGACGCCGAGCGCGGCATCCACCTGCCGGAGGCGGCCGCGCGCCTCGCGCAGCTCACCCCGCTCCAGGTGCACCCAGGCCAGTGCGGCCAGCGCCGCCGGCGCCTGGTGCTGGGCCGGGATCTGCTGCTGGGCGGAGGGCGGCCGCTGGGCCAAGGGCTGCTGCTCGTCGGCGGCGGAGGCCGCCGTCGCCTCGGTCGCCAGCTTCACCGCCCGGCGCAGCCGGCCGCGCAAGGCCTCCACCAGCGCAAGCTGCCCGAGGCAGGCGGCCCGCTCGTGCTCCCCGCCCGGAGCGGCCGCGGCAGCCACCGCCGGCTCGAGGACCCGGGCCGCCTCATCGAGATGGCCCGACCACAGCTCGACGGCGGCGCAGTCGGCCAGCACCCGCGCCTGGATCTGCCGGTGCCGGACGGGCTTGCCATCATGCTCACCCGGCGCGCCCGCCACCTCGCTGACGAGCCTCCTGGCCCGGGAAGCGGCCGCCGCCGCCGTCGGCAGATCCCCGGTGCGGCGGGCGGCGGCGAGGCGGATCACCGCGGCGGCCAGCCGGACGGCGGCCTCCTGGCCGGCGGGCGAGCGCTCAAGAATGCCTTCCGCGGCGTCCAGCGCAGCGGCAGCGGATTCGGGCCGGCCCGCGGCCAGCGCGGCCGCGGCGGAGATCAGGTACGGCTGCGGCGTGGGCCAGGCATCGCTGTGCGGCATGCCCACGAACTCGGCGGCCAGGGACCGGCCGCCGCGCGGCTCGATGATCTCGTTGATCGCCAGCCCGCCGATGACCATGCTGGCGGCGAGCGGCCAGTCAGCGGCCTGGGCAGCGTGCCGCACGGCGTCGGGGAGCGAGCCGTTCCGCTCGTACCACCGGGCCGCCCGCCGGTGCAGGACGGTGATCCGGCCCGGGTGCTCGTGCCGCAGCTTGAGCCGCAGCACCTCGGCGAACAGCGTCTGGTAGCGGTACCACCCGTCCCCGGCCGGCTGGATGAACGCATTCGCGTGCGCGACGGCCGACAGGATCGCACCGGCCCGCTCGTCGCCGGTCAGCTCGCTGGCGGCCTCGACGCTGACCTGCTCCAGGATGGACGTGCTGAGCAGGACGTCCCGCACCTCGGGCGGCTGGGTGCTGAGAACCTCTTCGAGGAGGTAGCCGGTCAGGGCGCTGTCCTCGGTTATCAGCTCCTTGACGAACTGGTCGGGGTCGGGATGAGAGTCCATGGAGATGGCGGCAAGGCGGAGGCCGGCCGCCCAGCCCTCCGTCCGCCGCGTGAGGCACTCCAGCGACTCGGCCGACAGCGCGCAGCCATGCTGGGCCATGAGCAGGCCGGCCTCGGCGGTGCTGAACGCGAGGTCGCCGGCCCGGACCTCGGCCAGATCGCCGGCCAGCCGGTAGCGGTGCAGCGGCAGCAGCGGGTCCGCCCGGGCGGAGATCACCACGCGCAGGCCAGGTCCCACGTTCCGTAGCACGAAGTCAAGCTCATCGCGCACCGCCGGCTCGGTCAGCAGGTGGAGGTCGTCGATGACCAGCGTCACCGGCGGGTTCTGGGCCGCCAGCGCCGACGCGAGCCGCGGCAGGAACGCATGGTCTGCCGCCCGCCCCCGCGCGGCGGCAGACAGCGCCCTCGGCATGGCCGCACCGCAGCGGCGTAGCGCCGCGGCCACGTAGGCCCAGAAGACCCCCGGCTGGTTGTCGTAGTCGTCCAGGGAAACCCAGGCCACCGGCCCCGATTCCGCCGCCGCCCACAGCGCCAGGGCCATCGTCTTACCCGCACCGGGGGGGCCGGTGACAACGGTCAGCGGGCACCGCGTGCCGTCGGCGATCAGCTTGGTGATCCGCGGCCGCGGCACCGTCCAGTCCGGCACGCCCGGCACCGTGATCTTGGATGTCAGGATCGGAATGCCGGCGGAAGCGGCTGTCCGTCCGGTGGGGGGCGCCACCTGCTCGGCAGCATAGGTCGCCATCGGGACCTCTCCGCATCTCTCCCGGCTGGCGTCCTGATGGCCGCGTGCCGCAGGAGATCACACATCACCAACGCCGGCTGGGCCCCGTTGCCCGGCCGCCGTGGAGGGCGCCCTCGCCCTCATCACCCACCTAAGTGCCTGCGGGCCCGGCCGCGCATCATACGATTGGTATGAAATCGAACCTTTCGCGGGTCAAGGCCTCCACGCAACCCCTGAGCTGGTCGTTTGCCAGCTGTTCAGCCTACGTTCGGGGAGGGTGAGCCTAGAGCGCATCCAGGCCGAGTTCGCGCGCGCGGGCCACCGCCTCGCTGCGGGAGGAGACCCCGAGCTTCCGGTACGCGGAATACGCCTGAGTCTTTACCGTGTGTGAGGAGACGAACAGCCGCTCGCCAATCTCCCGGAACGACAGATGCGTGGAGAGCAGCGGCAGCAACCTCAGCTCGGCCGCCGTGAGCGACGACGCCCCGGCGGCGCCCGCCTTGATCGTGGCCAGCCTGGACTGCAGCTCGCTGGCCTGTTCGGCGAGGACGCCGAGGTCCGGCCGTTGCTGGAGGATGTCGTGGGCCTGCGCCAGGACCGCTGCCGCGCCGCCGGGGTCGGCGAGCGTCAGGTAGGAGCGCGCCATCTCCAGCAGCGACTGGACCGAAACGACGGGCAGCACGTAGGTGAGCAGGGGCCGGAGCCGGGAGGCGCGCCCCAGGTAGAAGCGCGCTTGGGCTACGTCCTTGCTGTGCAGCGCGGCCCGGGTGGCCCAGGCGTAGACGAGGGCGCTGGTCCAGTAGTCGCCGAGACGCCCGTCCTCGACGATCGTGACCGCGCGCTCCGCCAGCGCCGTGACCTCCGCCCAGTCGCCGGACCCGGCGGCCACGTTGCACTGCTCGGCGAGGATGAGGGCGGCCAGGGGCAGGGAGCCGGCCGCGGCGGCGGCGGCGCTGGCGCGGGCCAGTATGGGGCCGGCCCGGGCCGGGTCACGCTGCAGGAGGTGGGAAACGCCCTCGGTGTACAGCATCGTCACCTGGTACGGGCTCGATGGGCTCAGCCCGTCCCGGGCCATCTGCGCATCGCGCCGCATCTGGTCGATGCCGTTGCGGCACAAGATCGCGCGCAGGTAGGCCAGCGTGCCTTCCATCGTGCTCCCGTCGGGGAGGATCCCCGACGGGGGGGCGCGTTCGACGGCCGCCGCCCAGCGCTCGGCCTCGCTCGGCCGGCCGAGCAGCGCGAAGATGAGGGAACCGTGCGTGGCGATCGCGCCGAAGTGCTCGGCTGCCGTCACATCACTGAGCCACTCCATCCAGCGCAGTACCGTCGCGACGCGCCCGCTGGCCCAGACGGGCTGCTGGAGTTCCAGGACCAGGCGGGCCACCCGGTCGTAGTCCCCGGCCGCCTGGGCATGCTCGATCGCGGCCTCCGGCATCTCGTTCGCCTCGAACCACGCGGCCGCGCGGAAATGGAGATCGGCGACCAGGTCGGGCTCCCGCCGCTGGAGTTCCGCCTGCAGCAGCTCCCGGAGCAGGTGGTGGTAGCGGTACCACTCGCGGCGGCGGTCGAGCGGGACCACCAGCAGGTTCCGGCTCTCCATCTGCTCGAGTACGCGCCCGGACCCCTTCTCGCCCAGGATGGCGTCGCACAGGGGGCCGCACATGCGGTCCAGGACCGACGTGCGGGTGAGGAAGGACGCCTCCGCGCCGGAGACCCGGTCGAGGAGCTCTGAGCGCAGGTAGTCGCCCATGAAGATGTCGTCGCCGGTGAACGTGAAGCCGACCTCGTCCTGCCTGGTCCCCGACTTCATGGCCAGCGCGGCGATGTACAGGCCGGCCGGCCATCCCTCGGTCCGCTGCAGCAGATCATCGATGCTCGCCTCGTCGACGTTGGCGCCCGCGCCCTTGAGCAACAGGGCCGCCTCCAGCGGTCCCATCGCCAGGTCCTGGGGGCCGATCTCCACGATCCCGCCCTGGGCGCGCAGGCGCGCCGCTGGCAGCGGCACGTTGGCGCGGGAGGCGAGCGCGAACCGCCAGCCGGGCGGGAGGTGCAGGACAAGCTCGGCGAGCGCGTGCAGGCACTGCTTGTTCGTCACCGCCTCCGCATGGTCGAGCAGCACGGTGACGGGCCGCTCCATCGCGGCGATGGCGGACACGAACCGGGGGACCACCGTGATGCCGGCGCCCGAGGAGGCCAGTGCCCAGAAGATGTCCGGGTCGGCCGGCTCGATCCGGTCCAGCGCAACCGCGAGCGCGCTCAGCAGCACGACGGGGTCGTTGTCCCCGTCGTCGCAGGAGACCCAGGCGACGCGCGGGCCGATCCGTTCGGCCCACTGGGCCATGAGCGTGGTCTTGCCGTAGCCGGGTGGGGCAACCACAGTGATGACCGGTACCTGGGCGGCGGCCAGCCGGTCGACCAGGGCCGTCCGGGAGACGATCCCGGGACGGGCCGCCGGGGGGTGGAATTTCGACTCGGGCAGCTCGAAGCCGGGCCTCAGCGCGGCCCGTCGATTATCGCCGGAGACCTCGGAAGACTCGTCGATGACCTCCGGCTTCACTCTCCCGAATGTACCCCTCCGGACAAAACCGCATCAACGAGACACGGCTGTTGCCATTGGCCGCAGCCAAGCCTGATATCCCGCCCGGCCAGCCGAAGTTGCGGAGCGATGGCCGGCGGGGCCACCAGGTGCCGCGGGCCTGGCGGCAATGCCGGGTCCCGGGCAGCGACAGACCGTAGTATGAGCGCGATCTTGTCCCAACTGGGTTCCGCTTTGTCCCCACCGGGCTCCGCGGGCAGGCGGCGGGTGGTTCCATGACCCTCAGCGCGGTGCTCGGCGCCGTCGCCGCCGCGGCCGTCGCCGCTCTCGTGATCATGGTCGGCCTGGCCGGCGGGTGGCGCGGTGACCCGCGGCCGGCCAGCAGCGACGCCGGCCAGCAGCGACCGCGCACGCCCCAGCAGACGGCGTTCACGCTGCGCTGGCGGGCAACCTGGGTGACTGAGGTCATCCGGGTGTCGCTGCTGGCCGTCATCGGGCTGACACCCGCCGGGGCCGCTTTCATGCAGCTCCTGGCGCCCTCGGGGGACTGGCTCCCGGTGGCCGCCGCGCTGATGATCATGGCGGCGGTACTCGCGGCGGCGGGCCTGCCCGGGCGGCCGTGGTGCCGCCAGGCGAGATCGCTGATTCCCGGCCTCTACCCCCGGGGCGCGGGCGGCAGGGAGCGGCTGCGGGTGGTGGCCGTCAGCTGGCTGCAGTACGCGCTCGCGATGATGCTCATCGCCTACTGCCTGCAGGCCAGCCCGGCCGGTTTCGCGGTCGTGACGATCGCGGCGGTTCCCCTCGCCGCCCTGGCCGGCCTGCGCCAGCCCCGGTTCCGGCGGCTCCCGCCGTCCCCGCAGCTGACCGCCGTGATGGAGACGCTGACGGTCCCGCCACGCAAGCGCCCGCCGCTCGCGGTGGTGGGCTGGCGGGCCAGGGATGCACCCGCTAACGCGCTCGCGGTCGACGGGATGATGGCCCATCCGATGATCGTGGTCGCCCCGCCGCTGCTGGAACTGCTTGACCGCAGGCAGCTGCGCGGCGTCGTGGCCCACGAGCTAGCGCACGTGCTGCACCACGACGCCTGGCTGCGGCTGGCCCGGGTGATCCTGGTATCGGAGGCGTCGCTGGCCACGGCCATCGCCCTCGGCGCCTACGACCCGGCCCAGGACCTCCTCGGCCTGCCCGGCCGACTGGGCGCCCAGACCGTGCCGTTCCTGGTGGCCGTCTGGTACCTGACGTCGCGGGTGCTCATCTTCGTCAACCTGCGCGCGGCCCGGGCCGAGGAGCGGGCCGCGGACGCCCGGACGGTCCTGCTCACCGGCGACCCGGCGGGCTGCGCCGACGGCATCAGCCAGCTCACGGCCATGCTCGGCAATCCCGAGCGCTGGACCTTCGGCCAGCGGCTTCTGCTCGCGACCCATCCGGCCCCGGCGGCGCGCCTGCAGCGGCTGGCGGATCTGGCTTTCGCCGGGCTTCCCCGCGTGCGCCCGGGCTGGCGGACCTAGCCTTCGCCGGGCTTTCCGGAGGACGTCCCGAAGACGCAGGCGGCCGCCGAGGAGCAGGCAGCGCCCCCGCACCGCCGTTAAGGCTGGGGGGCCGGCGCCCCGGCCACGGCGCCACCATGCCGGACGCGGGCGCGGGTGTGGTCCCTGACCGGTGACGTGGTGCCGTTCCCGGCCTTCACCGGTGCCGGGTGCGACGCCGCCTGGGCGAGCTTGGGCGTCATCCACTCCAGCAGCGGCGGGACCAGGGCCCGCCAGGTCGTCATGGTGTGTGAGCCGCCCTGCTCGATATCGAGCACCACGTTCGGCTGGCGCGTCAGGACCTGCCGCTGGAAGGCCCGCGCCGCATCCACGTCGCGGTGGTCGTAGCTGCCCGCCCCGAGCCAGAATTTGGGGATCTTGATGGCCAGCGGAAGCGCGGTCACCCGGTCCAGTGGGGTGTTCTCCCGGCGGAGCGCGATGTTGCCGCGGAACGGGTCGATCATCCGTGAGGGATGGCCCAGCCGGTCGTTGGACGGTGCGAAATAGCCGCTGAGCACGCCCGCGTATCCGTACCGCCCCGGGTACCGCAGGGCGAGGTTGGCCGCACAGTAACCGCCCTCCGAGTAACCGGCGATGCCCCAGGCCCGCCCGGACGGCTGCAGCCGCAGCGTCCGTGACAGGTAGTTCGGGAGGTCCCGGGCGAGGTAGGTGGCGTCCTGCGGGCCGCGCACGACGTTGAGGCACTGCAGGGAGATCTGCGGGCTGCCGTTGGGGTCGGGCATGACCAGGGCCACCGGCTCGACCCCGTGATCGCGCAGGAGCGTTTCGTAGGCCTGGATGATGCCCACCACGTTGATCCAGTCCTGCGGCTCCCCCGGGTACCCGGAGATGAGCTCGACCGCCGCGAAGCGCCGGTTGCGGTACGCGGCCTGGAAGTACTGCGGCGGCAGGAAGACATAGACGGTCCGCTCGATGTGGCTGCGGCGGCCGGTGATCGACAGGCGGACCGTCTCACCGAGCTGAGCCGCGATCTTGCTGTCGGTCACCTGGCCCAGGATCGCCGTCAGCCGCTGCGCGGGGACGCCGCTGGGCAGGGACGACGCGGTGCTCAGGCCCTGGCCGGCGAGGTCGGCGGCGGCGGCTCCCCAGGTCTGGTAGTAGTCGTAATACTTGTTCACCGCGGCGACGCCGAACAGCATGGCCGGGATGAAGGCCAGGCTGGCGGCCAGGACCCGGAAGACCGGCTGCTTGGCCAGCGCCACGCCGGCCAGCAGCGCGCAGAACACCGCCAGCAGAAGGATGAACAACCCCGTGCTCTGCGGCTCCACTCGATCTACTCCCCGGCCAGGTTTCGCTCACGGCAGGCGGCGGGACCGCGACTGGGACGGTCAGGGGCAAGCGTGGCCGCATCTACCCCGCCGGCGGCATGTGGCGGTGGAGGTGGGATTTGAACCCACGGAGGGGTTGCCCCCTCACACGCTTTCGAGGACTGCGCAGCGCCGTCCACCACCGGCCGCAAGCGTACCTGAGCTGCGCGGGCTGGCGGCCAGCGTTCGCCCGTGAACGGCCGTGAACGGGAGTGAATGAGACAAAAACTGAGTAAAGACCGTTCCCAGCGCTAAGCCTGACGCCCGTTGCGGGGGTGTCACACCAGCGGATCAGGCCCTTGTCAGAGCCGCTGGCTTGGGGGGAACATGAGCCAGGCACGTGGGAGCGAAGGCGGATGCGGCGTCTTCCCCGCGTGAAGGGGCAAGGAGGGGGACCCGGATGCTGATCGCCATTCTCAATCAATCGACCCTGGTGACCGACGCCGACGCCGCGGCGATGACCGAGGCGGTGGCCGCCCAGGTGCGGTTCGACGCCGCGCCGGTCTGGGACCGGGCGCCCGCGGCGGTGGTGTTCTACACCGGCCCGGCCGCCGTCCCGCCAGCGGCGCACGGCATAGCGCTGGTGGACACGATCCAGGACCAGCCCCAGGGCGTGCTCGGCTTCCACACCGAGGACCAGGGCGGGAAACTGTGGGGCGTGGTCGCGGCCAAGCCCGAACTCGACAACGGCGGCAAGGTGACCACCGGCGACTGGAGCGTATCCAGCGTCCTGTCGCACGAGGTGCTGGAGATGTTCGTCGACCCGAACTGCAACCTGTGGGCCAACGACGGCAAGGGCTCGGCCTACAGCTACGAGGTGTGCGACCCGGTCGAGGCCCCCAGCTACCCGGTCAACGGCGTCTCGGTATCGAACTTCGTGACCCCGTCCTGGTTCGACCCGCTGGCCGGCGCCACCGCCCAGTTCGACAAGCTCGGCCAGCTCCACGCCCCGTTCACCATCCTCAAGGGCGGCTACGTGGTGTACGAATCCGCGGGCAAGGAGCAGCAGAAGTTCGGCGACGACTTCCCCCAGTGGCGCAAGGACATGAAGTCCGGGCCACTCGCCCGCACCCGGCGCCGGCTGGCCCAGGCGCACTACGGCGGATAATGCACTTCCACCTAAGCCCTGAGAATTCGTACGGACTCCCGGCTCACCGGCGCGGCGTTCACTGGACATCGGCGGGCTGGAGTAGATGCTGTGCGGCGGCTCTCGGCCGGGCTCCCGGCGAGCAGGGGATAAGCGCTGTCACCGGCGCTGCGGGCTCTGCGGTCCCGGTCCTGCTGGCCGCCGGGTTCAGGTTGCCCTGATGGCGGCATGTGCTGCGTGTGGGCAGGTCAACCCCGAGATCGCCCGGTTCTGCCTGGCGTGCGGCGTGCCGATCGTAGTGGAGGCGGGCCGGTCAGCCGAGGAACGCAAGACGGTCACTGTGCTGTTTTGTGATCTCGTCGGGTTCACTGCTGCCTCCGACCGTGCTGATCCGGAGGATGTGCGGGCCCGCATCCGCCCGTATCACACGCGGCTGCGGCGGGAGGTGGAGAGGTTCGGGGGGACGGTGGAGAAGTTCATCGGCGACGCGGTGATGGCGGTTTTCGGCGCGCCCGTGGCCCATGAGGATGATCCGGAGCGGGCGGTACGGGCTGGCTTGCGCATCTTGGAGGCGATCGCGGACCTGAACCAAGAGGACGCGGAGCTCAGCTTGGCGGTGCGGGTCGGGGTGGAGTCGGGGGAGGCGGTGGTGACGCTGGACGCCCATCCCGAGCGGGGGGAGGGACTGCTCGCCGGGGACGTGGTGAACACGGCGTCGCGGCTGCAGGGGGCGGCGCCGGTGGGCGGGGTGCTGGTTGGGCCCGGGACGTACGCGGCGACCCGCCAGGTGTTCGACTACCAGACGCTGGCACCGGTGGTACTGAAGGGCAAGGCCGAGCCAGTCGCGGTGTTTCAGGCGCTGGCACCGCGGGCCCGGTTCGGCATTGATCTGACCCGGTCGCTCGGCACGCCGATGGTGGGCCGCCAGATCGACCTGGGCATTGTCACTGGCGCATTTCAAAAAGCGGTGCAGGAGCCGACGGTGCAGCTGGTGGTGGTGGCCGGGGAGCCGGGTGTGGGCAAGTCACGGCTGGTTGCCGAGCTGGGCTCGTTCGTTGACTCGTGGCCAGAGCAAATCCGCTGGCGCCTGGGCCGGTGCCTGCCCTACGGGGACGGGATCACTTTCTGGGCGCTGGGGGAGATCGTCAAGGCGGAGGCGGGGATCTTGGAAACCGACCCGCCAGAGGTAGCCGCCGCAAAGATCGACGCAATGATCCCCGAGGACGCGCCGGACGCGCCGTGGCTCAGGGCGCGGTTGCGGCCGCTGGCCGGGCTGCCGGCCCCGGAGGCGGCCTTGGTGGAGAACTTTGCGGCGTGGCGGGCGTTTGTGGAGCTACTGGCGGAGAGCCGTCCGTCGGTGCTGGTGTTTGAGGATCTGCACTGGGCCGATGAGGCGCTGCTGGAGTTTGTGGAACAGCTGGCCGACTACGCCGAGGGGGTCCCGCTCCTGCTCGTGGGCACGGCCCGCCCGGAACTGTATGAGCGGGCGGCGAGGTGGGCGGCCTCAGCGCGCAACGTGGCCCGGGTAAACCTGCGGGCGCTGACCGCGGCGGAGACCGCGCAGCTGGTCTCAAACCTGCTGGGCACGGCGAAGCCGCCCGCCGAGGTGCAGCAAGCGATCTGGGACCGCGCAGGCGGCAACCCGCTGTATGCGGAAGAGTTCATAGGGCTGCTCAAAGACCAGGAGATCCTGCGGCGGGCGGGCTCCGGGTGGGGCATCGATGCCAGCGCGCCGATCCCGCTGCCGCCGGGGGTGCATGGGCTGATCGCGGCGCGGCTCGACACCCTTGGCTCAACGCGCAAACGGCTGCTGCAAGACGCCGCGGTGGTAGGTGAGGTGTTCTGGGCCGGCGCTGTCACGGAAATGGGAAACCAGGACCAAGAGCAGGTGAAGGCCATGTTGCACGAGCTGACGCGCAAGGAGCTGGTTCGCCCGGTACGGCGCTCGTCGATGGCGGGCCAGGCCGAGTACTCCTTCGCCCATGCGCTGATCCGCGATGTCTGTTATGCGCAGATCCCGCGGGCCGACCGCGCCGAGTGCCACCGCCGGGCAGCGGCCTGGATCGAGCGGATGGCCGGGGAGCGGGTCGCTGACCACGCCGAGATCATCGCCGCCCACTACACCACCGCCCTTGAACTGGCGCAGGCGGTCAAGGATCCGCTGGCCGGGGAACTGGCCACCAGCGCGGCTCGCTACCTGATGCTGGCTGGGGACCGGGCCATGGGCATCGACGTGGAAGCCGCCGAACGCCATTACGCCAAGGCACTGGCCATGACCGGGCCAGATCACCCCGATCGCGCCGAACTGCTGATCCGCTATGGCGAGGCCCTCCGCCTGCGAGCCCGGTTCCGCGAAGCGGCAGCCGCATTCGAGCAGGCGATCGCGGCGTTCCAAGCCGATGGGGATGTCCGCCGGGCGGCCATGGCGACAAGCCGGTACTCGATGCTCCTTCACCGGCTCGGTGACCGCGGGTACCACGACGCCGCGGACAGGGCGCTGGGAATTCTGGAGCCACTCGGCCCCTCCCCCGAACTGGCAGAGGCGCTGGCCGGCCGCGCTGCGGCAAGCTTTCTGTCTGACCAGCATGCGGAAGCGGCCGCGCTCGCGGAGCGTGCGGTGGAACTCGCCGCCGAACTCGGCCTCTCCGTGCCGGCGCGGGCGCTCGGGTTCCGTGGCTGCGCCCGGTTCGCACTGGGGGAGGCGGCAGGGCTTGAGGACATGCGCCGGGCGCTGGAGGCCGCGACAGCTCAGGGGCTCGGGCGCGAGGCGGCCGTGGTCTATCACAACCTGGGGGTGTCCCTCGGCCGGGCCGAGGGACCACGAGCAGCGTGGGAGCTGGCCCAGCAGGGGACCGCCTTTGCCCAGCGGCACGGCATCGCGGAGTGGGAGCCGCTGCTCGAGGCCATCTCCGTTGAGGCGCTGGCCGACCTGGGCCTCATCGGGCGGGCGCGGGCCCTCATGGCAACGGCCCTCGGTCATGTTGCCGCAGAGGACTGGATGGGCCAAGTCGACCTGCGCTCTGCTGAGGCTCGGATGCTGGCCCGCCGCGGCGAGCTCAACCAGACCAATCTGATGGACTGGATCCAGCAGACCGTGACGAAAGCGCGGGAACTGGGCGAGCCGCAATACCTGGGCGGGCTCCTCGCGCTCGCCGCAATAGCCTGGACTGCCGTCGGGGAAGTTCGCAACGCCACCCCCCTGCTGGCCGAACTCGAACACGTACCGAACGTCCGCTACACGCAGGACTACCTGCGGAGCCTTCCCGACCTGGTACGGGTTGCGATTGCGGCGGGTGACGCGGATCTCGGGAGGCGGCTCGCGAACGGTCTCAAACCGGTGTATCAACTCGATCAGCACGCGGCAGTGACTGCCCGCGCTCTGCTGGCCGAGCAGCACGGCGGGCACGCCGACGCCGCGGCCTTGTTCACGGACGCCGCTGGGCGGTGGGAGCGATTCGAGGTGCCGTGGGAGCAGGCGCATGCGCTCCTGGGGCAGGGCCGATGCCTGCTCACCCTCAGTCGGCCGGCCGAGGCCCGGGAGCCGCTGCGCGTGGCGCGAGATATCTTCGCCTCGCTCGGTGCCAGCCCCGTCCGCGCCGACGCCAACCGCCTGCTGGCAGAGGCAACCTCGCACGCCGGATCATGACCTGGGAAGGCTGGGGTCGGTATGGCGCAACCAAAAGTCTTCGCGTTAACGGTTGGGGTGTCCTGAGCGCCCCGCGGCCGGCGTTCTGCCAAGCTTGATGCCTGGGGCCGTTTGCCGGGAGTCGCGCGCATGCTGGTTGTCCACGGGCTGTGGACCTACGGGGCGTGCTATCTGTGGGCCGAGGATTCCGCCCTGCCCGCCGCGGCACCGGCGTGGCCGGGCCGGCCGTCCCGTGCGCCCAGGCCGCATCCGTTCGCCCTGCGGGTGTCGGGCCTGGCGCGCGTGCTCGCCCGGCTGCCCGAACCGGCCGCCGGCCTGGCCGGTCAGGCGGTCGAGGACGAACTGACGCTGCGGCTGCCATCCGGCACGGACGGGCCGCTCGCGTCGCCTGAGCTGATACGCCCGCCCGGTCAGGACGGAGCGGGGGCCAGCCGGCCGGAAGGGCGCCGGGTATCGCTGGCACCCTGGCGGGTCCCCGCGCTGGCTTTCGAGCCCGCCCCCGCCGCCAGCCTGCTCAGCGTGCTCGGCGAGCCCGGCGCGCTCTTGGATGATGTGATCGGCGGGAGCGCGCGTTACCTGGCCGCGGTGGCGCGGCTGGGCGCCGATCTTGCGGGCCGGGGACGGGTGCTGCCGGCGCTGCGCGCCGAGGACGGCGGGCACGCGGCGAGATGGCGTCCGGTACTGTCGGGCGCCGACGCCGAACGCGCGCGTGAGCTCGCCGCCGGGATGCCGGCGATGTGCCGCGCGGCCGGCGCCGGCGATCTGTCGCCGGCCCTGATCCTCACCGGCGCGCTGGATGCCCTCACCGACTCCGCCGCCCGGGCCCGGCTCGCCGGGCAGCCGCTGCTTCCCGCCCGCCGCGGGCGTCGGCCGGCCCGCATCCTGGTGGCCGAGCGCTGGATCGTGGCGCTCACGTCGGCCGGCGGCCAGGTCGAGGTCGCTACAAGCGAAGACGAGCAGGAGGCAGCGGAGCTTGCCGCCCGGCTGGACTCCTGGCACTGCGCCGCGCAGCTCCCGGGCGGCCCGGTGCGCACCTGCTTCCGGCTGATCGAGCCGGAGCGGGGGGAGGATGGGGCCGGGCTGGGTGCCGCCAGGAACTGCGCGGATGCTAGCAGCGGCGGCGGCGGGACGCCGGACGAGGTCCCCGGGGACTGGCGGGTCGAGTTCGCGCTCCAGTCCACCGACGATCCGAGCCTGATGATGCCGGCCGCCGACGTCTGGGCGGGCGTTTCCACGGCCGGCCTGGCCGCCGGGATCAAGCATCCGGAGGAGGAGCTGCTGGCCGGGCTGGGCCGGGCCGCCAGGCTCTTCCCCGAGCTGGACCCGGCGCTGCGCGGCCCCGCGCCGGCCGAGGTGACACTGAACACCGAGGAGGCGTTCGGATTCCTCCGGCAGACAGCGCCGCTGCTGTCCGGCGCCGGGTTCGGCGTGCTGCTGCCGGACTGGGTGCGCCGGTCCCGGCTCGGGCTCAAGCTCACCACCAGGTCCAGGCGGGCCTCGAGCGGATCGGTGACCGACCCGAAGTTCGGTCTCAGCGACCTGGTCGACTTCCGCTACGACCTGGCGGTCGGCGACCAGGAGCTGGACCCGGAGGAGCTGGCCGAGCTGGCCAGGCTCAAGGTCCCGCTGGTCCGGCTGCGCGGCCAGTGGGTGGAACTCGACGACCGGCACCTCCGAGCGGCGCTGCGGTTCCTGGAGGGCAGCCAGTCCGGGACGATGCGGGCTTCGGACGCGCTGCTGGCCGGCCTGCACGGAGCCGACGACGACCTGCCGCTGGTCGAGGTGGACGCCGACGGCTGGCTTGGCGACCTGCTCTCCGGCCGGGCCGACCGCCGCCTCGAACCGGTCAAGACGCCAGCGGGCTTCGACGGCGAGCTGCGCCCCTACCAGGAACGTGGGGTGGCGTGGCTGTCCTTCCTCGGCCGTCTCGGCCTTGGCTGCGTCCTCGCCGACGATATGGGGCTGGGCAAGACCGCGGAGACGTTGTGCCTGGTCATGAACGATGTGGAGACCAGATCCCCAGCGCCGGGCCAGGCTGCCCGACCGGCCCCGACGCTGGTGGTGTGCCCGATGTCCGTGGTAGGCAACTGGCAGCGGGAGGCGGCCAGGTTCACCCCGGGGCTGAAGGTGCATGTGCACCACGGCGCGGACCGGCTCCGCGGCGACGAGCTCGCCCGCAAGCTGACCGGAACCGATCTGGTGATCACCAGCTATGGCATTGCGGCCAGGGACCGGGAGGAGCTCGCCCGGGTCCGGTGGGCGCGGGTGGTGTGCGACGAGGCGCAGAACATCAAAAACCACGCGACCCGGCAGGCGCAGGCGATCCGCGGCCTGCCGGCTGGGTCCAGGATCGCGCTCACCGGCACCCCAGTGGAGAACCGGCTCAGCGACCTGTGGTCGATCATGGAGTTCACCAGCCCCGGCCTGCTCGGGTCGGCCGAGAAGTTCCGGCAGCGGTACGCGATCCCGATCGAGCGCGCCGCCGACGAGGAGGCGACCGCCCGGCTGCGGCGGATCACCGGGCCGTTCATCCTGCGCCGGCTCAAGACCGACAAGTCGATCATCTCCGACCTGCCAGACAAGCTGGAGATGAAGGTCTGGTGCAACCTGACCGCCGAACAGGCGTCGCTGTACGAGGCCACGGTCACCGACATGCTGGCCAAGATCGAGGCGGCCGAGGAAGGGATCGAGCGCCGCGGCCTGGTGCTGGCCACAATGGCCAAGCTCAAGCAGGTCTGCAACCACCCGGCCCACCTGCTCGGCGACGGCTCGCGGCTGCCTGGCCGGTCCGGCAAGCTGGACCGGCTGGAGGAGATCTGCGACGAGATCATCGCCGAGGAGGACAAGGCGCTCTGCTTCACCCAGTACGCGGAGTTCGGCTCGATGCTCCAGCCGTACCTGGCCGCGCGGCTGGGCTGCCCGGTGCTGTACCTGCACGGCGGCACGCCGAAGGAACAGCGTGACGCCATGGTGGCCAGATTCCAGGAAGCGGCCGAGCCTGCGCTGTTCCTGCTCTCGCTCAGGGCCGGCGGCACCGGCCTGAACCTCACCGCCGCCAGCCATGTCATCCACGTGGACCGGTGGTGGAACCCGGCGGTGGAGGACCAGGCCACCGACCGGGCGTTCCGCATCGGCCAGCGCCGGGACGTCCAGGTGCGCAAGTTCGTCTGCGTCGGCACGGTGGAGGAGCGGATCGACGCCATGATCGAGGAGAAGAAGGCCCTGGCCGAACGGATCGTGGGCACCGGGGAGGGCTGGCTGACCGAGCTGTCGGTGGCCGAGCTGCGCAAGGTGATCGAGCTGTCGCCGGAGGCGGTGTCGGAATGAGTGAATGGCCAGGGCCCTGGCCGGAACGGTCCCGGCCGCGCCGGGTCAAGGGCGGTGTGCGGGCGCGCAGCAAGCGCGGCGCGATCGGCGAGCAGTGGTGGTCGCGGCGGTTCATCGACGTGCTGGAGTCGCTGGGCATGAGCGGCAGGCTGGCCCGCGGCCGCAACTACGCCCGCGCCGGGCAGGTGCTCGGATTCGAGCTGACCACCGGCTACGTGACCGCGCAGGTGCAGGGATCGCGGCCCAGACCGTACCGGGTGCGCATCCAGGTTATGCCGCTCACAGCCAGGCAGTGGGAGCGGGCCGAACAGGCCCTGGCCGCGCAGGCGCTGTTCCGGGCCAAGCTTCTGGCCGGCGAGATGCCGCACGAGATCGAGGACGTGTTCGCGGAATGCGGCACGCCGCTGTTCCCGCGGTCGGCCAGGGACATGGAGATGTCCTGTTCCTGCCCGGACTGGGAAGTACCGTGCAAGCACCTGGCCGCGGTCTGCTACGTCCTGGCCGAGGCGTTCGACGACGACCCATTCGGCATGTTGGCCTGGCGCGGGCGGGGCCGGGAGAAGCTGCTCGCCTCGCTACGCCGTATCAGCGCCGGACAGCCCGAGCCGCCGGGCCCGGTGATCAACGTGACCCACCGGCCGCTGGCCGAGTGCCTGGACGACTTCTGGTCGCCCGGGCTGAGCCCGGCCCGGCTGCGGGCCATGCCCACCGCCCCGGTGACCGCCCCCGACCTGCTGCTCCGCTCCTTCGAGGTGCCGACGATCGCCGTCCGCGGCCAGGACTTGGCCGACGTGCTCGCCCCCATCTACCAGCGTCTGGCCGGCCACGG
>DATINY010000107.1:0-7002 GCA_035473755.1 Streptosporangiaceae bacterium
ACAGCTCAGGGATTACCTCGGCGCCGCACTGACCTGAGACGATCCGCCGAGCCCGTTTACTCCGGCCGCGGCAGATCCGGATGATGCAGCTTCTCCGTGAAGATCAGCTGGTCTTGCGTGTATCCGTGCTGCCGGCCGAAACCGGTGACCCGATCTACCGGCCGCGGTCTGGCTGAACCGCGGGCGCGCGCCGGCGATGGTGATCCCGGCGGCCGTGATCGTGACCGGGCCGGGCCCGTTCCTGGGCGGGTCGCTGCCTGCGAACCGGCTCCGGAGGCGGGCGGTGGTGCACCACCTGGTGGGCTGGGCCGGCCACCCGGCTGCCTCCGGTCGTGCGCGGAGCGGGCGGGGGGGACCCGCCGCCGGGACCGCTCATCCCGGCGCTGGCCGGGGTGAGCGTCTGCGCGGGCGCCGCCGCGGCCGGGGCCCGCGCAGACGCGTGGGTCAGCTTAGGCGCCGGGGCGTGGGGGAGCCCTGGTGCCGGGGCGGGCGTCACGGCGGCATGGGTGAGCTTCGGTGCCGGGCCCGGCCCGCCGGGCCTGGGCTGCTGGTGGGCCGGCGCACGCTTCCCGCCCGCCGGCGGGACGGCCGCCGTATGGCGGGGGCCCGAGAGGCGGGAGTACACCCCGAAACCGAGCACGACCACCAGGCCCAGCACCACGGCCCAGCTCAGCCAGCGCCCCCGCGGCCGGTGGGCCGGTGCATTGCCGGACGCCATCAGTTCCCCCACCGCGGGCAGGCCTGCCCGGCGTCGCCGCGCAGCC
Organism: Streptosporangiaceae bacterium; assembly: GCA_035473755.1. Classification (GTDB taxonomy): domain Bacteria; phylum Actinomycetota; class Actinomycetes; order Streptosporangiales; family Streptosporangiaceae; genus UBA9676. The sequence goes on from DATINY010000107.1 coordinate 765, forward strand.
GGGACCGACATGGCCAGCAACTCCTCCAGGCTCACCGCCGGCAACACAGCCTGCGCCCGGTGGAGCGCGTCATACTCGGCGATCAGCGGCCCGGAAGCGGCCCCGACGACCTTGGCGATGCTGCGGATGTTCGCCCGGGCGTAAAAGTCGCCACCGGACGTGGAGTAGTCGTCGCCCTCGATCCCCGTGATGACCGCTTCCCTGATGCGGGTCTGCTCACTGACCTGGGCCACGGTCAGGCCCGCCCGCTGGCGCGCTCGGGCCAGGGTGTCACCGATCGGCACGCGGCACCTCCACAGCTCTGCCGCACCGCGTACCCACTCCCATAACGGAGTGCGGGTGATCTTGACCCGCATCATGTCACCGCGGCCGGACGGCCACGCCTAAGATGCCGAAAATCGGCGGGGGGAGCGCGGGCGGCCCGGCCGCCTCATCGCCCCCGGCCTCCCGCCAGGCGCGGCCGAGGGCCGCCGCGGCGTCACCTCGGCTAGGTTGCTGGGGTGGAGCAACGGATCAGCATGATCACGCTTGGGGTCGCCGACCTGAACCGGGCCCGGACGTTCTATGAGCGGCTGGGCTGGCGGGGCCAGGAGGTCGAGGAGACGGTGTTCTTCCAGACCGGAGGCATGGCGGTGATCCTCTGGGCCCGCCACAAGCTGGCGGGCGACGCGGGTGTCGAGGACCGCGAGGCCGGCGGCTTCGGCAGTCTGGCCCTGGCCCACAACGTCCGGTCGCGGGCCGAGGTTGACGGGGTGCTGGCCGAGGCGGCGTCCGCCGGGGCTGAGATAACGCAGGCGGCGAGGGAAACCTTCTACGGCGGTTATGCCGGCTACTTCACCGATCCAGACGGCCACGCCTGGGAGATCGCCTGGAACCCCGGTTTCCTGCCGGGCCCGGATGGCTGGATCACGGTTCCCGACTTCGGCGCGTCATAGGGCGCCGGCCCGGCCCAGAGGGCTCGGCCGGCGCGGATGCAGCGGGTGCCCGGTTACGCGCCGCGCGCCCGCAGGGCATCGAGGTCGCGCTCGGCGTACAGCCGGTGCTCCCACTCCTCGCTGAGGATGCACAGCAGGCACTCACGCACCGGGTAGCTGCGGGGCCGCGGCCAGCCGGGCCCCTCGACCGGCACGGTGTGGCCGTCCAGCGACTCGCCGGTCAGGCCCGCGATGACCTGCCGCACGGTGGACATCCGGTCGCGGCGCAGCTCGAGCACGGCCTCCAGCGTGGGCCGTGCGCCGCGGTCGCGGGGGACCCCCGGCGTGGCAGGCATCTCGTCCCATGGCAGGTCCAGAGGATCCCACGGCGACGGGTCGCCGAGGATCGCCCGCCTGACCCAGGCGTCGGTGGCGAACACCGACGGCACGGAGCTGCGCGCCGCTGAGGTCGACGTGCTCGAACCGGGAGCCACGCAGATCGGCACGGATGAAGTCAGCCATAGAACGACGCTAACGTCGCGCGCCGACGATCCGCGCGGGCGGCGGCCTGTGCCGCGCCGGCCGGCACGGTGTCAGGTCATGACCGGCCGGGCCGCCTCAGCGGGCCAGGCCCTCGATCACCGCGGCGCCGGGCAGCTGGCCGAGCAGGCTGCCCGGCAGGGTCAGTTTGGAGCGCCGGACGCCGCTGCCCACCACCACCCGCGTCGCCGCCGCGACGCGGGCGTCCACCAGGACGGGCCAGCCGCCGGGCAGCCCGATCGGCGTGATCCCGCCGTACTCCATGCCGGTGGCGGCGACCGCCTCATCGATGGGGGCGAACGACGCCTTGCGGACGTCGAGCTCGCGCCGGGCCACCCCGTTCACATCCGCCCGGGTGGTGGCCAGCACCACGCAGGCCGCATACCGGACCTGGCCCTCGCGCCGGCCGGTGATGACGACGCAGTTCGCCGAGACGTCGGGGCTGACCCCGTACCGCTCGCAGAACGCTGCCGTGTCGGCCAGCGCCGGGTCGATCTCGGCCACGCCCACGGCGTCCGGGGGGAGCGTCCCGTCCAGTGCCGCCAGCGCCGCGGCCACCGGCGGGGCCAGCAGGTCGGCCCGGGCCAGCGCCGGCCCGGTGTCCAGCTTGCCCATCTTCGCGTCCACGGGCTTCATCCTGCCATCAACCGGCCCCGGCCCCGGCCCCGGGCGAGCCCGGGGGATCTGCGCCGTCGCCCGCGGCGGCCGGGAAAACCGCCCGGTTCGGCCGCCGCTGGTCCGGGAACCTCTCTAGGAGAACGGTCCCGCTGTGCTCCTGTTGCCGGGCAGCGTGACGAGTGACCGGCCCACGATGACCGCGCCCACCCGAGCCCAGGAGATCCGCCTTTGTCACCCGAGTCGTTACTGTCGATCCTGCAGGAGAGCAGCCAGCACCCGGCCCTGATCTGCCCCGACGACGGCACCGTGGTCCGGCACAACGAACTGGCCACCTCGGTGCACCGGCTCGCGGGCCTGCTCGCCGGGCTCGGCGTCCGGCGCGGCCAGCGGGTCGCGATCGTCATGCCGAACGGCCCCGAGGTCGTGGAACTGCTGCTGGCCGTCGCGGCGCTCGGGGCGACGGCCGCCCCCATGAACCCCGGCTACACCCAGGCGGAATACGCGTTCTACCTCTCCGATCTCGATCCGGGCCTGCTGCTGATCCAGGCCGGGCGGGGTGCCGACGCCCGCGCCGCGGCCGGCGGCCGGACGGTCGCTGACGTGTCGGCCCGGCCGCAGGGCCCGCCCCAGCTGTCGGTGGCCGGGACGCAGGCCACCCGGGAGAGCCCATTCGAGCCCGGGTCGGCCGGCGACGTGGCCCTGCTCCTGCACACCAGCGGCACCACCAGGCGCCCGAAGCAGGTGCCGCTGCTGCAGCGCAACCTGATGGCGTCCGTGCGGGCGATCGCCGCGCACTACCGGCTCGGCGCGGCCGACGTCTCCTACTGCGCGATGCCCCTGTTCCACGTGCACGGCCTCATCGCCTCGACCCTGGCCCAGCTCGCGGCGGGCGGCTCGGTGGTCACCCCCCGGCGGCTGTCCCAGCGGCGCTACTGGCAGCAGGTAAGCGCCCACGGCATCACCTGGGTCTCGGCGAGCCCGACCATCCACACCGAGCTCATCGAGCGCGGCACGGGATCAGCCCCGTCCATCCGTTTCGTCCGCTCATGCAGTTCCGCCCTGTCGCCGGCCCTGTTCCGGCGGCTGGAGGAGCTCTACCAGGCGCCGGTGCTGGAGGCGTACGGCATGACCGAGGCCAGCCACCAGATGACCTCGAATCCGCTGCCGCCCGAGCGGCACCTGGCGGGGTCGGTGGGGGTCCCGGCCGGGGCGGAGGTGCGCATCGTCGACCAGGCCGGACGGGACCTCCCGGCCGGCCAGCCCGGCGAGGTCGCGGTCCGCGGCCCCGGGCTCACCCCCGGCTACCTGGGCGACCCGGAGGCGAACGCCGAGTCCTTCTTCGACGGCTGGTTCCGCACCGGCGACCGCGGCCTGCTGGAAGACGGCTATCTCCGCCTCGAGGGCCGGATCAAGGAGCTGATCATCCGCGGCGGTGAGAACATCTCGCCGGGCGAGGTCGAGGACGCGCTGAAGGCGCATCCGGCGGTCAGCGACGCCGTGTGTTTCGGGATCGACGACGACAAGTACGGGCAGGTGGTGGGCGCCGCCGTGATCCTGAAAGGGGAAGCGGACCCGGCGCAGCTGCGGGCCAGCTGCCGGGCGTCGCTGGCGGACTTCAAGGTCCCGAAGGTCATCCACGTGGTGGACGAGATCCCGCGCACCCCGACCGGCAAGATACAGCGCAGCCTGATGGGCGCCCGGCTGAACGGGCGCCAGCGGTGAGGTTCGCCGTCCTCGGCGCGGGCGCCATCGGGGGTTACGTGGGTGCCTGCCTCGCCCGGGCCGGGCTCGACGTCACCCTCATCGCCCGCGGCCCGCACCTGGCCGCCATCCGCTCCCACGGGATCCGGGTGCTGAGCCCGGACGGCGACTTCCACGCCAGCGCGTGCGCCACCGATGACATCGCCGCGGTCTCCGGCGCCGACGTTGTCTTCCTGGGGCTCAAGGCCTACAGCCTCCCGCCGGTCGCGGCGGAGCTGCACCGCGCGCTGCGGCCGGGGACGGCGGTCATCGCGGCGCAGAACGGAATCCCGTGGTGGTACTTCCAGGGACGTCCCGGGCCCTATCGCGATCTGGTGATCGAGAGCGTCGATCCCGGCGGGGTCGTGACCGGGGCCATCGACCCGGCCAGCGTGGTCGGCTGCGTCGTCTACCCCGCGGCCGAGATCACCGAGCCGGGTGTCATCCGCCACGTGGAGGGGCACCGGTTCTCGCTCGGCGAGCCGGACGAGAGCAGGAGCGAGCGGTGCGGCGAGATCTCCCGGGCGTTCCGGGCCGGCGGCCTGCGGGCCCCGATCGCCACCGACCTGCGCAGCCAGATCTGGCTGAAGGTGATCGGGAACGCCGCGCTGAACCCGGTGACGGCGCTGCTCGGGGCGACCCTTGGCCAGCTTGGCGAGTCACCGGCGGCGATACGGCTGGTCCGGGCCGTCATGACCGAATGCGCCTCGGTGGCGTCCGCGCTCGGGGTCGCGCTCCCCGTCTCGATCGACCAGCGGCTGGCGGGAGCCATCGCGGTCGGTGACCACCGCACGTCGATGCTGCAGGACCGGCTGGCGGGCAAGCCGCTGGAGATCGACTGCCTGACCGGGGCCGTGGCCGAGATCGCCGCCTGGGCCGGCGTGGACGTGCCGCAGACGCGGGCGGTGCACGACCTGGTCACGGCGCTGGGGGACCTCGGCGGCCCGCCGGCGGGCCGGTGACTACCCTGGGTTGCGGGGAGCCCGTGCCGGAGGAGGGCCCATGGACCTGACGGTCCTCGCGGTCGCGGGCTGCCCGCACGCCGCGCTGATGGAGGAGCGGCTGGCCGCCGCCCTGGCGGGTGGGCCGCCGGCGGCCGTCATCCGGCGGGTGATCAACGATCCCGAGGAGGCGGCCCGGGCCGGCCTGCACGGCTCGCCGACGGTCCTGGTCAATGGGTCGGACCCGTTCGCCGCGCCCGGGCAGCAGGCCAGCATGTCCTGCCGGCTGTATGACAACGGTCAGGGCCGGCTGGAAGGCGCGCCGTCGGTCGGCCGGCTGCGCCAGGCGATCGGGGCTCAGGAGCCGGAGGAGCGGCGGGCCAGGCGGACCGGGTCGAGCGGGGGAGCGGCCAGCGGCGCCCCCCGGTAGCCCCGGACCTCCCCGAACCGCGCCCCGGCCGCCCAGGCCTGCGCCGCGTCGATGATGTCCTCCGGGGTGCGGCCCACGAAATTCCACCACATCAGGAGGGTCTCGCCGAGCGGCTCGCCGCCGAGGAGGAACAGCCGGGCACCCTCGCTCGCCGTGAGGGTGACCGAGGTGCGCCCGGTGGCCAGGTACAGCAGGCTGCCCGGGGCGAGCGTGTTCCCGTTCGCCGCCGCCGACCCGCGGGCGACGAAGATCACGTGCTCGTGGCCGCGGGCGAGCGGGATGGTGACATCCCCTTCGCGCACGGCATTGATCTCGGCGCCGACCAGCGGGGAGTACGTCCGGGCCGGGGAGGTGACGTCTGCCAGCGACCCGGTGAAGACGGTGATCTCGGCCCCGCCGGCGCCCAGCACCGGCAGCTGGGCATGGTGCTCGAAGGCGGGGGCGGCCTGGCGGTCGGCGTCGGGCAGCGCCAGCCAGAGCTGGACCCCGTGCAGGCCGGGATCATGATCCGCTGGCGACTCCTCGGCGTGTGCGATCCCGTGCCCGGCGGTCATCAGGTTGAGCTGGCCGGGCCGGATCATCTGCTCGTTGCCGAGGCTGTCGCGGTGCAGCACGTTCCCCTCGATCAGCCAGGTGACCGTCTGCAGCCCGATGTGCGGATGCGGCGGGACCTGCATCCCGGCCACGCCGTCCACCGACATCGGGCCGTAGTGATCCACGAAACACCAGGCGCCCACGCTGCGGCGGCGGCGCAGCGGGAGCAGCCGCCGCACCTCGACGTCGCCCACGCGGGCCAGCCGGGCGCTGGTCAGCTCGGTGTGCCCGCCCGGCGGGTCGCTCTCCCGCAGTGGCGCACCGGGGGTCTCCACCTCCGCGTCGACCGTGCTCATGACCGCCTGCCCGTCACTGCTCATCCCGTGCCGCGGCTCTTCCCCGATGCCACGGCGCCGCGGGAGGTTGAATGGTCCCGACCACCCGACCATAACCCCAGGGGGAGCTCATGACCTCGGCCCGCGAGAACCAGAAAGAGCTGATCGGCCTTGGCCGCCGCCGGC
>DATINY010000108.1:0-7490 GCA_035473755.1 Streptosporangiaceae bacterium
GGCGAGCGGCGCACCACCGGTCATCCGGCGAGCGGCTCACCACCGTGTCCGCGCAGGCGGTCGGCGGCCGCGCTGGTGAGCTCGCCGATCTGGGACAGGATCCCGAGCTCACGGAAGCCCAGCGGGGGCTGCGTGCCGCAGCGGACGACGGTGATCGCGCCGCAGCCGTCCCCGTACCCTGGCATGCGGAAGGCGCGGACGGCCTGAACCGGGCACCAGGCGCTGGCCGCCATACCCCTTGGGGGTATAGTGCGGGACGGACGCGAGACTGGGCCGCGCCCACCCGGCGGTCCGCGCAGCGACGGAAGGAGCTGACCATGACCGTGCTTGCCGCCATTGGGCACGCGCTGGCGGTGGCCGGCTCGATGACCTGGCAGATCACCTGGTCCCTCATCCTGGGGTTCACGCTCTCGGCCGTCGTCCAGGCCCTGGTCCGGCGGCAGACGATCACCGCGATGCTCGGCAGCGACCGCCCGGCCGCGCTGGCCAGGGCCACCGGCCTGGGTGCCGCGTCCTCCTCCTGCTCCTACGCGGCGGTGGCGCTCGCCCGCTCCCTGTTCCGCAAGGGCGCGAGCTTCACCGCCGCGATGGTGTTCGAGATCGCCAGCACCAACCTGGTCGTCGAGCTGGGCATCATCCTCGCGCTGCTGATCGGCTGGCAGTTCACCCTGGCCGAGTTCGTCGGCGGCCCGATCATGATCGTCGGCGTGGCCGTGGTGTTCCGCATCTTCGTCCGCCGCCGCCTGATCGAGGCCGCGCGCCGGCAGGCGGACCGGGGCCTGGCCGGATCCATGGAGGGTCACGCGGCCATGGATATGAGCATCGCCTCCGGCGGGAGCTTCTGGCGGCGGCTGGCCAGCCGCGAGGGGTACACCGCGGTCAGCCACATCTTCGTGATGGAGTGGGCCGCCGTCATCCGCGACGTGGTCATCGGCCTGCTGATCGCGGGGGCGGTGGGCGCCTGGGTACCCGACAGCTTCTGGCAGCGCCTGTTCCTCACCAGCCAGCCGCTGGCCGCCAAGCTGTGGGGGCCGCTCATCGGCCCGGTGATCTCGGTGCTCAGCTTCGTCTGCGCGATCGGCAACGTGCCGCTGGCGGCGGTGCTGTGGAACGGGGGCATCAGCTTCGGCGGTGTCGTGGCGTTCATCTTCGCCGACCTGATCATCATCCCGATCCTGCTCATCTACCGGAAGTACTACGGCACCAAGATGATGCTGGTGATACTCGGGACCTTCTACGCCACCATGGTCATCGCCGCCTACATCGTCGAGTTCTCGTTCGGTGCGCTCGGGCTCATCCCGGCCACCAGGGACGCGCGGGTCGGCGATACCGGCCTGCAGTGGAACTACACGACCTACCTCAACATCGTCTTCCTCCTGCTCGCCGCGGCGCTGCTGGTGCGGTTCTTCCGCTCCGGCGGCGGCCCGATGCTCAAGATGATGGGCGGCGGCCCGGCCGAGCCGAGCGAGCACGGCCAGCCGGGTCCGCACGGGCGGCATGGCCAGGCTGGTCACCTCGGCCAGCACGGCCATGGTGAGCCTCGCCGTCACGGCCACGGCGGGCCGGCGCTGCCAGCCGGTGGCCGATGAACATCACCCGCGGCGTCCGGTCCTCCGACGTCCGCTCGGTGATGGCCTCCGCGTGGAAACCGGCGTCCGCCAGCAGCCCGAGCCAGACCCGGCGGCCGAACAGCCCGGTGCGGTGTTCCTCGTGGACCACGCGCACCGAGCCGTCGGTGTCCCGGAGCAGGAACGCGTACTCGGACCGGATCCAGGTGTCAGCGGGGTCGGGGTCCCACGTCCATTCCAGGTAACGGGCCCCGCGCCCGTCCGGGCCGTCGCTGCCCCCGTGATCGGTGACCGGCTCGAAGTTCTCCGTGGTGTGGTCCGGGACGAACAGGGCGATGCCGCCCGGGCGGCAGTGCGCGAAAGCGGTCTCGATCACCTGGCGCAGGTCCGCCTCGGTGGTCATGTAGGCGACGGCGTCGTGCACGAACACCGCGTCGAACGTGCGCCCGAGCCGCAGCGTGCGCATGTCGCCCTGATGGTAGGCGCACTCGGGGTTTAGCCGCCGCGACATCTCGAGCATGTCCGCCGACAGGTCCACCAGGGTAAGGCGGAATCGCTTCTTCAGATGGATCGCATTGTGGCCGCCGCCGCTGCCCAGCTCCAGCACCTCGTGCACGTCGATCGCCGCCGAGTTCAGGATGGTGGCCGCGGTGGCCGCCTCCTCGGTGTACTCCTCCGGGGCGGAGATGAGCGGCCACCAGGAGGCCAGGTCCGCGTACAGGCGGTGCTCGGCAGCATTACCGGTCACAGCCATCATCATCCTCTGCCGGCGGCGCTCTCCCTCATCGCCCCGCCCCGGCCCGGGGCAGGACAACGGCCCGGGCCCGGAGCAGGACAACGGTCCGGCCCCGGGGCCGCCGGCATAGAGTCGTGCCAGCGACCAGAGGGGAGCAGGCATGGGACCGGGGGCCGGCGGCTATGTGGACCTGCGCTCGGATACGGTCACCCGGCCGTCGCCGGCCATGCGGCGCGCGATGGCGCAGGCCGAGGTGGGGGACGACCTGTTCGGCGACGATCCGACCGTCAACCGGCTGCAGGACCTGGCGGCCGAGCTGACCGGCAGCCAGGCCGCCCTGTACCTGCCGACCGGCACGATGTGCAACCAGATCGCGATGCACGTCTTCGCCAGGTCGGGGCACCTGGTGGTGTGCGAGCAGGACGCCCACACCGGCGGGATGGAGATGTCGTCGTCCGCGGTGCTCTCCGGCATCGCCTTCCACCGCGTGCCCGCTCCGTCCCGGGGCCTGCTGGCCGCGCCGCAGGTGGCCGCGGCGCTCATCCCGGACCCGTACGGCATGGCCGTGGTCGACCTGGTGACCATCGAGAACACCCACCAGGTGGGCGGCGGCTCGGTCATGGGCGTCCACGACGTGGCCGCGATCGCCAAGGTCTGCGCCGACCACGGCCTCCCCCTGTACCTGGACGGGGCGCGGATCTTCAACGCCTGCACGGTGTCTGGTGTGGCCGTCGCCGACTACGCCACGCACGCGGACGCGATGATGTTCTGCCTGTCCAAGGGCCTGGGTGCGCCGCTCGGCTCGATGCTGGTGGGTGAGGCCGAGTTCATCCGCGAGGCACGCGGGGTGAAGATCCTCTTCGGCGGGGGCTGGCGGCAGGCCGGGATCATGGCGGCGGCCGGCCTGATCGCACTCGCCGAGGGCCCGGGCCGGCTGGCGGAAGACCACGCGAACGCCCGGCGGCTGGCGGAGGGCGTCGCCGCGATCGTGCCCGGCTGCCTGGACCCGGCTGAGGTGGAGACCAACATCGTGTTCGCCGACGTGGCCGGCCTGGGCCACCCGCTGACCGAGTGGGCGGCGGCGCTGGCGGCGGAGGGCGTCCTGGTCTCCACGGTGACCGGCCGGCTGCGGATGGTCACCCATGTCGACGTCACGCAGCGGGACATGGACATCGCGCTCACCGCGTGGCGCCGGGTGGCCGCCGAGATCGGCGCCTGACCGCCGTCGGCTACCGGTAGCTTTCAGGCCGCCCGATCCTCACGTCCACGCCGGGCGAGTAGTGGGCCAGCGGCTCCCCACCAGGCGGCGGCAGCCCGGCGGCGGTGACCAGATGGCCGTCGGCCATGACCACCTGGGCCCGGTGCAACGGCCAGGGCGGGTGGTACGCCCGCGCGAACCGGTGGCGTGCGCCGGCGCTGCTGAACAGGACCCACCGGGCGGTGAGGAAGTGGTCCAGGTCACCGAGTTCGCCGGCCCCGTACCGATCCCCCACGCTGATCCGCACCCGGCTGGTGACCGGCCGCGGGCCCGGCCAGCGCCGTCGGCACCGGTAGGCGATCTCGTCGCCGCAGGTGGCCAGCCGCATCCGCGACCAGTGGTAGGGCAGTTGGTAGGTCGCTCGGGCCACGGCGACGGCGCCCGCCCGTGCCGCGTCCAGCGAGAAGAACCAGATTCCCGGTCGGCCCTGCGGGTCGAGGACGTAGGTGCGCACGTTCGTCTCGCAGAAGTTCGACACCCACGGAGCCCGGTGCCCGCCGCCGGTCGCGACCCGCATGAAGAACGGCACCAGGCCCACCCATGCCATCCCGCCGAACGTGTCGGCCCGCAGCCACGGCGGCAGCAGGCGCTGAACGATCGACGGCTCGTAGCTCCAGTGCACGAACGTGAGCCGTTCCCACCGCTGCCGCATGACCGGCGCGTCCACGGTGAAGGGGCAGGTGCCGGCCGGGGGCGGTCACCGCTCCCACGGGCGTGTCCACAGCCTCCACGAGCCCATCATCCGCCAGGTCCCTGAGGAACGAGGCGGCGACCTGGTGGTGGGAACGGGTGGAGGGCCAGGGACAATGCCTGGGTGGAACCTGTCCCGGGAACTCCCGGTCCCGCGGCCACGGGCGGCCCGGGGCAGCCATTTGTGCCGGATCCCCCGCGCGGCCGTATGTTCACCACCGCCTGGGCGGTGCGGGGGACCGATGTGACGCCGGCGGGCCGTCTCCGGTTCGACGCGCTCGCCCGCTGCCTGCAAGACGCGGCCGAGGACGACCTCGTGGACGCCGGCTGGGATGAGCCGTACGGCTGGCTGCTCCGCCGGTGCGCGGTGGCCATCCGCGAGTACCCCGCCCGCGGCCGGGTGAGGGTGAGGACGTTCTGCTCGGCATCGGGCCCCCGGTGGGCCGAACGCACGACCACCCTGTCCGGGCCGTCCGGCGATCTGGTGCAGGCCAGGGCGGTCTGGGTGGCCATCACGCGTGCGGACGGGCGCCCTTGCCCGCTGGGGCCGGCCTTCTACCGCCTGTACGGGCCCTCCACCGGCGGGCAGCAGGTGTCGGCGCGCCTGTCACATCCCGGACCGCCGCCTGCGAAGACCGGCCGGCCCTGGCCGCTGCGGGCCAGTGACATCGACCCGGCGGGCCACGTGAACAACTCCATCCACTGGGCCGCCGTCGAGGACGTTCTCGCCGGGCTTACCGCCGCCCCCGCGGCCGCCGAACTCGAATACCACCGCCCGATCCTGCCCGGCCAGCAGCCCTGCCTGGTCACCCGCCACGAGCGCGATGAGGTTGGCGTCTGGCTGCTGGACGGCGCCTACCGCCTGGCCTCGGCCCGCCTCATCTTCGCCCGATAACCCCAGAACCGCCTGCCGCCTCGATCCCAGTCCGCCCGCTCGTGGCCAGCGGGATTGATGATGATGGTGTGACGGCTGTCCGGTGGGGCATCTCTACTCTTCAACGATCTTCGTCATGATCATGTCCGTTCGTCCCGGTTCCAGTGGCTGAAATCCGTGATACACGCGGCCGTCCCCCAGGTGATGCGGTGTCCCTGGGGGGCGACCGGCTGGCCGGGCGGGTCACGACCTATTGTCGAGATCTGTTGGGGGCGGCATTGGCCCGTGGAGTGGGTTCTCACCGAGGAGACAATGTGCTGAAGGGCTTCAAGAACTTCCTGATGCAGGGTGACCTGGTCATCATCGCGATTGGCCTGGTGGTGGCCCTGGCGTTCAGCACCCTGATCAAGGCCTTCACGGACAACATCATCACGCCGCTGATCAACGCGATCGCGGGCGGCGGAGCGGCCGGGAAGGGGCTCGGCTGGACCATCAACGGTCAGCACATCAACCTCGGCGCCTTTATCGCCGCGGTCATCTACTTCGTCATCCTCATCGCCGTCATCTACTACGTCATCGTGGTCCCGTACCGTGCCTACATGAAGCGGCGCGGCCAGGCCGTCTTCGGCGACCCGCCGCCCACCAAGACGTGCCCCAACTGCCAGTCGACCGACATCCCAGTGGCCGCCACCAAGTGCAAGTACTGCGCCAGCGAGCTGCTCGTGGCCGCTTAGCGGCCCGGCCGGGGACACGTCCGGCCGCCAAGCTGGTACCCAGGAAGGGTGACTGGGCAGGCGGGCGCGCATGAGCGGCTGGCCGCGGAACGGGCGAGCACCCTGGAGCGGCTCAATGGGCTGGAGCGCGAGCTTCGCGGGATCATCGAGTCGGCCGACACGGCCGGGACCGACGATGAGCACGATCCGGAGGGCGCGACGATCGCCTTTGAGCGCCAGCACGTGGCGGCCCTGCTCGGCCAGGCCCGGGAGCAGCTCACGCAGATCGATGCGGCCATCGGGAGGCTGGCGGACGGCAGCTACAGCCGGTGCGAGCGCTGCGGCCAGGACATCGGCGCCGCCCGCCTGGCCGCCCGCCCGGTCGCCGCTACGTGCATGAGCTGCGCCAGCCGCCGCTGACCCGGCGCGACCGCCGGTATGGTGTCGGGAATTGGCGAGATGCCGGTGGGCCGGGATGCGGGGAGCACGGATGGACATTCCAGTTTTCGTTTCCTGTCCCACCAGCCTGAGCCCGCAGCAGAACAATGCGCGCGGCACCATCCTCGACTACCTCAACCAGTACAAGCTGGAACCCCGCTCACTGGGGCGCTCCGACTACCCCACCGAACTCCCGCTGCGCGAGGTCCTGGTCATAGCCAAGCACTGCGCCGGGGGCATCATTCTCGGCTTCGAGCAGTACCGCAGCCTGGATGGCATCGACAAACCCGGAACCGGGGGCGAGGCGCGCCAGGAATCGAGCGTCCCCTTCCCGACCCCCTGGAACCAGCTGGAGGCCGGGATACTCTTCGGCCTGGGCCTGCCGCTGCTGATCTTCCGGGAGCCAGGGATATCGGGAGGCATCTTTGACGCGGGGGTGACGGATGTCTTTATCCATCACATGCCCACGCCGGGTAATAACGAGGGCCTCAATGATGTCTTTCTCAAGTGGCAGTCCCTGGTCAGGCAGCAGTACTACGGCGGGTGACACCTGAGGCCGCCCAGATAGCCAGGCGCGCCGCCGCGCCGCACCGCCCGCCGGCGATGCCACGGCCTAGCCGGGCAGCACGGCGCGCTGGTAGCCGCCCGGGGTGATGCCGTAGCAGCGGGTGAACCAGCGGGTGAGGTGAGCCTGGTCGCTGAAGCCGGCCTGGGCGGCGGCCGCGCTGATCGGCCGCCCCTGCGCGATCAGCCGCCGGGCGGCGCGGAGCCGGAGCTGGCGCTGGTAGTCGCCGGGCGCCATCCCGTATGCCGACGTGAACGCGCGGTGGACGATGAACCGGCTCCGGCCGGTCGCGGTGGCCAGGCCGGCGGCGGTGATGTCGTCGAGGTAGCTGTCGCGGATCAGCTGCCGGACTCGCCGGGCGACGGATCGCCCATCGCCCATGCTCACGGCCGCCGCTGGCAGCCTGGCCGACGCGGCGGCCCGGCGCACGATCGAGGAGATCGCGGTGGCCAGCAGCTCGTCGCGGCGCAGCGCCGTCGCGCCGCCGAGCAGCGCGCGGTGCAGGGTACGCAGCTGGCCGGCCAGGACCGGGTCGCTGAGCACCGGGTCGGTGAACAGCGGCAGGCCGGCCCGGCGCCCGGTGATGTCGCCGAGCACGCCGCTGACCAGCTCCGGACCGACGTGGACCATCCGGTAGGTGAAGCCGAG
>DATINY010000109.1:0-2742 GCA_035473755.1 Streptosporangiaceae bacterium
GCACGACGCGGGGGTGACCGTCGGGTCAGCGGCGGTCAGCCGGTCGTGCAGGCACACGCGGAACTGGGCCTCGATCTGTCCGGCGTAACCCGCCGGCACCCCGGCGGCCACGACGCCCGAGCGCAGCGCCGGTGCGACGGCGGAGGCGGCCGGGCCGGACTGGCTGCCGATGATCCCGAAGAAGATCACGCCAATCAACGCGATGCCGATCGAGTTCCCGAGCTGCAGGCCGGTGTTGAACACCCCGGACGCCGCGCCGGCGTCCTGCCCCTGCACCCGGGCCAGCACGATATCGGCGAGCGGCGCGATGACCGCGCCCAGGCCGAGGCCGACCCCGACCAGGCTCGGCACGAGCTCCCAGGTGGTCACGGCCGGCCCGTAGTGGTGCGTGGTGGCGATGATGCCGGCCATGCCGCCCGCGATGATCAGCGCGCCGGCCATGGTGACGCCGCGCCCGAACCGGGGCGCCAGCCGGGCGGCGGCGCCGGAGGAGATCAGCACGCCCACCGAGAACGGCAGGAAGGTCAGGCCGGCGTGCAGCGGGGTGAAGCCGAGGCCCAGCTGCAGGAACAGGGTCAGCACCAGCCCGAACGAGGCGATCCCCATGAAGAACGTCACCGCGATGGCCATCCCGGCGCTGAACCCGCGCTCGCCGAACAGGCGCGGCGGCACCAGCGGGGAGCCGTCCCGGCGGTCCTTGATCCGCTCGTACCAGACGAACAGCGCGAACACCGGCACGGACGCGGCCATCGACACGAACGTCCAGGCCGGCCAGCCGAGCTGGCGGCCCTGCACGAGCGGGTAGAGCAGCAGCAGCAGCGCCGCCGTGACCAGGCCGACGCCGACCGGGTCCAGCTTGGGCGGGCTGGGCGCCCGGGACTCGCGGACGAGCACCGCCGACGCCACCACCGCGATGATCCCGACCGGCACGTTGATCAGGAAGATCGGCCGCCAGCCGAGGCCGAACAGGTTGTGCTGGATGAGCAGGCCGCCGATGAGCGGCCCGCTGATGGTGCCGAGGCCCGCCGTCACCCCGAACCCGGCCAGCGCCTTGATCCGCTCCGCGGGCGGGAAGATCACCTGGATGACGGCCAGCACCTGCGGGACCATGATCGCGCCCATGGCGCCCTGCATCACCCGGAAGGCGATGAGCTGGCCCGGGCTCTGCGCGGCCCCGCACAGCGCCGACATGATGGTGAAGCCGGTCACGCCGATCAGGAACAGCCGTTTGCGCCCGAACGTGTCGCCGAGCCTGCCGCCGGTGATCAGGACCAGGGCGTAGGCGAGTGTGTAGCCGGCCAGCGCCCACTGCACGTCGGCATAGCTGGCGTGCAGGTCCCGCTGGATGGACGGTATCGCGATGTTGACGATCGACACGTCCAGCAGGTTCATGAAGGCGGCCAGCAGCAGGATGACGAGCGTCAGCCAGCGCCGGGGATCGGGAGTGTCGCCCGCCGCCGCGGGACGTGCCAGGATCTGAGCGTCCGAAGTCATCGTGGTCTCCGCTTACCTGGAGGTTTCTGAACTACACTAGGTAAGCTAACATCTTGTTATCCAGATATCTAGTCTTCTTAGATAATAGGTAGGTAAACATGTCCGGAGACCCAGCTGGGGCAGCCGCCGGGCACGATGGCCGGCCGAGCGGGGACGCGTCACCAGGCAGGGAGGCGTCACCAGGCAGGGAGGCGTCACCAGGCAGGGAGGCGTCGCCGGGCTGGGGGACCCAGCCGGGCTGGGAGACGCCGTGGCCCGAGTCGCCGGCCGCCGGGGCGGGAGGGCAGGAGCGTGCGGACCTCGAGGTGGCCTTCGCGGCCGGCCTGCGCCGGACCGGGGCCCTGATGCAGCTCATGGGCACGGCGGCCGCCGACAAGATCGGTATCAACGCGACCGACCTGAACTGGCTGAACATCCTCAGTTTCAGCGGGCACATGACGGCCGGCGAGCTGGCGCGGGCCACCGGCCTTACCACCGCATCCATCACGGGGGTGGTCGACCGGCTGGAGGAGGCGGGCTTCGTCACCCGGGAGCGCGACCCGCACGACCGCCGGCGGGTGGTGGTCCAGATCAACCTGGACCGGGCCATGAACGACGTGGCCATGGTCTTCGTCCCCATGCTCCGGGCGTGGCGGGAGATGGCGTCCCGCTACTCCGACGACGAGCTTCGGCTGATCGTCGACTTCTACGCGCGGATGGAGCAGGTGCTCCGCGACCACCTCGTCCGGCTGCGCGGCGGCCCGGAGGCGGCCGAGCCGTAGCACCTGGAGGGTTCCAGCGCCAGCCGGGCCTGTGGCGCGCCAGGACCTGCCGGATGCGCTACCGGCCCACCCGGGCCGGGCGTTGCCGTCGGCCCGTTACCGCGGCGCCTTGACGCCCAGGTCGGCGAGCGCCGCCCGGGCGGCGCCGTCGCCGCACATGCCGTGCACGCCCCCGCCCGGCGCGGTGGACGCCCCGCACAGGTAGACGCCGGGCAGCGGCGTCTTGTACGGGTTCCAGCGCGGCGTGGGCCGGAAGAACGTCTGCAGCAGCGTCCCGGCCCCGCTGTTGATGTCCCCGCCCACGTAGTTCGGGTTGTACAACTCCATGTCGGCGGCGGTCTTGACCGACCGGGCCAGGATCAGGTCGCGGAAGCCCGGCGCGAAGCGCTCGATCTGCGCCGGCGAAGCTGACGGCGAGATTCAGCAGCGTGTTGCCATTCGTTCCGCGCTCATTGGCCAATTCGGGATTGGCGCGCAGCAGACTTTC
>DATINY010000110.1:0-2801 GCA_035473755.1 Streptosporangiaceae bacterium
CCGGTTGCCGGTTACCGGCTGGCACGCACGTGACTGGCTCCCGCCGCTGCTGGCCATCTGCCTGTCCATCCCGGTCGAGTAGGTGCCGATCAGCCGGTACCGCTCCTCGTGCAGCCCGACGTGGCGCAGAGATTCGGCGGCCCGCTCCTTGGCCGCCGTGGCCGGGAGCCCGGACATCCGGCCCAGGTGGGTGACGAGCTCGGTCCCGGTGACGTCCGGGGGGAGGCAGTCGTGCTCGGGCATGTAGCCGGTGAGGGTGCGGATCCGTTCCGCGCCCACCGCGGTGTCGCGGCCGAGCACGCTGGCCCGGCCGCTGGTGGGCGGGACCAGGCCCAGCAGAATCTTGATCAAGGTGGACTTGCCGGCGCCGTTCGCGCCGATCAGCCCGGTGATCCCCGGCGCGAAGACGGTCGTGAGCCCGTCCAGGGCGGTCACACCGCGCGGGTACCGCTTGGTCAGCGCCTGGGTCTCGATCACGCTGGTCCCGGTGCGGCCGGGTTCGCCCACGGGGCTCTCGATGACGCGACTGTCGCTCACAAGATCCAAGCGTCCCAGCCCGCCGGCGCGCCGTCATCGGCCGGGAGTCGGTTCTTGGCGTCAGACCGCAGGTGGACCCGGGCCCCCGTCCCCCGGGGCGGACTAGGACCACGGGCGGACGCCGCGAACCTGCCTGCGGCGTTACCGTGAGTTCGTGAACGCACAATCTCCTCCGGTCCCGGCTGGCACGGACGAGATGGCGGCACGGCAGCCCGGGCCTGCCCGGCCGGCCGCTTCTCTCGCGCCGCCGCTGACCATGAGAATCCGGCGGGCCCACTGGGTGGCGCTGGACTACGTCCTCGCGGGCGTCTGCGCCCTGATCATCTTCGCCACGCTGTTCCACGGCGCGGCCCTCGCCCGGTTGCCGGTTACCGGCTGGCACGCACGTGACTGGCACCCGCCGCTGCTGGCCATCTGCCTGTCCATCCCGGTCGCCATCCGGCGCCGCGAGCCGGTGCTCGCCTTCGCTGTGATCCTGGCCGCCTGCGCCTGGGTCCTGGTGCTCCGGGGGGAGGTCACCCGCGGCCCCGTCCTGCCGCTGGCCATCGTGCTGTATGTGGTGGCGGCGACCCGCAGCCGCCGGGCCGCGCTGACCGCCCTGGCCGCCTCGCTCGCGCTGCTCACCGTGCAGGGGGTGATCCTGAGCCTGACCGGGCGCGGGGCCGGCAACGCGGTCGGCGCCGGCCTGATACTGATCATCTGCTGGATGATCGGCTACTCGGTACGCCAGCGCCGCAGCTATGCGGCCCGGCTCCAGCAGCAGGCCACGCACAACGCCGTCACCGCCGAGCGGCTGCGCATCGCCAGGGAGCTGCACGACGTGGTGGCGCACAGCATGACCGTGGTGGCCGTGCAGGCCGGTTTCGGCGAGTACGTGTTCGACCAGCAACCGGGCGAGGCCCGGGCCGCGCTCGCCGCGATCCAGACCGTGACCAGCGAGGCGCTGGCCGACATGCAACGGATGCTCGGCGCGCTCCGCCAGGCCGGTGGCGGGATGACGGGCGAGACGGCACCAGGCCCGGCGGGCGGGGCAGCGGGCCCGCCGGTCCAGGCTCCGGCCGCCGCTCCGCTGGCGCCCGCGCCCGGCCTGGCCGACCTGGACCGGCTGGTGGCGCGCACGGCCGGGGCCGGCGTCCGGGTAGAGGTGCTGCGGACCGGGCCGGCCAGGGCCATCCCGGCCGGTATCGATCTGTCGGCGTTCCGGATCGTGCAGGAGGCGCTGACCAACGTGGTGAAGCACTCCGGCGCGGATCGCTGCCTGGTGCGCATCGCCTGCGGCGCCGGCCAGCTGTGCGTGGAGGTCACCGACCCGGGCCAGCTGCCCGTTCCCGCCCCGGCGGCCGGTGCCCGGGCCCCGGCGATGGCCGGCGCTCCCGCCCGTGCGGTGGCCGGGCCCGGCGGCACCGGCGCCCGGGCCGGGCTCGCGCCGGGTGCCGGGCTCGGGATCGCGGGGATGCGGGAGCGGGTCAGCCTGTGCGGCGGCGAGTTCGCCGCCGGGCTGCTGCCCGGGCGGGGCTTCCGGGTCACCGCCCGGTTCCCGCTGCCGGGCGGGGCACGATGAGGCCGCGGCGGCCGGCAGCGAACCCACCGGTCAGGCCGCGGTGACGCTGCGGGTGGTCGTCGCCGACGATCAGGCCCTGGTCCGGGCCGGGTTCTGCGGCATCGTCGGCGCCACCGAGGGTTTCACCGTCGTCGGCGAGGCCAGCACCGGCGCCGAAGCCGTCGCCGAGGCCCGCCGGGCCCGGCCCGATGTCGTCCTGATGGACGTCCGGATGCCGGTCATGGACGGCATCGAGGCCACCCGGCAGATCACCGGGCCGGACGGGGCGGCCGGCACCCGGGTGCTGATCCTGACCACCTTCGACCTGGACGAGTACGTGTACTCGGCGCTGCGCGCCGGGGCCAGCGGCTTCCTGCTCAAGAGCACCCAGCCCGCCGACCTGATCGCGGCCATCAGGGTCGTCGCGGCGGGAGACGCGCTGCTCGCCCCCAGCGTGACGCGCCGGCTGGTGGCCGAGTTCGTGCGCCGCCCCGCGCCGCCCGCGCCCGCCAGCCAGGCGCCGGCCGCCATGGCCGCCATCACCGCGCGCGAGCGCGAGGTGCTCGCGCTCATCGCCACCGGCATGTCCAACACCGAGATCGCGGACCGGCTCGCGATCAGCGCCGCCACCACCAAGACCCACGTCAGCCACCTGCTGGCCAAGCTGAACGCCCGCGACCGGGTCCACCTGGTGATCCTCGCCTACCAGGCCGGGCTCGGGCCG
>DATINY010000111.1:0-2797 GCA_035473755.1 Streptosporangiaceae bacterium
GGCGCCGCGGGCGGCACCCCGGCCCAGGTCGAGTCGGCCCTGGACCCGGCCGGCTACCTCGGGGCGGCCGGCGAATTCACCGACGCCGCCCTGGCCGCGCACCGTGCCGCCGCGGGCTGACCCACCGCATATCGGGCTACCCGTGGCGCCCGTGGCCGCGGATGCGAGACGATTGCAGGCGGGGATCGCCGGGAGCGCAGATCGCCGGGGCGGGATGGCGGGCGGCGGCGCGGTGGTGGTGCGGCCGCGCGTGCACGCCCGCGCGCTGGGTAGGGTTCCTGCCCGACGCAATCCGCCACCAGCACCGGAGGGCCAGCATGGACGACGCCAGCCGCGCAGCGCAGGGGATGACGGTCCGCCGGGAGGTGCTCGGTGACGCCCACGTCGACCGGGAAATAGCCGGGGCCACGGCGTTCAGCAGCGACTGGCAGGACCAGATCGCCCGGCAGGCATGGGGGGACATCTGGTCCCGGCCCGGCCTGTCCCGCGCCGAGCGCAGCATGCTCACGCTGACCGCGCTCACCGTGCTGCGGCAGGAGGCGGAACTCGCCACGCACGTGCGGGGCGCCCTGCGCAACGGGCTCACCCCCGAGCAGATCGCCGAGGTGTTCCTGCACACGTCCGTCTACGCGGGCATGCCCGCGGTCAACCGCGCCTTCGCCGTCGCCCAGCAGGTCCTGGCGGAGGCGGGCTGAGTGCGGGTGCCGAGTGCGAGCGGAGCATGACGGATCATGCAATCGCCCAGTACAGTTGTCCGTATCTCGCACGACTGTTCTGATCGCGTCCAAAATTCAATATGACCATTATGATTATGGTGAATTCTGCGGAGGGAGCGGGGAGGGAATGGCGGAGATCGTGTCACTTGCCGACGCCGTGGCCGGGGCCATACGCGACGGCGACGCGGTGGCGATGGAGGGCTTCACGCACCTCATCCCCTTCGCGGCCGGGCACGAGGTCATCAGGCAGGGGCGTCGTGATCTGACCTTGATCCGGATGACGCCGGACGTGATCTATGACCAGCTCATCGGGGCGGGGTGCGCGAGCAAGCTGATTTTTTCCTGGGGCGGGAATCCCGGGGTCGGGTCGCTGCACCGATTCCGCGACGCGGTGGAGAATGGCTGGCCGGGGACGCTCAAACTGGAGGAGCACAGCCACGCGGGCATGGCCAACCGTTACGCCGCCGGCGCGGCCGGGGTGCCCTTCGCGGTCCTGCGGGGGTACCGCGGAACCGGCCTGGAGGGCCTGCCGGGACTGGACGGCCGCCCGTCCGTCCTCCCCATCACCTGCCCGTTCACCGGCGAGACCCTGACTGCGGTGGCCGCGCTCACCCCCGACGTGGCGGTCATCCACGCGCAGCAGGCCGACCGGGCCGGAAACGTCCAGCTGTGGGGCATCACCGGGGTGCAGAAGGAGGCGGTGCTGAGCGCGCGGCGGGCGGTGGTCACCGTCGAGGAGATCGTGCCCGAGCTGCGTCCGCGGCCGGGCGGGATCGTGCTGCCGGGCTGGACGGTCGACTACGTGGCCGAGGTGCCGGGCGGGGCGCACCCCTCCTACACGGCCGGCTACTCCCAGCGAGACAACGACTACTACGTCGCCTGGGATGCCATCAGCCGGGAGCGGGACAGCTTCCGCCGGTGGCTGGAGACCGAGGTCCTCGCCCTGGCCGAAACGGCAAGGGCCGGAACGGGCCGGGGCGTGAGCGGGGGCGATTCGGGATCATGAACGCTCCTGGCACCGCGGTGACCGGGGGCGACGCGTTCACCGCGGACGAGATGATGACCACCTGCGCCGCCCGGGCGCTGCGGGACGGCATGACCTGCTTCGTGGGCATCGGGCTGCCCAGCGTGGCGGCCAACCTCGCGCGCACCACCCACGCCCCCAACCTGGTGCTGATCTACGAGTCGGGCACGATCGGCGCCAAGCCCGGCCGGCTGCCGCTGTCGGTCGGCGACGGCGTGCTGGCGGAGACCGCGGACGCGGTGGTGAGCGTGCCGGAGATCTTCAACTACTGGCTGCAGGCCGGGCGGATCGACGTGGGCTTCCTGGGCGCGGCGCAGCTCGACCGGTTCGGCAACATCAACACCACCGTGATCGGCCCGTCCTACGCCGAGCCGAAGGTCCGGCTGCCCGGTGCGGGCGGCGCCCCCGAGATCGCCGCCTCCTGCCGGGAGGTGATCGTGGTGCTCCGGCAGTCACCCCGCTCGCTGGTCGACCGGGTGGACTTCGTCACCTCGGTCGGCTTCGGGGAGGGCCCCGGCCACCGGGAACAGCTGGGGCTGACCGGCGCCGGGCCGCGGAGGGTCATTACCGACCTGGGGATCCTCGAGCCCGACCCGGAGACCTGCGAGCTCACCCTGACCGGCGTCTTTCCCGGGGTCGAGGCCGCCGACGTGGCGGCCAGGACCGGCTGGGACCTCGCCGTGTCGGACTCACTCGACGTACTATCACCGCCATCCGAAGCCGAGCTCACCGCCCTGCGCGCGCTGCATGCGACCATCCCCGCCCAGGAAAGAGCAGCCTGATGACGATCGGCACGCCGGCCCCGGCCGGGCTGGCCCTGGCCTCCTATGAGCGCCCGGTGGGCGTCAACCCGCCGCTCAACTACCCGGCCTACCGCTCGACCGCGCTTCGGGCGCCGAGACAGCCGCTGAAGGTGATGCCCCACGGGCTGACCGAGGTGACCGGGCCGCTGCTGGCCGCGGGCGGTCTCGTGCTGCCGTCGTACCAGCGGCCCGTGGGCGTGCACCCGCCGCTGGCCAACCCGTCCTACCGCTCCACCCTGCTGCGGTCGCCCAAG
>DATINY010000112.1:0-6658 GCA_035473755.1 Streptosporangiaceae bacterium
CTCGAACGAGAGAGCGCCGGCATGCGCGCGCTCGGCGTAGGCCAGGGGCGGCGCGCCGCCGACATCGAACAGCACGCGCATGGCGTTGGCTTCGCCCCCGGCCAGCCCGGCCGCGGGCAGCAGCTTCCCGGCCACGGTGCCGGCCGCCAACGGGGCGGTGCACATCGGCTCGCGGCCGACCGCGATCATCTCGCTGTCCCCCACCAGCACCGAGATGCTGTACGCGATCGGTGCGGGCAGCCAGGTCAAGGCGGTGGACGACGACTCGGACTACCCACCGCAGGCACCCCAGACCAAGCTGTCGGGATTCCAGCCGAACGTCGAGGCGATCGTCGGCTACAAGCCGGACCTGGTCGTGGTGGACGGCGACACCGGCGGGCTGATCAAGAGCCTGGCCGCGTTCAAGATCCCGGTCCTGGAGCTGCCGGCCGCGGCCAAGCTCTCCGACGTGTACGCGCAGTTCGACGAGCTCGGCCAGGCCACCGGCCACCTCGCCCAGGCCGAGCAGGAGAATACGAAGATACGCAGTCAGCTCAAGCAGATCGTCGCAGCCGCGCCTCCCCATCAGGCGCCGCTCACCTATTACTACGAGCTTGACCAGACGTACTACTCGGTCACCTCGGCCACCTTTGTCGGGCAGCTGCTGCACCTGCTCGGGATGAAAAGCATCGCGGACACGGCGACCGGGGCAGCGGCGGCCGGCGGCTACCCGCAGCTGTCCTCCGAATTCATCATCAAGGCCAACCCCGACTACATCATCCTGGCCGACACCATCTGCTGCCATCAGACCGCGGCGACCGTGGCCGGCCGCCCCGGCTGGTCGGGCCTGACCACCGTCAAGGATGGGCACGTCATCGCGCTCAACGACGACATCGCCTCCCGCTGGGGCCCGCGGATCACCGACCTGCTGCGGACCGTCGAGACGGCCATGGCCAAGGACAGCGGGACGTGAGCCGGGCCGGGCCGGACCGGATGGCGGCCAAGGGCGGGCCAAACGGGCAGGCTGGACCGGCCCAAGCGGGCGCTGCCCGGTCCGGCCCGGCCCGGGCGGCCGCAGATCCTGCCCAGACGCCCGGCCCAGCCCAGGTGGCCGCCGGGCCCGCTGACCCAGCCGCCGACAAGACGGCACCGACGACGATCCCCCGGGTGCGGTCTGGGCGGGCGATCGCCGTGGCCGCCGCCGCGCTGGTGGCCGCGGTGGCCATCGGCGTCGCGGTCGGCCCGGCGGACCTGTCGCTGCCGACGGTCGGCGAGGCGCTGCTGACCCGGCTGCCCTGGCATCCGGGCCTGTCCGTGCCCGCCGTCGCCGTCACCATCGTCTGGCAGGTCCGGCTGCCCCGGGTGGTCCTCGGTGCCCTGGTCGGCGCCATGCTGGCCGCGGGCGGGGCGGCCTATCAGGGTGTCTTCCGCAACCCGCTGGCCGACCCGTACCTGCTCGGCGTGGCCGCGGGCGGCGGCCTGGGCGCAACGATGATCATCATTACCGGGGGGAGCCAGGCGCTGCTCCCGCCGGCCGCGTTCATCGGCGCCGGCCTTGCGGTCGCGGTCACCTACCTGCTGGGGGCGACCGGCCGGGACCGCAGCATCATCAGCGGGGCTAGCGCATCGATCGTGCTGGCCGGCGTAGCGGTCGCTGCGCTCTTCACCGCCGTGCAGACCTATCTGCAGCAAGAGCACACGCAGGTCATTCAGCAGATCTACGCGTGGATCCTGGGCAGCCTGGCCACCGCCTCCTGGTCTGACGTGGCCATCATCCTGCCCTATGCCGTCGTCGCCGCCGCGCTGCTGCTCGCCCACCGGCGGCTGCTTGATGTGCTCCGGGTCGGCGAGGTGGAGGCCACCAGCCTGGGCGTGGACATCGCGCGGCTGCGGCTCACCGTGGTCATCGCGGCCACGCTCGGCACCGCCGCGGCGGTCGCGGTCAGCGGCCTGATCGGCTTCGTGGGCATCATCATCCCGCACATCGTGCGGCTGACGGCCGGCGCGAGCTACCGGATCGTGCTGCCGGTCTCCATGATCGGCGGTGCGGCCTTCCTGGTCCTGGCCGACGTCATCGCCCGCACCGTCCAGGCTCCCTCGGAGGTGCCGATCGGCGTGATCACCGCGCTGGCTGGGGCGCCGTTCTTCCTCTTCGTGCTCCGCTCCCGGCGAGCGCGGCGGGATCTCGCGTGATCGCCCTCGACGGCGTCGGAGTCCGCTACGGCACCTCCTGCGCATTGGACGGCGTCAGCGAGGAGGTGCCGTCCGGGCAGTGGCTGGGCGTCATCGGGCCCAACGGCGCCGGCAAGACGACCCTGCTGCGGTCCATCGCCTGCCTGGTGCCGCACGCCGGGACGATCACCATCGACGGGCGCCCGGTCTCCCGCCTGCGCCGTCGTCGGCTGGCCCGGCTGGTGGCCTACGTGCCCCAGCTTCCCGGGCTCCCGCCGGAGATGACCGTCGGCGACTACGTGCTGCTCGGCCGGACCCCGCACATCGGCTACCTGCGCATGGAAACCGACGCCGACCGGCAGATCTGCGCCGGGCTGCTCGACCGGCTGGGGCTGTTCCCGATGGCCGGGCGGACCCTGGCCACGCTGTCGGGCGGCGAGTTGCAGCGGGTCGTGCTGGCGCGCGCCCTCGCCCAGGAGGCACCGGTGTTGCTGCTGGACGAGCCCACCAGTGCGCTGGACCTCGGCCGCCGGGTGGACGCCCTGGAGCTCATCGACGAGCTGCGCCGGGAGCGGTCGCTCACCGTGCTGTCCGCGGTGCACGACCTCACCCTGGCCGGCCAGTTCGCCGACCGGCTGCTGCTGCTGGACCAGGGCCGGGTCGCCGCCACCGGACCGCCCGCGAGCGTGCTGCGCGACGACGTGCTCACCCCGCTGTTCGGCCCCGGCATCCACGTCATGACCACGGACGGCACGCTGGTCGTCATGTCCCGCCGCCCGGCCGGGCGGTCACAGCCCTAGGCTCAGGCGCCGGCCGCCAGGCTTACGGGCCCAGGCCGCCAGCTCACCCCAGGCCGGCAGGCTCACACCCAGGCCGGCCGGCTCACACCCCCAGGCCCCGGCCGATGATCTCCTTCATGATCTCGGTCGTCCCGCCGAAGATGGTCTGGACCCGACTGTCGGCGAACGCCCTGGCCACGCCGAACTCACGCATGTACCCGTAGCCGCCGTGCAGCTGCAGGCAGCGGTCGACCACCCGGTTGCACAGCTCGGTGTCCCACCACTTGACCATGGCGGCCTCCTCGTTGGTGAGCCGGCCGCCGACGTGCTCCATCACCGCCCGGTCGGTGAACGCCCGCGCCACGGCGAGCTCGGTCGCCATCTCGGCGAGGACGAACCGGCTGTGCTGGAAGCTGCCGATCGGCCGCCCGAACGCCTGCCGCTGCCGGCAGTAGGCCAGCGTGTCGGCGAATACCTTCTCCGCCCCCGCCAGCGCGGTGGCGCCGATCGCGATCCGCTCCCGGGGCAGGTTCTGCATCAGCGCGACGAAGCCGCCGCCCTCCTCGCCGAGCAGGTTGGCGGCGGGGACGGCCACGTCGTTGAACGAGAGCTCGGAGGTGTCCTGGGCGTGCATGCCGATCTTGTCGAGGTTGCGGCCACGCTCGAAGCCGGGCATCCCCCGCTCCACCACCAGCAGGCTGATCCCCTGGTGCCCGGCGGCCGGATCGGTCCGGGCGGCGACGATCACGAGGTCGCACATCTGCCCGTTGGAGATGAAGGTCTTGCTGCCGTTGAGCAGGTAGTGATCGCCGTCGCGGATGGCGGTGGTGCGGATCCCCTGCAGGTCGCTGCCCGCTCCGGGCTCGGTCATGGCGATCGCGGTGATGAGCTCGCCGGAGCAGTACCCCGGCAGCCACCGCTCGCGCTGCTCGGGGGTGGACAGCTGGGCGAAGTAGTGGCCGTTGATGTCGTTGTGCACGGCGAACCCGGGCCCGGTGGCGCCGGCCACCGCCAGTTCCTCGTCGAGGATCAGGTAGTAGCGGTAGTCCGGGTTGCCGCCGCCGCCGTACTTCTCGTCGATCTCGATCCCGAGCAGCCCGGCCCGGCCGGCGGCGAGCCAGACCTCCCGGGACACCATCCCGTCCCGCTCCCACTGCTCGTGATGGGGGGTGATCTCGCGGGCGCTGAAGGTGCGCGCCATGTCGCGGAACGCGTCGTGCTCGGGGGTGAAGATGTCACGCTGCATCGGCGCGCCTTCCTGCGGTGGCATGGGCGGTGGGCATACGCGGCAGCCGCGGCCGGCGCGGCGGCGAGTCCCTTCGGTCGGACCTATTTACCGGTCAGTAGCGACCGTAACATCGCGGGCCCGGGACCAGCAGCCTCATCCCCGCCGTCCTGCGCAAGGCTGTCTGCAGAGCAGGTTAGGCAACTGCCGAAGTCCCGTTATTGCAAGTCTTTTGCATCTTCCCTAGAGTTGAGCGGACCCGAGCCGCCGCAGGAGGATCCCCGCCGATGGCCGATGTACGCGCCCGTGCCCGGCAGATCAGTGACGCGCTGACCCCGTCCGAGTGGGGCCGGGCCGGCGGCATGGCGGCGACCGTGATCGCGCTGAACGTGGCCGGCTGGGGCCTGCTGGCCGCCGCCATGCGGGGCCATTACCACGTCACCAAGACCGAGATCTTCGGCGTGGGCACCGGCATCCTGGCCTACACCCTCGGCATGCGGCACGCCTTCGACGCCGACCACATCGCGGCCATCGACAACACCACCCGCAAGCTCGTCAGTGAGGGCAAGCGGCCGCTGTCCGTCGGCTTCTTCTTCTCGCTCGGGCACTCCTCTGTCGTATTCGTGCTCGCCCTGCTGCTGAATTTCGGCTTCCGCGCCGTGGGCAGCGAGGTCCGCGACAGCGGCTCCGCCCTGCACAGCATCACCGGGATCGTCGGCACGATGGTCTCGGGAATGTTCCTGTTCCTCATCGCCGCGCTCAACGTGGCCGTCCTGATCTCGATCGCGAAGGTGTTCCGCCAGATGCGTTCCGGGCAATACAGCGACGAGGAGCTGGAGGAGCAGCTGGCCAAGCGCGGCCTGATGAACCGGTTCCTCGGGCCGCTGGCCCGGCGGGTGGACACCCCGTGGAAGATGTACCCGGTCGGCCTGCTGTTCGGCCTGGGCTTCGACACCGCCACCGAGATCGCGCTGCTGGTGCTGGCCGGCTCGGCGGTGGTCAGCGGGCTGCCGTTCTACGCCGTGCTGTCGCTGCCGCTGCTGTTCGCGGCGGGCATGAGCCTGTTCGACACCGCCGACGGCTGCTTCATGAACTTCGCCTACGACTGGGCCTTCGCGCGCCCGGTCCGGAAGGTGTACTACAACCTGACCATCACCGGCCTGTCGGTGTTCGTCGCCTTCTTCGTCGGTGCCATCGAGATCCTCGGCCTCATCGCCCAGCAGTCCCACCTCAGCGGCGGGTTCTGGGGGGCCGTGCAGGGCTTCAACATCAACAAGGCCGGGTTCGTCATCGTGGGCATGTTCGTGCTCACCTGGGTGGTCGCCCTGGCCATCTGGCACTTCGGGCGGATCGAGCAGAAATGGGAAGCCGCCGCCGAGGGCCCGCGCGAGTAAGCCTGCGCCGGCCCAGGATCCGGCGGGCGGGAGGCGATCCGGCCTGACGCCGCAAGCCGTGCGCCCGGCTTGACTTTGTGGTTCAAAGTCAGCTAGCTTTGAGTTGCAAAGTAAAAGGAGGGCGGCCATGAACGAGGGAACCGGTATGAGGGACGGCGCGGGCGCCGGCGAGGCGGCAGGCATGGGCGCGCAGGACGCGGCGGTCATCATGTGGGACGCACGCGAGCGGGCCCGGCACGAGCTGACCGTCAACCGCGCGGCAATTTTCGCGAGCTGGGCCCTGGTCTACCTGCTCGGCTACGGCGTGGTCTGGCTCTCGGTCCGCGGGCAGCGGCCCTTTCACGCGCCGGCGGGCTGGGCGCTCGCATTGCTGGCCCTGCTCGCCGTGCTGGCCCTGGGTGTCACCGCACAGCTGACCGACCGGGCGACCAGCGGCGTCGGCGGCTTGTCCGCGCAGCGGCGGCGCATCTACTCGCTGTCGCTTGCCGTCGGCCTGCTTGGCGTGTACATCATGCAGCCCGCGCTGCGGTATGCCGGCGCCAGCCGTGGGGTGATCAGCGTGTTCACCGCGTCCTCACCGCTGCTGGTGGCGGGGGTGGTTCTCGTCGCCGGCACCGCCGCCTGGCTGAACTGGTATGCCTTTGGGCTGGGCATCTGGCTGATCGCCGTGGCGGCGTTCAGCGGTTTCGCCGGCCCCGCGGGGGTCTGGGCGGTGGACGCGCTGGCGGTCGGCGTCCCGTTCCTGGCGATGGCGGCCATCGCCGTCGCCCGGGGGCGCGCGTGAGTGAGGACGGGCTCGACCCGGTCATCCACGCGCCCGCGCGGCTGCGCCTGATGGTGACGCTGGCGACCCTGCCCGATGGTGACAACCTGTCCTTCACCAGGCTGCAGGATCTGATCGGGCTGACCCCGGGCAACCTGATCACCCACCTGCGCAAGCTGGAGGACGCCGGATACGTGCGGACGGAGAAGACCGGCAGTGGGGTCAACGCGCTGACCACCGTCGCCCTCACCCTGGGCGGGCGGGCCGCGCTGGAACGCTATACCGCCGTGGTGCGGCAACTGCTCGACGCCGTCGAGCCGGCCCCGCAGCGGTGAACCGGCCCTAG
>DATINY010000113.1:0-7216 GCA_035473755.1 Streptosporangiaceae bacterium
GCGCCGGCCGACGGCACCCGCGGGTCGTCGCCGTCCTCCTCGGGCAGGGCGGCGGTCAGGATGAGCTCGCCGCGCCCGGCGGGCGCCGCCCACCGGCGCTGCTGGTCCGGGGTGCCGAAGGCGGCCAGCGCGCCCGCGCCGAGGACGATTGAGGCGAGGTAGGGGACCGGCGCCACCGCTCGCCCGAGCTCGGTCAGGACCGAGCACTGCTCCAGCAGGCCGAGCCCGGCACCGCCCAGCGGTTCGGGCAGCGCCGCCGCCAGGATGCCGGCCCCGGCCAGGCTGGCCCACAGCGCCGGATCGAAACGGTCGCCGCCCGCTTCGGCGGCGGCCAGCCGCTCCGGCGTCAGCCGGTCGGTGAGTATGCGCCGGCTGAGGATGGCGAGCTCGCGCTGGCTTTCGTTCTGCGTGAAATTCACTGAGTTCTCCGGGCGACGGGAAGCCCCAGGCCGGCGGCGGCGATGATGTCGCGCTGCACCTCGTTCGTGCCTCCGCCGAAGGTCAGGATCAGCGCGGAGCGGTGCATCCGCTCGATCCGGCCGGACAGGACGGTGCCCGGCCCGTCGCGGACCTGGGCGTTGGCTCCAAGCACCTCCATGAGCAGCCGGTACGCCTCGATGGCGAACTCGGTGCCGAACACCTTGGTGGCCGAGGCCGCCGCCGGCCCGGGACCTGGCCCGCCCTCCGCGGCGATCCGCCAGTTGAGCAGCTTGAGGAACTCGGCCTTGGCGTGCACCCGGGCCAGGTTGAGCTGCACCCATTCGGCGTCGATGACACGCTGGCCGTCGGCCAGCTTGGTGGCGCGGGCCCAGTCGGCCACCGCCCGCAGCGCCGATTGGACCGGGGCCGCCGAGGTGAGGGCGACCCGCTCGTGGTTGAGCTGGTTGGTGATCAGCGGCCAGCCCTGGTTCTCGCCGCCGACCAGGGCGGAGACGGGCACGCGGACGTCGGCATAGTAGGTGGCGCTGGTAGTGGTCCCGGCGATGGTGCG
The DNA here is from genome assembly GCA_035473755.1 of Streptosporangiaceae bacterium. Lineage (GTDB taxonomy): Bacteria > Actinomycetota > Actinomycetes > Streptosporangiales > Streptosporangiaceae > UBA9676. The sequence continues at coordinate 992 of DATINY010000113.1, forward strand.
CACCGGCGTCCACGAGAAGCCGGGGGCGCTGGTGGGGACGATGAGGATGGACAGGCCCTTGTGGCGGGGCGCCTCCGGGTCGGTCCGGCAGGCCAGCCACACGTAGTCGGCGTAGGCGATCAGGCTGGTCCACATCTTCTGGCCGTTGATGACGTAGCACTCCCCGTCCCGGACGGCGCGGGTGCGCAGCGCGGCCAGATCGGTGCCCGCCTCCGGCTCGGAGTACCCGATCGAGAAGTGGATCTCGCCGGCGGCGATCCGGGGCAGGTAGTCCGCCTTCTGCTCCGCGGTGCCGAAACGCATGATCGTCGGGCCCACCGTGTTGATCGTCAGGAAGGGCACGGGCACCCCGGCGACGGCCGCCTCGTCGGTGAAGATGAGCTGGTCAAGCAGGGACGCGCCGCGGCCCCCGTACTCCTGCGGCCAGGACAGCGCCAGCCAGCCGTCGCGGCCGAGCTGGCGGACGAGGCGGCGGTAGGCCTCGCCGTTCCCATACTCGCCCTCGGCCGCCGTGAGCGCCGCCCGGACGTCCGGGGTCATCAGGCCGGTGAAGTAGGCACGCAGCTGCTGGCGGAGCCGTTCCTGCTCGGGCGTGTAGGTGAGGTCCATCCGCTCTCCGCCGCCTGGGGTTAAAGTAGAACGTGTTCTAGCCAGTGTAAGCGGGTGGCCCGAGGGGAGTCACGGTGGCCGAGGCGTTCCTGGTCGACGCGGTCCGGACCCCGGTCGGCCGCCGCGGCGGCGGGCTGGCCGGCGTGCATCCGGCCGATCTCGGCGCGCACGTCATCGCGGCGCTGCTGGCCCGCACCGGCGTGGACCCGCTGGCCGTCGACGACGTCGTGTTCGGCTGCGTGGACACCGTCGGCCCGCAGGCCGGAGACATCGCCCGCACCGCGTGGCTCGCGGCCGGCCTGCCCGAGGCGGTGCCCGGCGTCACGGTGGATCGGCAGTGCGGCTCGTCCCAGCAGGCGGCCCACTTCGCGGCCCAGGCGGTGCTCAGCGGCACCGCCGACCTGGTCGTGGCCGGCGGGGTGCAGAACATGAGCCAGATTCCGATCGGGGCCGCGATGACCGCCGGGCGGGCGTTCGGCTCTGGTGACCCGTTCGGCGGCTCGGACGGCTGGCGCGCCAGGTATGGCGACCAGGAGATCTCCCAGTTCCGCGCCGCCGACTTGATCGCGGAGAAGTGGGGGATCGGCCGCGCCGAGATGGAGGAGTTCGCGCTGGCCAGCCACCAGCGGGCGGTGGCGGCGGCGGCCGGGGGAGCGTTCGCCGGCGAGATCGTGCCCTGCGGCGAGGTGGCGGCCGATGAGTGCCCGCGCCCGGACACCTCGCTGGCCAAGATGGCAACGCTGGCGCCGCTGCGGGAGGGCGGGCTGATCACCGCCGCGCTGTCCAGCCAGATCGCCGACGCCGCGGCCGCGCTGCTGATCGCCTCGGGCCGGGCGGTGCGCACGCACGGGCTGCGCCCGCTGGCCCGGATCCGTCACCTGTCCGCGCGTGGCGACGACCCGGTCATGATGCTCACCGCGCCGATCGCGGCGACCGCCCACGCGCTGCGCCGGGCCGGGATGACCCTGGGCCAGCTGGACCTCATCGAGATCAACGAGGCGTTCGCCCCGGTCGTACTGGCCTGGCAGCGGGAGACCGGCGCCGACCTGGCGCGGGTCAACGTCTGCGGCGGCGCGATCGCGCTCGGCCATCCGCTGGGCGCGACCGGCGCGCGGCTGCTGACCACGCTGGTACACGCACTGGCCCGGACCGGCGGCCGGTACGGGATGGTGACCATGTGCGAGGGCGGCGGCCAGGCCAACGTCACGATCATCGAGCATCTGTGACCTGACGCGAGCTCCTGGCTCAAAGCGGCCGGTAGACGTCACGGCGGTGCTCGACCCGCAGCACGATCACCTCGCGGAGATCTTCCCGGATGCGGTAGAGAACACGGTAGGTGCCCCGGCGGGCCGACCACACTCCGGCCAGGTCGTCGCGCAGCGGCTTGCCTACCCGGTGCGGTCGCTGGACCAGCGAGGTTGTCAGGAACTCGATCGCCGCGGCAGCGACCGCCTCGGGCAGCTTTCCGGTGAGCGCTCGCTGCGCAGGCGGTGTGAGAACCAGTTCGTAGTCGCCTTCGCTGCTCACCGCCGGAGCTGCCGGACGGCCTCCACGCCGCGGACGACATCACCCCGGGCGTAAGCCTCGTCGGCCTCCCGGATGTCAGCAAGCGCGGCGGGATCGCTCAGGGCGTCGATCGTCTCCTCAAGCTGGGCTAGATCCTCTGGGCTGATTAGCACGGCGGCCGCCCGGCCGTTGCGGGTCACGACGATCCGCTCATGCTCGTTCTCCACCCGATCGACGAACTCCGACAGGTGGTCACGAACAGACCGCAAAGGCTCAACACTCATGGCCACAATTGTGGCGCTTTTCTGGCTTCCTGTCCACTCGAATGAGCGCTGACTCACTCCGGCGGCAGCGGTACGGGCCTGGCCGTCTGACCGAGCTTCCCCAGGCACGTGGTGGCCTCCGCCATGATGCGGCCGATCAGCTCCGCGCAGGACGGCAGGTCCTCGATCAGCCCGGTCACCTGGCCGGACGGCATCAAGCCGGCTTCGGGATGCCCATCTGCCATCGCCGTCCGCAGCAGCACCGGGGTGTTCGCGGCCATCAGCACCTGGGCCCAGGTCAGCCCGGTGCCGTCGCGCATGGCCCGGCCCTGCCGGATCAGTTCCCGCCAGGTCAGCCCGGACGACCGGCGGAACGCGGCGGCGCTGCGGGCCGAGCGTGGCAGACTGCCCAGCCGGCCCTCCCGGTCTAGGCGCTCAACCAGTGGCGTGCGCAGCAGCCGGTGCGGCACGCCGTCGGCCCGGGTGGTGACCAGCGTGCCGGTGACGTCGCTGGCGAGGTAGACCCGCTTGACCGCGTCGGCTACCGGGCTGTCGCTGGTCAGCAGGAACCGGGTGCCCATCGCGATCCCGACGGCGCCATAGGCGAGCGCGGCGGCCAGGCCGCGGCCGTCGAAGAACCCGCCCGCCGCGATGACCGGGATATCCACTGCGTCCACGACCTGGGGGACCAGCAGGCTGGTCGGGACCGCGCCGGTGTGCCCACCGCCCTCGCCGCCGGTGGCGATCACCGCGTCGATGCCCCAGGCGGCGACCTTCTCCGCGTGCCGGCGCGCGCCGACCGACGCGATGGTGACCACGCCGGCGTCCCGCAGCAGGCCGATCAGCTCCGGCGTGGGCGCGAGCGCGAACGAGGCCACCGGCACCTTCTCGGCGATGATCATCTCGGCCCGCTCGCGGGCATCCCGCGCGTCGGCCCGCAGGTTCACCCCGAAGGGGGCGCCGGTGCGGTCCTTCGCCTCCTTGATCGCAGAACGAAGCTCCGCTGGGCTCATCGTCGCCGACGCGATGAGGCCGAGCCCACCCGCCTGCGACACAGCGGCGGCCAGCCGGGCCCCGGACACATAGCCCATCGCGGCCTGGACGACCGGGCAGTCGATGCCGAGCAGCTCGGTGAGCCGGGTGCGGATCACGGGAGTTCCTTGTCCCGCAGCCCGGCCGGGTCGAGCTGGCCACGGATCAGCGCCAGCTCCTCCGGGGTAGGCAGCCGGGTGACCGGCGCCTCGTCCGGGACGGCCAGCGGGAAGCCGGTGGCGGCGGTGACGTCGCCGGCCGCGACGCCTGGATGGACCGAGCGGAGCCGCATGCTGTGGTCCGTTGTCCGGAAGTCCAGCACGGCCAGATTGGTCACGACCACGCGCAGCTCGTGGAAGCGGGCGGCCCGCGGGCCGAGGCCGGCCGCGCGGTCGTAGCCGATGCCGGACGCCATGTCCACCCGCTCGACGAAGACCCGCGGGGAGTGCCGGGGCACCCAGTAGCTGACCGGGTGGTTGACCGTGTTACCGGGCGCGCCGCGCACCCCGAGCAGTTGCGCCTTGGGCCGGGTCCAGTCGCCGATGCAGGAGATGTTCTGGTTGCCGAACCGGTCGATCTGCGCTGCCCCCATCATCACGTGGCGCAGGCCCGCGGCCACCATCGTGAAGACCGAGCGGTAGGGCAGCCAGCCCTCGGCCACCCGGGTTCCGCCGGCCGGGTCCAGGGCCAGGAGATGGGCCTCGCCGTCGGTGAGCAGCAGGCTGGGGGCGAACGTGAGCTGGGCCAGCCTCGCGCCCAGGGCCGGGATGAGGCCCATCGGACTGGCCAGGATGGCGCCGTCGCCGCGCCACGCCTCGGCGCAGGCCACCACGCAGACCTCGGCCCGGCTCGGGCCGGGCTGACGGCCCGGGGCCGGGGCGGTCATGGGGCCGCGGCCGGCTCGCTGGCGCCCGCCTGGCTCTCAGCGAACCGCCGGACGGCCTGCTGGTAGCTGGCCTCGTCGCCGGCCAGGTACCCGGCCCGGAACCGCTGCCAGTCCGCCGGGTCGCCGGCCGCCGCCGCGTAGCGGGCCTGGAACGCCTCGTCGCGGCCGTAGTCCGGCACACAGCTGGTGAAGTGGGCGCCGCCGGGCGCCTCCACCACGCCGTCCACCATGGCCCGGTTGACCAGCAGGCTCTGCGGCGGCCCGGACTCCAGCAGGCTCGCGGTCGGCACGATCCGCTCGCAGGACAGATAGGCGCGCCCGGCCGCCAGGCAGAACAGGTCGTCGAAGTACGGGTCGGGCCCCAGGTACTGGCCGTTGCCGGCCGCGTCCGCGCGGTTCAGGTGGATCAGCGCGGCGTCGAGCCGCAGCGCGGGCATGGCGATCAGCTCCTCGCCGTCGGCGTAGGGGGAGCGGACCGTGCGCAGCTCGGGGTTCACCCGTGGCACGTCCGAGCCCAGGCCCGCCCGGATCGGCAGGAACGGGAGCCGGTGCGCGGCCGCGAGCAGGCCCCAGTGCAGCATCCCCTCGTCCAGCTCGGTGAGCCCGACCGTCCCCTGCTGGCGGGCCCGCCGGAAATGGGGCTCCAGCGCGATCGTGTCGAGCGAGACGAAGCCGCAGACCACCCTTCGGACGTGGCCGCCCGCGATCAGCAGCCCGACGTCGGGCCCGCCGAAGGACACGATCTCCAGGTCCCGCAGGCCGGACCGCAGGATGGCGCGGACCAGTGCCATCGGCTTGCGCCGCGACCCCCAGCCGCCGATCCCGACCGTCATGCCGGAGCGCAGCTCGCCGGCGACGTCGTCGGCGCTCATGACGGTCACGCGGTCACCGCTGGCCGTCGATGAACGCCTGGCGGGCCGCGTCGGAGACCCCGGTGATGTTGAGCTCGAAGGTGAACCCCTGCTCGTACCGGTAGGAGCGCTTGACGTCGACGGGGTCGATGCCGTTCAGGGACTGCTTGGCCAGCCGGATGGTGGCCGGGTCCTTGGCGGCGATCTCGCCGGCCACGGCGCGCGCGGCCGCCCGCAGCCCGGCCGGCGGCACGACGTCGAGCACGGTCCCGAAGGCGTGCAGCTGCTGGGCCGTGACGGTGCGGCAGGTGTACACCATGGTCCGCATCAGCTGCTGGGGCACCAGCCGCGACAGGTGGGTCGCCGCGCCGAGCGCGCCCCGGTCCACCTCCGGCAGGCCGAATGTGGCGTTGTCCGCCGCGATGACGATGTCGGCGTTGCCGGCCAGGCCGACGCCGCCGCCGAGGCAGAAGCCCTGCACCGCCGCGATCACCGGCAGCGGGCAGTCGTAGACGGCGGCGAAGGCGGCGAAGCATCCCCGGCTCGCGCCGATCAGCGCCGCGTGGCCGGGGGCCTGCTGCATCTGCTTGATGTCCACCCCGGCGCAGAAGCCGCGGCCCTCGGCGGCGATGACCACGGCCCGCGCGGCTGCATCTTCGCCCGCCGCGGCCATGGCATCGGCCAGGTCGAACCAGCCCCGCACCGGCAGCGCGTTGACCGGCGGGAAGTCGATGATCACCTCGGCGACGCCGCCGCTGGTGCGCAGCTCGATCCCCATCCTCGCGTCCTCACGGTCTATGCCGCTGACCTGCCATCGCCGGTGGCCTGCCTGACGCCGTGCCTGGCCAAGCGCTACTCGACCTAGCGTTTGCTTGGTTGCCAAGCCTAACATGTGCCCCATGCGCGTCGCCGATTACGCGGGCCGGGCGGTGATCGTCACGGGGGGCACGAGGGGCATCGGGGCCGGCATCGCGCGCGCGTTCCTGGAGGCCGGCGCGCAGGTGCTCGTGTGCGGCCGGACCGAGCCGTCCGGCACCGCCCCACTGCCCGCGGCGGACGGGCGCATGGCCGTCTTCAC
>DATINY010000114.1:0-5316 GCA_035473755.1 Streptosporangiaceae bacterium
TGGCCGGGCCCGCCGATATGGGCGGCCTGCTCCTCCGCTCGCCCGCACGGGGCGGCTGGCGCTGCTACCCGGTTGGCCGCACGAAACCCAGCCCGGGCGCGCTGCCGTCGGCCGGCTACGCGTCCCTGGTCCGTTATCAGCGCGGGGGGCGCGTCATCACCGTGCTCGGCACCGGTACCCCGCTCACCAATCTTGACCTGGGCAACAACGGCAACGCCGCGCTGGCGCTCAACCTGCTGGCCAGCGATTCGCGCATCGTCTGGCTGATGCCCGGGCCCGCCGCCGGGGCCGGGGCGGGACCAGGCTCGGTCTACGGCCTGGTCCCGCGGCCCGTCTACCTGGTGATCGCCGAGATCGCCGTGGCGCTGGTGCTGACCGCCCTGTGGCGGATGCGGCGGTTCGGCCCGCTGGTCTTCGAGCCGCTGCCGGTCGTGGTCCGGGCCAGCGAGACGGCGGAGGGGCACGGCCGGCTCTACCGCTCCCGGCGCGCCCGTGACCGCGCGGCCGCGGCCCTGCGCGCGGCCTCGGTCGCGCGGGTCACCACCAGGACCGGGCTCCCGCCGACGGCGTCGCCGGAGGCGATCTGCCAGGGACTGGCCCGCCGGACCGGGCGCGGCGAAGGGCAGATCCGCGCCATGCTGTTCGGGCCGGTTCCCGGCGACGACGCCGGGCTCGTGAAGCTCGCCAATGATCTTGACACTTTGGAGGGCCAGGTGCTCACCGATTGACTGCCGAGTACCCACCCGTCACCGGGGTGGATCCCGCGGGGCCCGGGCTGCCTGCCGCGGGGCCCGGGCTGCCCGCCGCAGGGCCTGGGCTGCCCAATGTCGAGCCCGGGGTGCCTGCCGCGGCACCCGCGTCCATGCCGGCGACGGCGCCCACCGCAGGTGCCGGTCCCCTGGCCAGCGCCGATCCCCCGGTCGGCGCTGATCTCCCGGCCAGCGCCGTTCCCCGCACCGGTGCCGATCCACGGGCCGCGCTCGAGGCGGTGCGGACCGAGGTCGGCAAGGCCGTGGTCGGCCAGGACTCCGTGGTCACCGGGCTGGTGATCTGCCTGCTCTGCCGTGGCCACGTCCTGCTGGAAGGCGTCCCGGGGGTGGCCAAGACGCTGCTGATCCGTTCCCTTGCCGCCGCGCTGTCGCTGCGAAGCACCCGGGTGCAGTTCACGGCCGACCTCATGCCCGGCGACGTGACCGGCTCGCTGATCTACGACGCGAAGACGGCCCAGTTCCAGTTCCGGGAGGGCCCCGTCTTCACCAACCTGCTGCTCGCGGACGAGGTCAACCGGACCCCGCCCAAGACCCAGGCGGCCCTGCTGGAGGCGATGGAGGAGCGGCAGGTTTCGGTCGAGGGGTCACCGCGCCCGCTGCCGGAGCCGTTCCTGGTCGCGGCCACCCAGAACCCCATCGAGTATGAGGGGACCTATCCGCTGCCGGAGGCGCAGCTCGACCGGTTCCTGGTCAAGCTGGTCGTGCAGGTGCCAGCGCGCGACGAGGAGATCGCCGTCCTCGCGCGGCACGCCGGCGGGTTCGATCCCGGTGACCTGGCCGCGGCCGGGATCAGGCCGGTCGCCGGCGCGGCGGACCTGATGGCCGCCCGGGCGGCGCTGCGCGCGGTCCGGATCACACCCGAGGTCACCGGGTACATCGTGGACCTCGCCCGGGCCACCCGTCAGTCGCCATCGCTGCGGCTCGGCGTGTCCCCCCGCGGCGCGACGGCGCTGCAGGCGGCCAGCCGTGCCTGGGCCTGGCTGGCTGGCCGGGACTACGTGATACCCGACGACGTCAAGGCGCTGGCCCGGCCGACGCTGCGGCACCGGGTGCAGCTGCGGCCGGAGGCCGAGCTGGAGGGTGCCACGGCCGACGGCGTGCTCGAGGCGGTGCTCGCCTCGGTCCCGGTGCCGCGGTGACGCCCGCCCGGCCGTCCGGGCCGCCGCCGCCCACGCCAGGGCAGGCCGGGTGACCCTGACCGGGCGCGCCGCGCTGGCCGCCCTGACCGGGGCCCTGGTGATCCTGGCCTTCCGCGATGTCGCGGCGCTCGTGGTGGTGAACGGGCTGCTGCTGGCGGCCATCGCCGCCGATCTCGCCCGGGCCGCCCCCATCCGCCCGCTGCTGCTGACCCGGGGCGGGGAGACCAAGGTGCTGCTGGGGCAGAGCGCGGGCGTCACGCTGGCGGTCGTCAACCCTGGCCGCCGGGTCCTGCGCGCCGACGTCCGTGACGCCTGGCAGCCCAGCGCCGGGGCGGACCCGCATCACGTGCGGATCCGCGTCCCCGCGGGAGGCCAGGTCACCGTGACCACCACCCTCACGCCCAGCCGGCGGGGCGACAAGGCGGCGGCCACCGTCACGGTCCGCTCGCTGGGGCCGCTGGGGCTCGCCGCGCGCCAGGCCAGGCGGCAGGCGCCGTGGACGGTCCGGGTGCTGCCGCCGTTCCACAGCCGCCGCCACCTGCCGGAGAAACTGTCCCGCCTCCGCCAGCTCGATGGGCAGCACCGGTCGCTGCTGCGCGGCCAGGGCAGTGAGTTCGACTCCCTGCGCGAGTACGTCATCGGCGATGACGTCAGGTCCATCGACTGGCGGGCCACCGCGCGGCGCGGCGACGTCATGGTCCGCACCTGGCGGCCCGAGCGCGACCGGCGCATCCTCATCGTGCTCGATACCGGCCGCACCTCGGCGGGCCGGGTCGCGGGAACGCCCCGCCTGGACACCGCCATGGACGCGGCGCTCCTGCTCACCGCGCTCGCCTCGCGGGCAGGTGACCGGATCGATTTCCTGGCCTTCGACCGGCGGATACGGGCGAGGGTCGTGGGGGCGCCACGCAGCGCGGTCCTTTCCTCCGTCACCGACGCGATGGCGCCCATCGAGCCCGAGCTGGTGGAGACCGACGCCGCGGCGCTCGCCAGCGCCGCGCTCACCACCGCCCGCCATCGCAGCCTGGTCGTCCTGCTGACCGATCTCAACCCGGCCGCGATGGAGGAGGGCCTGCTGCCCCGCCTGCCGCTGCTGGCGGCCCGGAACCAGGTGCTTGTGGCGGCGGTGGCCGACCCCGCGCTGGCCGGGATGGCCGCCGGGCGGGCCGACGCCGGCCAGGTGTACGGCGCGGCCGCGGCGGAACAGGCCCGGTCGGCCCGGCAGCGGGTCTCGGCCCTGCTCCAGCAGCGCGGCGCACAGGTGGTGGACGAGGCGCCCGCCCGCCTGCCGTCCGCGCTGGCCGACGCCTATCTGGAGCTGAAGGCCGGCGGGCGGCTGTAGGGGCGACTGTCTCAACTGGCGGGCGGCCGCGGGGGCGCACCGTCTCAGCCGGCGACCGGGGCCACCTCGGGCGCTTCGGCGATGTCGGCGGACAGCCCGGCCGCCGCCGCCCGGCGGCCCAGGACGATGACATAGGCGAGGAACGCGGCCTCGGCGGCCAGGCCGATCATGATCCGCGCCCAGGCCGGGAGCCCGGACGGCGTGACGAAGGCCTCGATCACGCCGGAGACGAGCAGCACGGCGACCAGCCCCAGCGCGACCGTGACGGCCGCGCGCCCCTCCTCGGCCAGCGCCTGGCTCCTCGGCCGCGGGCCGGGATCGATCACGGTCCACCCCAGCCGCAGGCCGGTGGCCGCCGCCAGGAACACGGCCGACAGCTCAAGGATCCCGTGCGGCAGGATGAGCGCGAAGAACAGCACCCCCTTGCCGTGAGCGATCATCAGCGCCCCGGCCACGCCGATGTTCGCGGAGTTCTGGTACAGGACCAGGAGGGTCGGCAGCCCGAGCAGGATCCCGAAGATCAGCGACTCCGCGGCCACCAGGGCATTGTTGGTCCACACCTCGGCCGCGAACGAAGGGGCGGCGTACTGCGAGTAGTAGCCCTGGAACTGGTGGTTCACCAGCTGCCGGACCGCCGCCTTGGGCAGCAGGGCCGCCTGCACCTGCGGCGAGCGGGCGACCCACCAGCCGATGAGAAGGGCGGCCGCCAGCGAGCCGGCCGCGGTGGCCAGCCACCACCAGCGGGAGCGGTAGGCCATCAGCGGGAACGAGACGAGGGCGAACCGCCCGACGATGCCCCACTCGGCCGCGTGCGCGCCGGTGACCGCGGCCCGGGCCCGGGCGACCCGGCCCGACAGCTGCGCCACCAGGACCGGGTCATGCGCGGCCGAGCGCACCGCGGACAGGTGGGTGGTGGTCCGCTGGTAGAGCAGCACCAGCTCGTCGACCTCAGCGCCGGTCAGCCGGCGCCGCCGCCTGACGAGCGCGTCCAGCCGCCGCCACTCGGGCTCGTGCGCAGCCACGTAAGCGTCGACGTCCACGGCAGGAGACTACTGCCAGCACGCCTACCCTTAGCCTTAGCCGCACATGGGTGGACCGGGAGCTAACGTGGCCGAAGTCGTCACCGGGGAGGCCGTCGTCCTCGAGGTGCCGTGCGCCCGGTTTCCCAGCCGGATGCTCGCCCTCGCCATCGACCTGGCGATCCAGCTGACCATCATCGCTGTCCTGCTCACCGTCGTGGCGCTGGGTGCGGCGGATCACAGCATGAACACGGCCGAGGTCACCGCCATCGTGGTCACCGTCCTGGTCCTGGCGCTGATCGGCTACCCGGTCGCCTGGGAGGCGGCGACCAGGGGCAGAACGCCGGGAAAGCTCGCGCTCGGCCTGCGGGTGGTCGGCGACGACGGCAGCCCCGAGCGCTTCCGGCAGGCCCTGGTCCGGGGTCTCGCCACACTGGTCGACTTCTGGCTGGTGCCCTTCATCGGCGTCCCCGCCCTTATCTGCTCCCTGCTATCGGCGAAGGGCAAGCGGCTCGGCGACGTCTTCGCGGGCACGTTCGTCATCCAGCACCGGCTGCCCGCCCGGCGGAGGGCGGCGCCGCCGATCCCGATCCCGCCGGAGCTCGCCGCCTGGGCGTCCGGCCTGGAGCTGTCCGGGCTGACCGACCAGACGGCAGCCATGGCCCGCCTGTACCTCGGGCGCCTGCCCGACCTCACCCCCGGCGCCCGCGCCGAGCTGGGCGAGCGTATCTCCGCGGCCGTCCGGGCGCAGGTCAGCCCGCCTCCGCCGCCGGGGACGCCGGTGCCCCCCTACCTGGCGGCGGTCCTGGCCGAGCGGCACCGGCGCGAGCACGCCCGGCTGATGGCGCCGGGCGCGCCCGGCGTGGGGCCAGGCGCGCCGCCTGGCGCGGCCGCACACCGGTGGGCACCGCCCGGCGCGGCCACATCGCCGTGGGCATCGCCGGGCACTCCAGTGCCCCGGCCGGAGCCCGCCTCCCGGTGGGCCGCTCCCGAGCCCCCGCGGAGCCCGGCCCCCGAATGGACGGGGACGGCCGGGGAAGGGGAAG
>DATINY010000115.1:0-6618 GCA_035473755.1 Streptosporangiaceae bacterium
GCCCGCTGACGCAGGTGACCAGGTGCGAGTGCCACCGGGTAAGACTGCCGCCGATCTGCGGGCCGTCCTGCTTGCCGCCCATGATGTACATGGCGCCGAGCAGGATCGGCGCGTGGTGCGGCACGTTGATCGCATAGACCAGTGAGGACGGGCGCTGGGGGTCGAGGCCGGCGTAGGCGGGGTTGGCGCCGTCGTAGAGGAGGTGCTCCTCGCCGTTGGTTCGCAGGACGTAGGTGTACCCCGCCGCGAACGCGGCCCGGACATTCTGGTACCGGGCGAGGCTCGCGTCGGTCTTCTTGATCAGCTGGCCCGCGGCGATGACCTGCGCCGCGGTCGGGGGCGCGGTGGACCCGTACATCTTCATGTCCGGCAGGCCCGCGGTCGTCCCCATGTCGCCCATGCCCTGCACCCCCAGCGCCGCCGGGGTCCCCGGCTTCGACGCCATGCTCGCCATGCCCGCCGGGCCTTCGGGGCCGGCCAGGGCGGGCGTCATCACGGCCGCGGTCACCGCCACCACGAGGGCCGGGACGGCCGCCAGGCTGACGGCGGTCCCGATGGCGCCAAAGCGGCGGACCGGCCGGTCGGCGAGCGAGGGCCGCCACAGGAGCGCCACACAGCCGGCGATCAGGGCGAGTTCCAGGACCACGCTCACCACATCCAGCCCGCCGGCCGGCTCCGGGTGGCCGACGTCCGGGCCGATCGGCCGGCCCGTGGTGCGCGACGCCACATAGACCACGACGACGAGGGCGTTCCCGGCCGCGCCCAGCCACAGCCAGAGCCGCGACGGGCGCCACAGCACCAGCGCGGCCCATGCCAGCTGGGCCCAGGAGAGAACGAGGAAGAACGCGCCATAAAGGGCGTATTCCGCGAAGTGCTCGAATATGACGGCGAAATGGATCGCCGCGGCGCCGGCGGACAGCGAGGCCAGGCCGCCGAGAATATATGGCCTGGCCGTCGGGGGCGTAACGCGGACCTCCTGGTCGGTTAAGACGGGTGCGCTCATACCAGGCATGCTAGGTTCACCGGCCCGCGCGGGGCATCGGCCTGTGGTCTGATTTGGTCCTCCCGGTAAGCCGTTGTGGATGCCGGTCTCTCATTCCCCGGCCGTAGTCGCCCACCGGTCTGGTGGATGATAGGAGCGTGGTGGCCAGCCTCCGGCGCGGCGTCAGGCGGTGAGCCGGCGTGACCGCGCATCTTCCGCTCGGCGACATCCGCGTCATCGACCTGACGGTCGCACGCGCGGGTCCCACCTGCGTCCGCCAGCTCGCCGACTGGGGAGCCGACGTCATCCGGGTGGAGCCGCCACCCGGCCTGGCGGCGCCGGGCCTGGCCGCGGACAGCCGGCACGGCTGCGACTTCCAGCACCTGCACCGCAACAAGCGGTCGCTGTCCCTGAACCTGAAGGCGCCGGAGGGCCGCGGCGTGCTGATGCGCCTGGTCGACACCGCCGACGTCCTGATCGAGAACATGCGCCCCCCGGTCAAGAACCGCCTGGGCTTCGACTTCGGCACCGTCCACGCCCGGAACCCGCGGCTGGTCTATGGATCGATCTCCGGCTTCGGCCAGGACGGCCCGTATGCCGGCCGGGGCGGCGTCGACCAGATCGCCCAGGGGATGGGCGGCTTGATGAGCGTCACCGGTTTGGCGGGCACCGAGCCGACGCGCGCCGGGATTCCCGTGTCCGATCTGGCCGCCGGTCTCTATCTCGCCATCGGCGTGCTGGTCGCCCTGCATGACCGTGACCGGACCGGGGCCGGCCGCTGGGTGCAGACCTCCCTGCTGGAATCGATGATCGCGATGATGGACTTCCAGGCCGCCCGGTGGACCATCGACCACGAGGTTCCGGCGCAGGCGGGCAACCACCACCCGACGGGCGTGCCGATGGGATGCTTCGCCTCAGCCGACGGATACGTCAACATCGCGGGCTCATCCGGGCGGCTTCTGCACAGCCTGTGCGAGGTCATCGGCCTGCCCGGCATCCCCACCGACCCGCGCTTCGACTCGGCCGCCAAGCGCTCGGCGAACCGGGCGGAGCTCAACGCACTGATTGCCGAACGGCTGCGCACCCGGACCACCGCCGCATAGGTCGAGGAGCTGAACCGGGCCGGGGTGCCGTGCGGGCCGGTCTACCGGATGGACGAGGTGTTCGCCGACCCGCAGGTCGAGCACCTGGCGATGACCGTGCCGGTGGAGCACCCGGCCCTCGGCCGGCTGGACGTCCTCCGCAACGCGGTGCGGATGACCGACGCGCCGGCCACCGTCCGGGCGCCGAGCCCGGACGCCGGCGACCACACCGGCGAGGTGCTCACCGAACTGGGCTATCCGCGCGCGGAGATCGACCGGCTCCGCGCTGAGGGCGTGATCTGAGAGGACCCGCATGACACCATCGAGCCCGCTCGCGCGGCACAGCACCGGCACCGACAAGCTGCTCGTCGATGTGGCCGGCGCCGTCGCCGTCGTGACCATCAACAATCCCGGCAAGCGCAACGCCCTGTCGAGCGAGATCCGCGCCGCGCTGCCAGGCCTGCTGGGGGCGCTGCAGGCCGACGGCGACGTCCGCGCCGTGATCCTCACTGGCGCCGGGGACAAGGCCTTTGCCTCGGGCGCCGACATCTCCGAGTTCGCCGAGCGGCGCACCTCGCCCACCGCCCGCGCCGAATACGACCGTGGCCAGGAGGCGATCTATGACGCCCTGGCCAGCCTGGAGAAGCCCATCATCGCCATGATCCGGGGTTTCTGCCTGGGCCAGGGCCTGCTCACCGCCGTGCGGACCGACATCCGCATCGCCTCCGACGACGGCCAGTTCGGCATCCCGGCCGCCCGGCTCGGGCTCGGTCCCCGCTTCACCAGCGTGGCGGTCCTGGTGGACCTGGTCGGACCGGCCCGGGCGTCGGAGATCCTGTTGTCCGCCCGGCGGTTCCCGGCGGCGGAGGCCCTCCAGATGGGACTGGTCAACCGCGTCGTCCCCGCCGTGGACCTGCGCGATGAGGTGATGAGCCTGGCCCAGGACATCGCACGGAACGCGCCCCTCACCGTCGCCGCGTGCAAGGCGGCGATCCGCGAGGCGGGCCAGCCTCCCGACCGGCGCGATGTGGCCCGGGTCGAGGCGATGAGCGAGGCCTGCTTCGCCTCGGAGGACTACCAGGAGGGCCAGCGCGCCTTTGCCGAGAAGCGCCCGCCCGCCTTCACCGGGCGCTGACGCCGCGCTGCGGGCCACCGGCGCCACCGGGGCCCGGGAGGCCTGCTGGCCTGCTGGCCTCCTGGCCTGAAGTGACGGCAGTGCCGTGTGTGGTCATGCCCTACTGCCCTCACCGGGCCGGGCAGTGCCAGGGCTGGGTCGAGGCGGCAGCCGTACGGCTGGCCGCGGCCCGGGCGTCGGGCAGGACCTCGCCCGCGGCCAGGGCGAACCCGGCGGCCTCGGCGTGACCGAACGCCCCGAAGACCATTCCGTACACGGACCCGTCTGGTTTCAGCAGCGGGCTGCCGGAGTTACCCGGCTGGATGTCGGCCCGGACCGGGTAGACATGACGGGTCACCGGCCCGCCCCCGTAGATGGCGGGGAAGCCGATCGCCGCCTTGGCGCCGATGCGCGCGGGCGCGGGCGTCAGCGGCATGCCGAGGGGGTGGCCGGCCACGATGGCATCGCTGCCCGGGCGGGCGCTGGCGGCGAAATGAAGCCGGCGGGCATGCAGGCCCGGCACGTAGAGCACGGCGATGTCGCGGCGGGGGTCGAAGTAGACCACCCTCGCCCGGTAGCGGGCATGCCAGCCGTCCGTCACCACCACACCGGCCGTCGCGGCCACCACGTGCGCGTTCGTGAGCACGTGCTGGGGAGCGAACACGAAACCCGAGCCCTCTCCGGCCGGGCAGGTGGCCGAGGACCCCTCGATCATGACGATGCTGTGCCCGTCCCGGGCCAGGCCCGGCGCGTCCACGAGCCCCGGATCGGGCGCCCGCATGGCCCACACGCCTTCGTGGCCAAGCACCCCGAAGACCTGCCCGGAGGGCCCGCGCGTGAGCATCCGCCCGAAGTCGGAGAACATGTCGTGTGCGGCGCCGGGCATCAGCCTGCCCACGCCGCGAAGGACCACCGAGTAATCGACCTGCCTCTCCACCGCCGGCAACGGCCCGCTGGCCACCGCCGATCCGATGAACCACGCGATGAGCAGGACCGACGTGGCGCTGATGGCGGCGCCACCGGCCGCATCCATGACCGTGGCCGGGCGCCAGGCCAGGTGCGACCGCAGCGCCGCACCGGCCAGCGAAGCGAGCAATTGCCCGGCCAGCGCGACCAGGAAGACCACGACAATGGCGACCAGTGCCTGCTGGGACCGGCTCTGCGTCAGGGCCTGGGCGATACCCGGGGAGACCACCGCACCGGCCGCCGCACCGCTCAGGAACCCAATGACGCCCAGCGCGCCAACGACGAAACCCTGCCGGTAACCCTCCACGGCGAACGCGGCCGCGAATACGACCAAGATCACATCGAGCAGGTCCCCCGGCACACACTCACGGTATAGGGCGCCTCACCCAGGCTGCCCCCGTTCCGCGGCATCCCTCCGCCGGGCCGGCCCGGCCAGCGGCACCGGTGGCGGCAGAACGGGATCGGAGCCCGCTCGCGGTCAGGCAGCGCGGTCAGGCAGCGCGGGCCGGCCGTGCGGGCCGGCCGTGCGGCCGGGACGGGACCGCCAGCCGGGGGCCGGGGGTGCTGGGAGAGGATGGGCGGGATGGATACCGAGCGGTTCCTGGCCACCGCAGGTGAGCTGCTCGCCGTGCCGTCGACCGCCGACCGGCCCGGTGAGCTGCACCGGGCGCTCAGTTTCGTGCTGGACTTCGTCGGGCCCGGTTTCACCGTGGAGCGGTTCGAGTCCGGCGGCAAGCCGAGCGCGCTCGTCTACCGCGGCATGCGGCGGCCACGTTTCCAGGTCATCCTCAATGCCCACCTGGACGTGGTGCCGGCGCCGCCGGCCCAGTTCTGGCCCCGCCGGGAAGGTGACCGCCTGTACGCGCGGGGAGCCCAGGACATGAAGGTGTCGGCGCTGGTCGAGGCGCAGGTCTTCCGCGAGCTGGCCGGCGGGCTGCCGTACCCGCTCGCGCTGCAGCTGGTCACCGACGAGGAGGTCGGCGGGCGCGACGGCACCCTGCACCAGATCGGGCAGGGCGTGAGCGGTGAGTTCGTCGTCATCGGCGAGCACAGCGGGCTCCGGATCGTGACCGACTCCAAGGGCATGATCACCGCGACCCTGCACTCCGTTGGCCGCAGCGGCCACAGCGCGTACCCGTGGCACGGCGACAATGCGCTGGTCAAGCTGCAGCGCAGCCTGGCCAACCTGCTGGCCGCCTACCCCATCCCCACCGAGGAGGCCTGGCGCACCACCGTCAACATCGCCCGGATCGAGACCCCCAATCAGGCCTACAACCAGATCCCGGCCCGGGCCGAGGCGCGGATTGACATCCGCTTCCCGCCCGAGGACACCAACCTGAACGGCAGGACCGCCGCCGAGATCACCGCATACCTGGCGGGCTTCTGTGAGCCGGGCGTTACCCTGGTGGTCGATCAGGCCGACCCGCCGCACCACGCCGACCGGAACCGCCCGGAGATCCGCAGCCTCCAGCAAGCCGCGCGCAACCAGGGTTACCGGCCCGATTTCCTGCGCAAGCACGGTGCCGCGGACGGGCGCTTCTACTACCAGCGGGGCACCGACGCCGTCATCTTCGGCGTCGGCGGCGACGGGCTGCACGGCCCCGACGAGTACGCCGACACCGCCACCATCGCCCCCTACTACCGGGCGCTGACCGAGTTCCTCCGCCATCCCCGGCTGCAATAAATTGCTACCGCGGGGCAGGAGAATCCGGTTCAGCGGCGCCCGGTGCCGTTCGCTGCGCATGGGCGGGCGGGATTACTGGAGCCGACGGCGATGAGCGGGGAGAAGGTGAGTTCCCGGTGGAACCAGTACTGAAGGGCACCGTTGCGCTGGTGACGGGGGCCTCGAGCGGCATCGGCGCGGCCACGGCCGCCGCGCTCGCCGATCAGGGCGCGGCGGTGGCACTGGCGGCGCGCCGCAAGGACAGGATGGAGACGCTCGCGGCGGGCATCCGCGACCAGGGCGGCACCGCGCTGGTGCTGGAATGCGACGTCACCGACCAGCAGCAGGCGGCCGGTGCCGTTCAGCGCACGGTCGCCGAGCTCGGCCGGCTCGACACGCTCATCAACAACGCCGGCGTGATGCTGCTCGGCCCGGCGGTCGGTGCGCCGCTGTCGGAGTGGCAGCGGATGGTCGATCTCAACGTGCTGGGCCTGCTCTACTGCGCGCACGCGGCGCTGCCTCATCTGCTGCGCGCCGCCGAGGACGGCCCACGCCAGGTCGCCGACATGGTGAACGTCAGCTCGGTGGCGGGCCGGGTGGCCCGCAACGGCAGCGGCGTGTACAACCTGACCAAGCACGGCGTCGGCGCGTTCAGCGAGTCGCTGCGCCAGGAGCTGGCCACCCGCTACGTGCGCGTCTCCCTGGTCGAGCCGGGCGCCACCGCCACCGAGCTGGCCGGCCATAACCGCCACGAGGTCCTCGATGGCATCCGGGCCCAGTTCGGGCAGAGGATGGAAGCCGCCGACATCGC
>DATINY010000116.1:0-8077 GCA_035473755.1 Streptosporangiaceae bacterium
CGGGTGGCGGCGCTGGTCGCGGCGGCCAGCAGGGTGCCGCTGTAAAGGTAGGACCGGTCGCGGGCGTGGCGGGCCCACTCGGCGGCGGTGGTGTGCAGCCGGGTGCAGGCGATCCGGTCGGCGTGGGTGTCGGCCAGCCAGGTGTCGCGCAGCAGCGGCCAGGCGGTCAGCAGCGCCTCGTGGCTGATCTCCACGGTGCCGGCGGCCAGGGTGAGCAGCCGTTCGGCGGCGAAGGCCTCCAGCACCGCCTCCACGTCCTGGGCCTCGGCTGGGCTCTTGCCCTCGGTCAGCTCCGCCCTGCTGGCGCGGTCGGCGCTGTCCACGCCCTCGCTGCTGGTGGCGGTCAGCCGCAGAAACACCTGCCGGGCCGCGGCCTGACGGGCCGGAGTCAAGGCGTCGTAGACACGCTGGGCGCTGGCGGCGACGGCGCCCTCGATGCCACCGGTGCGTTCATAGTCGGCGAGGGCGAGGGTTTCTCCGGTCCGGCTGCGCCAGGCCTGGTCCAGGGCGTGCGACAGCAACGGCAGCACTCCCGCGCCGCAGGTCCCGGGCTGGCCGGTGCGCACCTCGGCCAGCAGGACCTCGGCCAGGTCGTCATCGACGCCGGAGCCGGCCTTCTTGGCCGGCTGGGTGATGGCCATCCGCAGCTGCCGCCCGGTCATCGCCGTGACCAGGTAGCGGTCCTGGACAGCGTCGGCCAGCTGCGGGTAGTCCGCGCACCGGGCCTCAAAGTCAGCGCGCACGCCCAGCACGATCAGCGCCGCCGGTGCCTGATCCGGCCCGTGCCCGGCGGTGGCGGCCGCGTGCAGGGCGCCGATGAACGCCCGCCGCTGCCCCTCATCTGGACATTGGGTGAACAGCTCCTCGAACTGGTCGATCACAAGCAGCAATCGCTGCGGCGGCGAGAGCCGATCCCGCTCCGGCGCGAGGCCTTCGGAACCCCCTACCGGCCCGCCTGGCCGCGCTAGGGCGGCCTGGCGGGCGGTGAGCGCGAACCCGTCCGGATCGGCCGTCAGGCCTCGCCGCACCGCGGACGCGTCCGCCCCCGCCAGCGGCGCCACCTGCAGCGCCAGCTCATCCAGCGGCGCTCGGGTCGGGGTGAACACCAGACAGGGCCACGACGCCGCCCCCGGCGCCGCCGCCAGCCCTGCCGCCCGGATCCGCGGCAGCAGCCCGGCCCGCAGCAGCGACGACTTGCCCGCCCCCGACACCCCCGACACCACCAGCAGCCCCGCGCCCGCCAGGTGCCGTGACATCCGCTCCAGCACCTGGGCCGTGGCCGCTTCGCGGCCGAAGAAGAACGCCGCGTCCTGCTCCTCGAACGCCGCCAGCCCGCAGTAGGGAGAACCGGTAACCGCTTCCCGCGGCCCCGCACCGTCGGCGGCCGCCAGGACCTGCGCGGCCGGGACGTTGCCGCGAGCTGCGGCCACGAACAACTCTGCTGTCGGCCCGGTCAAGCCCAGCGCACCGGCCAGCAATACCGCGGTGTCCTTGTGCGCGGTGCGGTTGATACCCCGCTCCAAGTTGCTGACCGACCGCGGGGACACCCCCGCCGCCGCCGCCAGCTCCTCCTGGGTCAGCTTCACCTCGGCCCGCAGCCGCCGCAGCAGCCCGGCGAAAGAAAGCGCAGACTGCTCGGTCACCATGGCAGCGCCCCCACAACCTGTCCGCCCCAGCTACCGGCACCGGGCGGAATCAATCCTGCCCTAACAGTACGCACGCCCAGCCACTCCCGCCATTCGCCGCCACCAATAGTCAGCCTTCATCCTGCGGTTTCCATGGCGCCGCGAACAGACCCTGCCGGAGCCGACGGCCGGAAGCCGCAAGGAACAGCCCGCCTGGGGCCCGCGCCGACGCCGCGCAGTCATCACCGGAACCAGGGCATGCGGATTCTTGTGGGCTGTCTTGTGGGCTGTCTTGTGGGCGGTCATGCGTGGTGAGCACCTCCGCCGCCCGCGACAGTAAAGCCAGCGGCGACCCCAGCCCGCTGAGTTCATCAGCTTCCTATGCCAGGCAGGCAGCCCGGCCGAGCCACCAAGGAGACCACAATGCCACGGAATCATCCGACACCAGATAGCGAACACCCGGGCAGCCCGCCCGCATCAGGCATGGCAGCCATGGCGAGCCCCGCCCCCGGCCAGGCTGACCTGGTCCACAGCCGGCAGCTGGAGAAGTCGGTCTCCTGGTCCGGCCGCGAACGGTTCCGGTACCTGTGGTACCGGCTCCGCCTGACCGTAGCGGAGATGAACTACGCCACCCGGCGAGTGGTCGAGCTGCAGGCACCCTGGATATCTGACGACCACCCCCGCCACTGACGCCGTACCTGGACCCGGGCAACCACTAAAGATCTTTAATGCCGGGGTTACGGGCTAGTGACGGCCGTCGGGCGCATCCCCGCCCATTCCCTCAGAAGATATGTATCCGGCACCCGCGGATTAAGGCACCTGACCGATGAAATCGCAGGTCTCCTAGACCGAAGCTGAAGTCATCCCATCAGGGGCTGACTGGAGTGTGGCATGGCGAGGCTCATGAACGTCCATAACGGATTCGTCAGCGCGACCGCCGGACAATCGCGCGAGGCATACCCGCCCGGGCGCATGAGCTCTCCTGTATACCGGCTGTCGTTCCCGCGGATTATTGACGTCCCGTTCGAGATCTGCGTGGCCACACTGGAAAGCTGGCAGCGCACGGGGCACGACGGCGAACTGCGCATCGGCCAGAGCCGGTTGCGCTGGCCGATCGAGCACGATCGCGAGTCCGGTACATACCGGATCGAGGTTGGCCTGGCCCGGGGTCCGCTACGGCCGCCGCTTCGCATGAGGCTGGATATCCACCGCTGGTCCCCGTCAAGGACCGCCCTCGAACTCATCCCTTGCCAGCTCGTCCGGCCCACTGCAGCCTACTTCCGGTCCGGCCACCTTCTGCTGGACTCGCTGACCCACTCGCTGTTCCTCAGCCGAGCGACATGCCTCAGCGGCGCCTTCGCATGGCTGAGGCGAACGTGACCACGAAGTTCTCCTGGGCGATGGTCTCGAGCGCGCGTGGGCCGCGGGCCGCCCGGACGGCAGCCATGGCCGCGTCGGGAGACATCCCGCCGACGACCAGGCAGCATGCCGCAACTGTCCCGCTCCGGCCGAGCCCGCTCATGCAGGTCACCACCACCGCCTCGCCTCGTGCCGTTGCCTCGCGGCACCACTGCACGAGCTCGATGGCCTCGGCGGCGTCGGGTGTGTCCTGGTCGGGGACGGGGACACGGTGGTAGGTGAGGCCGGCGGCCTGGGCGCGTGGGCCGAGGTCGGGTACGCCTGCCCAGTGGAGTTCGGAGTCGGTCAGCAGGCACAGGAGCCGGGTGGCCCCCTGTGAGCGAAGCTGGGTCAGATCCGTGCCCAGGTCGCGGCCCTGATCTTGCCGCCCGGGGCACGGGGTGATCCCGAGCCGGCCCGCCCCGATGAGCTCCGATTCAATCCAGTCCACCCGCAGGGCCAGCTCGGCTTGGACGGTCTGGGTGATCTGGTCGGCGAGCGAGCACGCCGCCGCCAGCGCCGACTGCTTCTGGAGCGAGGACGCCTCAGGGAAGCTGAGGGTGTGGACCGCGTAACGCAGCAGCGCCACCTGGAGCTGCAGGGGGTGACGGTCCTCATGGCATAGCTGGCCGCCGATCCGGCGCAGCACACGGAGTACGTCCCACGCCCGGACGAACTGGGGGGAGCGCACGTCGTCAGGGCGGTCGGGGAGGTCGGCCTGGAGGTCGGCGACCGAGCGGAGGGCACGGGTGATGGCGAGGGCCTCCAGGAGCTGGGAGGCGTCCTCGATGGGCGTGAGCAGGTAGAGCAGGTCGTTCTCGAACTTGGCCAAGTCCTTCAGCACGTGCCCGGGTCCGGCCTGGAAGAAGTCGATGACCCAGACGTTGTGGTGGGCGTCGACCAGGATGTTGGCGGCGTTGAGGTCGCCGTGCACGTAGGCCACGTAGTGGTAGTCGTGCGCCGGCAGCCGGTGGTGGGCCAGGAAATCCTCGTAGAACTCGCAGACGTTGGGCAGCGACATCCCTCCGGGGAAGTCGAGCACCTTCTGGTGGGAGTCAGGGGTGACGGCGGCGACGCTGTTTCGGACCGCCGGTCCACGTTCGGGAGAGAACTGATAGTGCTCGAACAGCGGCATGCGTTCATAGCGTGCGGCTGCGTAGAGCGGGCCGAGGACTTCTTCAAAGGCGCTCCGCACGACGGAAATGACGCGACGCGTTCCCGCCTTGGCCGCGAACATCGCCTGCAGCGTCTGGACCTGGCCCTGGCCCATGGCGGCGTAGGCGTACTTGAGACCGGCGCGGTCGCCCAGGTCGGCGAAGCCGCGGACACTGGGGGCGTTGTTGCCGAGCACGGCCTCGACCTGCTCGAAGGCGGCCCGCTCCTGGGCGATGGTGCGGTTCGGGCCCAGCTTGACCACGGCCGGCGCCTGGCGGTGGCCCAATGCGTCCCGACTCGTCGCCCGCCACACGCCAGCCCCGGAATAACCGCCCGAAATCGGCTCCAGGTCCACCTGCGTGCTGTCCCGGAAAAGGTGGGCGATGATGGCGCGGTCCGTGGGGCTGAGGGCCGTCGTGGCGTCGGCACCCTCGATACGGGGCTCGAAGCCACCCGGATGATGGGGAAGGGCCAGCTCTGCCCCCGGACGCAGCCAGTCGGCGAACTCAGCCGGGGAGTCGAAGCAGCGCACGCCGAGGATCTTCTCAAGCTGCGCCAAGGCGTTGAAGTGCTGGGCGCGCGAGGCGCTTGCGGTCAGGGCGCTGCAGGTCGCCAGCTCATCGATGCCGAGCCTGGTCTTCAGGTCATAGAGCAGGAAGCTCACCTTGGCCTCGGTCCACACCCCGACTACGCCCACGCGCAGCGGCTCATCGCCATAGGCGTGACGGATCCGCTCCAGCTGCCGGGCCAGATCGGTTCCCTCGAGGTCGTTCAGCGTCAGCGAGTCGACGATCCGCTCGTTGGCGGCCGCCATGGCCCGCTCATCCATGCCCAGGATGAGCCGCGCCCCGCTGGAGCCCTGGAGGCAATGCGCACCGAACCGCTCCAGGTGCTCGCGCTGGGCGGGGTCGGCGGGGTCGTGCCAATCGCGGATGTGGATGAGGTCGATGGCGTCTGAGGCCAGGCCGCGGGCCCAGTCGATCAGCTGCGCCACCGGCCCCGCCGGCGGCTCGGGCCCCAGGAGGCGGGCCGCTTCGCTGTGGCCGACGTGCAGCAGGTTGGGCAGGGGATCGTGCGGGCCGATTGGGTCGACGAAATCGCGCTGAAGGCACTGGGTGATCAGAACTGTGGCCATCGGCGGGGCACCAGGCAGGAACCGCGAGGCCGTGTGAGTTGGCCTATCGAGGACATCAGCCGGATGTTATCACCTCGTTACGCGCCGCCCCGGGCAGCTATTCGCCGACCTGGCTGCGACCACGACAAGTGCCGGCGCCAGCTCCGCCACCTGGGCATCACCCCACGCAGCCCGCGCGGCCCAAAGGGTAGCGTGTGCGTCATGTCCGTCATCATGGATCGCGCATGAACAAGCCGCGCATCTTCCTCGGGTCGTCGGGCCAGCAGGCCAAGCTGCTCCGGGCGATCACGCGCGGGCTCGAGGACGTCGCCGACGTCGAGCCCTGGACGACCACGTTCAACCCGGGGCGGGCCACCCTCGACCGGCTCGTCGAACTCTCCCAGGAGGTCGATTTCGCCGCGTTCGTGTTCGCCCAGGACGACTGGACCACGACGGATGCGTCCCAGTCCGGCCAGGCGGCGCCGCGCGACAACGTGGTGTTCGAGGCCGGGCTGTTCGGCGGCGCGCTCGGCATCCGGCGCACGTTCATCATCCACGCGCACGGTGCGAAGCTGCCGACCGACCTGCTCGGGCTGACCTCCGTTCGCTACGACCCGGCCACCAGCGCGGCGGAGGTTCGCGCGATCAACCAGAAGCTCCGCAAGGCGATCGAGACCGAGGGTCGCCGCGGCCCGGTCGAGGGGCTGTGGTGGCAGCATTCGCTAACCATGCGGACCGAGGCCGAACCGTCGGCGGTGAGCCTCGTGCGCATCTCGCGGGACCGCGACGGTGGCCTGAACGTGACCGGCCGGTCATGGCAGGACGACGGCACCCTGTCGGCCCGCTACTGGAGCGAGGCTGCTAAGGAGCGCAGGGATCCGGCCGGCATCCTCTACTTCTGGAAGGGCGAGCGCCCTCGGCACCCGGATGCCCCACAGCTCGAGGGCACCGGCGAGATCAGGGTGGAGACCGCCGACCGCGCCACCGGGTACTGGACGACACGGTCGGATCGCGACCCCGGGCTGAATGCCCGGACAGCCGGCGTTTACCTTCGAGCCGACCCCTCAGACCTCCAGGTGCTGGACGGCGAAAGCGAGGAGGAACGGGCCCAGCTCATCACGCAGCGCCTCCGGGAGTGGAAGTCGGCCGCGAAATGGTAAGGACGGGTCCTCGGTTCGAGTCCGTCAGCGGGCTCTAAGGGTCTCGTAGCTTTCGGTACACCACATGCCGGCGCAGCGGGCCCTCGTCGACGTCCAGGTCGTCGAAGTCCTCGGCCGGATCGGTGGTCATCCCGATCCGCTGCATCACCGCCCGCGAGCGCAGGTTCCTGGCCATGGTGACAGCGACGATCTCCGGCAGCCCCATGGTGTCGAAGCCGTACGCCAGCGCGCCCAGCGCGGCCTCGGTCGCGTAACCCTGGCCCCACGCCGGCCGCGTCAGTCGCCAGCCGATCTCGACACCGGTAAGCGGCATCGCCTCGTCCACGGTGCCCAGTCCCGTGAAGCCGATGAACTCGCCGGACGCGCGGACCTCCAGCGCCCAGAAGCCAAAGCCATGGCGATCCAGGTCGTCCTGGAAGTTCAGAACCCAGGCCGAGGCCTGCTCGAAGGTCAGCAGCGGGCCGAGGTACCGCCGGACCTCCGGGTCGGCGTTCATCGCCGCCCACGGCGCGAGATCGGGCTCCCGCCAGCCGCGCATGATCAGTCGTTCAGTGCCGATCTCCGCCATCCAGCCAGCCTATTCGGCCGGGCCTGGTCCGGGCCGGTGGCGGGCTCCGGCCGGCGCTTGGCCGCGGGTCTTAAGCGGTCCCGGCCAGCGGCTCGTCTGGCTTGCCGGAGGTGCCGGGGGCGTCGGCGGGCAGCGCCGCGCGCCGCTGGATGGACTGGAGACTGTCGTGGAGGGCTTGCCAGGCGGTGCTGAGGCTGGCACAGGCGGGCAGGTCACCGCGGATGGTGCCGGGTGCGCCGGCCTGGTCGCCCAGCGCATGGAGGGCGGCCCGGCCGGCCTCGGTGATCACCGGGTCGGTTGCCTCGATGGTGAGCCGTTCGCCCGTCACATGGATGACCATCTGGCGGCGGCCCGCCTCTTCGGGCGGCTCGTCGCTGGTGCCGGTGATGTCCGCGGTGCGGAGGGTCTCCTTGGCCTGGTCTAGGTCGACGCCGAGGGCGGCCAGGGCCCGCGCGGCGGCGGTGTCGGGGTCGGCCAGGGCGGCGAGCAGCAGGTGGTGGGAGCCGACCGGCCGCGAGCCAGCCAGGCGGGCGGCCTCGCTGAGGGTGGTGTCCGCGGCCGGGGTGGTGTTCATGACCGTCTGCTCGGCCTGGGCGCCGGCCTCGCCGGGGTCGGCGGCAGCGGGGCGCCGCAGCCAGCGCCTGGTGCGGGCGGCCTCGGCGGTGGCCGCGGGCAGCAGGTCGAGCACTGCCGCGCGGATGGCGGTGAGGTCGGCGTGCTGCTTAAGGATCTGGGTGGCGACGCCCTCGCCTTCCCCGATCAGGCCGAGCAGGACGTGCTCGGTGCCGATGTAGTTGTGGCCGAGCTGCAGCGCCTCGCGTAGCGAGAGCTCGAGGGTCTTCTTCGCCCGCGGGGTGAACGGGATGTGCCCGCTGGGGGCCGCGGCGCCGGTGCCGACGATGGCCGTGACCTCGTTCCGGGCGGCCTCAAGCGACATCCCCAGGCCCTCGAGCGCGCGGCAGGCGAGCCCGTCGGGCTCGCCGAGCAGGCCGAGCAGGACGTGCTCGGTGCCGATGTAGTTGTGGTGCAGCCGGCGGGCCTCTTCCTGGGCCAGGAC
>DATINY010000117.1:0-4608 GCA_035473755.1 Streptosporangiaceae bacterium
GCCACGAAGCATTGCTTGCAGCACACGGCTTGTCGACCGAGGCGATCTGGGCGCAGGTCGGGCTGTCGCGGCGAAGCTGAACACGGCGGACGTGGATGCCCGAGGTTTTCAGCGCGCACGTTAGTGCGATTTCCCGATTCTGTGCCGTAGCGCGTGCGTTAGTGCGATTTCCCGGTTCTGTACAGGAACGCGCCGGTTCAGGGTGATCCGTCCCGGGTTTTCCCAGCTGGCGGCTGGGCCGCCCCCGGCCGCAGCCGCTGGTTGGCGTCCGTCACGTCGGCCCCCGGGCGGGATCTGGCTTAGGATGTGGAGGGCTTACCGCACAGCCACCGCGATGACGCCGGCGGTTGGCTGTGGTGCGGAGGTCGGCGCGGAGCCGCACGGATGGTTCCCCGCCACCGCCTAGTTGACGCTAGCCTGCTTATGTCCGCAGTGAGCAGGAAGGAGCCTTTGGATGGCAGGCTCACTCACGGGCCGGGTGTCCGCTTCATGAGCACAGATACATCCGTGCCGCAGCCGCGAGTGGCTGGCCTGGATGTCTCCGATTCTGCGCTGCTGGCGACACTTCTGCGTGAGGCGCCTATCGGCTTCGCCTTCTTCGGGACCGACCTGCGTTTCCGGCGGATCAACCGCAGCCTGGCCCGGCTGCACGGCCGCAACGGCTCCGACCACCTCGGACTGCTTCCCTCCCAGGTCTGGCCCGAGTCCCTCGCCGCCCGCGCCGAGACCGCCATCCACCATGTCCTGGCTGATGACCAGCCACTTTTCGAGCCTGACCAGAGCATCGGCGGCCCATCCGCGGGCGATGGCCGGGCCGACCGGTCCTCCGGCACCACCGGTACCGATTCCGCGACCGCGCCGCAGGCCCGGCACTGGGCGTTCTCATGGTTTCCCTCGCACGACCCGGAGGGAGAGATCTCCGGGGTCGCACTGATCGCCGTCGACGTCACCGAGCGCCGCAACGCCGAGGAGGCGGTCCGCCGGAGCGAGGAGCGTTACCGCTCCCTGGTCCAAGCCGGTGCCCAGGTCGTCTGGGTGACCACGCCGACGGGCCAGATCGCGGAGGACTCCCCGGAGTGGCGCTGGATCACCGGCCAGAGCCTGGAGGAGTACCTGGGGAGCGGCTGGCTGGATGCGGTGCATCCCGAGGACCGGGAACGGGTCGAGCGGGACTGGGCGGACTGCGTCCAGGCCGGCAAGATTTTCGACAACCGTTACCGGGTCCGCACCAAGACCGGTTCGTACCGGCACTACGACGTGCGCGCCGTGCCGATCGAGCGGGACGGGAAGATCATCGAGTGGGTGGGGGCCAGCACCGATGTCACCGCCCAGCGGGAAGCCGAGGAGATGCGGGGCCGGCTGACCGAGCAGCTGTCGGCCGCGGCGCTGCGCACCGCCCGGCTCCAGCAGGCCACCTCCATGCTGGCCGAGGCGCTGACGGTGGAGCAGGTGGTAGAGGTCATCACCGAGGTCGGCCGGTCAGCCATCGGCGCCGACCGGTCGGCGGTCGCGCTGCTGGACCCGGACCGGCTCCGGGTCCGCACCATCAACCCGACCGGCCTGCCCGACGGCCCTGGCGCCCCGGCCGGGGACATCCCGCTGGACGTGCCCAGCGTCATCACCATGGCCATCAACACCCGCCGCCCGCTGCTGCTGGAGAACTCCGACGCGCTGCGCCGGGTGTTCGACGGCCTGGCCAACGTGGAGCTGTTCCTCACCCACACCGACGAGCGGGCCTGGGTCGGGATGCCGCTGCTCGCCGCGGGCGCGGCGCTGGGAGCGCTGCGGTTCTCCTTCACCCGGCCGCGGAAGATCACCGACGAGGAACGGGTCTTCCTGGAGGCGCTGGCCGGGCAGTGCGCGCTGGCCGTGGAGCGCGCCACGATGTTCGAGCGCGAGCACACCACGGCCGAGACCCTGCAGCGCAGCCTGCTGCCGGACCGGCTGCCGAGCGTGCCGGGGATCATCCTGGACGCGAGATACCTGCCGGTGACCCGGAACATGGAGATCGGCGGGGACTGGTACGACGCCTTCCGGCTGCCCGACGGCCGTCTCGCGGTGGCGGCCGGGGACGTCATGGGCAAGGGGCTGTCCGCCGCGGCCGGCATGGGCCGGGTGCGCAACGCGCTGCGCGCGCTCGCCCTGACCGACCCGCGGCCCGCGGCTGTCCTGGCCGGGCTCGACCGCCTGTTCAACGCCACCGAACTGGACGAGCAGGTGACCACGGTGGCGTACCTGGTGTTCGACCCGGTGTCCGGCGAGGGCCTGGCGGGCAACGCGGGCCATCCGCCGCCCCTGCTGATGTCCCGCGATGCCCCGCCCCGGCTCGATCTGGGGGAGGCCGGGACGCCGCTGGGCTGGGCCAGCCCGCGCCAGCAGTATGTGTTCCGGCTGCCGCCAGGTAACACGGCGGTGCTCTACTCCGATGGACTGGTGGAGAACCGGCGCAGGGGACTGGACGCAGGGCTCGATGAACTGGTCGCCGTGGCCGCGCAGGTCTCGCCGAGCGTGGCGGACGATCCGGCCAGGTTGCTTTCGTTCCTGGTCGACCGCATGCTCACCGGCTATGAACAGGACGACGACGTGACGGTGCTGGTGCTGCACGTGCCCAGGCGGGACGGGGGAGCATCGGCGGGTGAGGGCAACATCACGAACGGCACGGGGAGAAGCAGGTAGGGCATGACAGCGTCAGTGTGGAGGGGATGGGGATGACCCGGTCGGCCGGTCCGGGTCCGCGGGTGGTTCGAGCTACCCGTCGACTCCGCCTAAGGTGGTTGGCGGGAGGAAGGCCAGGCGCGGTAGCGGTATGCCGTGGCGTTTGCCAGCACTCCCGCTCGGTCCCGGCATCGGGGTGCATGCAGTAGGGTCCATTGCCCGCTCACGTACGCAGGAGAGGTGTTTGTGTCGCCTGCCAGGTCGGACAGTCAGGTGTTGTTCATGGCTAGGTGGGTCGCCGTCCAGCGAAGGAAGGGGTGACCGCGGTGGCAAGCGCTGCAGGCTCCGCAGCGCGGAGGCAGCCCAGCGGCCAGGGCCGTCAGGCGCCAGCGCAGCAGGCTCCCGGGCAGGCCGGATCGGACGAGGTGTCCCGGTCACGGGCGGACGCCCCGGTCGCCTTGGTGGACCCGAATCTGGCGGCGGACCCGGCGGGCGCTGAGTCCTCGCCGGCGCGCGGCAAGCGCGCGCGGCGCGGCCGCGGGGCCGACGCCGCTGCCCCGGCGGGCGCCGGGCCGGACGCGGAAGCCGGATCCGGCCGCAAGGGCCGTAAGGCCTCCCGCGGGACGGGTGACACCGAGGCCGGTGAGTCCGGCCCCGACAAGGTGCGTGCCAACGGCGCCGGCGCCGCGGATGCGGCCCGGACGCTGCGGGAAGCTCCCGAGCTGGACTCCGCAGATCTGGCCGGCGCCGCCGGCCCCGACCGTGAGGTCGGCCTCGACGAAGCCGGGCTGGATGACGTGGCCGGGCCGGAGGATGTGGTTGCGCTGGAGGACGTGGTCGGTCTGGTCGACGTGGACATGGCTGGCCCGGATGAGGCTGACCTGGATGCCGAGGCCGCCCTGGGCGGGGTGGACCTTGAGGACCTGGGTGAGCTCGCGGAGGTCGACGTCGAGGTCGAGGTCGAGGTCGAGGTCGAAGTCGAAGTCGAGCTCGAAGAGGACGAGGACGGCGCCGAGGCGGCCGCCGGGGATCTGGGCGAGCCGGCCGCCGGCGGCGCGCAGACGCAGGCGGGAACCCCGGCCCCGGGCGGGCCGGGAGAGGAGCCCGCGGCGGCGGCCGGCGGCGAGGCCGCCGAGCAGGGCGGGCGTCCCCGTCCCGGCGCCGGTGAGGGCGAGGACGAGGCGTTCGTCTACGGCGATGATGACGACGACCTCCCGGCGGCGCAGGTCGCATCGGCGGGAGCGACCGCCGACCCGGTCAAGGACTACCTCAAGCAGATCGGGAAGGTGCCGCTGCTCAACGCCGAGCAGGAGGTGGAGCTGGCCAAGCGCATCGAGGCCGGGCTGTTCGCGGAGGAGAAGCTGGCCGACGCCCCCGCCGGGCTCCGCGATGAGCAGCGGTGGGACATGGAGTGGATCGCCGAGGACGGCCGCCGGGCCAAGAACCACCTGCTGGAGGCGAACCTGCGGCTGGTGGTCTCGCTGGCCAAGCGCTACACCGGCCGGGGCATGCTGTTCCTCGACCTGATCCAGGAGGGGAACCTCGGCCTGATCCGGGCGGTGGAGAAGTTCGACTACACCAAGGGCTACAAGTTCTCCACGTATGCGACCTGGTGGATCCGGCAGGCCATCACCCGGGCGATGGCCGACCAGGCGCGGACCATCCGCATCCCGGTGCACATGGTCGAGGTCATCAACAAGCTGGCCCGGGTGCAGCGGCAGATGCTGCAGGACCTGGGCCGTGAGCCGACCCCTGAGGAACTGGCAGTCGAGCTGGACATGACCCCGGAGAAGGTCGTCGAGGTGCAGAAGTACGGCCGGGAGCCCATCTCGCTGCACACCCCGCTCGGTGAGGACGGCGACAGCGAGTTCGGCGACCTGATCGAGGACTCCGAGGCCGTCGTACCGGCGGACGCGGTCAGCTTCACCCTGCTCCAGGAACAGCTGCACTCGG
>DATINY010000118.1:0-6718 GCA_035473755.1 Streptosporangiaceae bacterium
GTGCGCCGCCTCAAGAACCTGGGCGACGACCTCCACCACCCGGGCCGTGGCCAGCGGCAGGGCGTCCCGTGCCCCTGCCACCAGGCGCGCGAAGCCGTCAGCGTCCCAGGCCGGCCCGCCAGCTTCGGCGATCACCTGGTCCGCCGCGCACGCCGCGCAGTCGTCGAGCAGGGCGCCGACGCCCGGGTACGGGCTCCGGCTCATCGCCAGCTTCCGTTCAATGGTCAGGCGGTCAGCTATCGAGCGGACGCCGGACGGCACCTGCAGCAGCAGCCGGCGGGTGCCCCCCAGCATGGCCGCGGTGGCCTCCGCCTCGGTCTCGAACAGCCGGACGTCGACCGCGTCCCCGGTATCGGCCAGCGCCGGGTAGGCGGTGACCCGGCCGCGGGAGAACACCCGGGGCAGTGTGCCGATGCTCCAGTCGCGGAGCCCGGTGCGGGTGAGGTCGCCGGCCGCTTCGTTGAGCATCGTCTGCAGCCGGGGCCGCAGGCGCTGGCGGAGCTCGTCCAGGTCCTTCCCGCTGGCCAGCTCGCGATCGCCATCCATCACCCGGAACGTGATCCGCAGATGGGCGGGCAGCCGGGACAGATCCCACGCGTCCCGCGGGATCTGCATGCCGCCGAGGCGGCCGAGCTCCGCGCCGAGCGCGTCCAGCAGGCTCCCGTGCGGCTCGCCCAGCCGGGCGACCACGGTGCGGGCCGTGTCCGGCGCGGGCACAAACGCCCGGCGCAGATCCTTGGGCAGCGACCTGATGAGCTCGACCACCAGCTCCTCGCGCCGGCCCGGCACCTGCCAGCTGAGTTCCTCGCCGCTGACCTGGTTGAGCGCGGCGAGCGGGATGTCCACGGTCACCCCGTCGTCCCGCTCGCCGGGAGCGAACTCGTACGACAGCGGAAGCCCGTCCCACCGGCTGGGGTAGTCGGCGGGCCGGATCTGGCTGGCGGCCGGGCCTTCGAGGTCAGCGGGGGCGAACGTCAGCAGATCGGGGGACTCGGCGCGTGCCTTCTTCCACCAGGTGTCGAAATGCCGCGCGGACGTCACGTCCTTGGGTATCCGCCGGTCGTAGAAGTCGAACAGCGCCGCGTCGTCGGCTACGAGGCCGCGCCGCCTGGCCTTGTCCTCCAGTTCCCTGGCCTCTTCGAGCAGCCGCTGGTTGTGCTGGAAGAACGTGTGGTGGGTCTGCCAGTCACCCTCGACCAGGGCGCTGGTGATGAACAGGTCCCGCGCCGCCGCCGGGTCGACGCGCGCGTAGTTGACCTTGCGTGCGGTCACGATCGGCAGCCCGTACAGGGTCACCTTCTCCAGCGCCATCGCCGCTCCGCGGCGCGCATCCCAGTGCGGCTCGCTGTAGGTGCGCTTGACCAGGTGCTCGGCCAGCGGCTCGGCCCACTCGGGCTCGATGCGCGCCGCCACCCTGGCCCAGAGCCGGGACGTCTCGACCAGCTCGGCCGCCACCACCCACTGGGGCGGTTTCCTGGCCAGCACCGAGCCGGGGGAGACCGCGAAGCGGGCACCGCGCGCACCGGCGAACTCGGCCGGCCCGTGCCGCTTTCCGCCGGGCTTCTGCTCGGAGTCCCTCATCCCGATGTGCGAGAGCAGGCCGGCCAGCAGCGAGATGTGCACCCGGTCGGCGACGTCCGCCGGGAACCGCGCCTCGGGATCCGCCTCGCGGCGAGGTGCCTCCCGGCCCGGCTGCTTGCGGGCGGATGTCTTGCGGGCCGGTGCCCCCGGGGCCGGGTCCGCCTGGTGCCGCGGCCGTACGCCCGGTTCCGGCGCGCCACGATCGGGGCCGGCGTCGATGCCGACGTCCCTGGCCGCCTGTCGCAGCTGACCCTGCAGATCCTGCCATTCACGGACCCGCAGGTAGTGCAGGTACTCGCGGCGGCACATGCGGCGGAACGCGGAGCCTGACAGCTCGCGCTGCCGCTCGTGCAGGTAGTCCCACAAGGTGAGGAAGGTGAGGAAGTCGGACCCCGGCTCGGCGAAGCGCGCATGCATCGCGTCCGCGGCCTCGCGGGCGTCCGTGGGCCGTTCTCTGGGGTCCTGGATGGAGAGCGCCGCCGTGATGATGAGCACCTCACGGACGCATCCCTGGTGCCCCGCTTCCAGGATCATCCGGCCGAGGCGCGGGTCCACCGGAAGCCGGGCCAGCTTCCGTCCCACGCCGGTCAGCCGGGTCGCGCCCGGGCGGGGGATTCCGGGGGGTCGTCCCGCCGCGCCGCTACCGCCGGGCGAGATCGCGCCCAGTTCCTCCAGCAGCCGGACGCCGTCCGCGATGTTGCGCGGGTCCGGCGGGTCCACGAACGGGAAGTCCGCGACCTCGCCGAGGTCGAGCGCCGCCGCCTGCAGGATGACCGAGGCGAGGCTGGTGCGCAGGATCTCCGGGTCGGTGAACTCCGGTCGGGAGCCGAAGTCCTCCTCGCTGTACAGACGGATACAGATGCCGTCGGACGTGCGCCCGCACCGGCCCTTGCGCTGGTCCGCCGAGGCCCGGGAGATCGGTTCGATCGGCAGCCGCTGCACCTTGGTCCGGTGGCTGTAGCGGGAGATCCGCGCGGTGCCCGGGTCGATCACGTACCTGATGCCCGGCACGGTCAGCGAGGTCTCCGCGACGTTGGTGGCCAGCACCACACGCTGACGCTGGTGTGGCTCGAAGACGCGGTGCTGCTCAGCCGCTGACAGCCGCCCATACAGCGGCAGCACCTCCAGGCCCGCCAGGTCCGCCTGCTCGGCCAGCGCGTCGGCGGTGTCCCTGATCTCCCGCTCGCCGCTGAGGAAGACCAGGACGTCCCCGCGTCCCTCGGCCCGCAGCTCGCCGAGCGCGTCGCAGATGCCCTGCGCCTGGTCCTTCGGCTCGTCACCGGGACGGTCCGGGTCGGCCAGCGGGCGGTAGCGCACCTCGACCGGGTACATGCGGCCCGATACCTCGAGCACCGGCGCGCCTCCGGCGTGCTGGTTTGATTCGCCTCCGGCGCTGTGCTTGCCTGATTCGGCTCCGCCGCTCTGCTTGCCTGATTCGGCTCCGCCGCTCTGCTTGCTTGATTCGGCTCCGCCGCTCTGCTTGCTTGATTCGCCTCCGGCAAAATGCTTGCTGAAGCGCTCCGGGTCGATCGTGGCCGAGGTGATGATGACCTTGAGATCGGGACGGCTGGGCAGCAGCCGCTTCAGGTAGCCGAGGATGAAGTCGATGTTCAGGCTGCGCTCATGAGCCTCGTCGATGATCAGGGTGTCATAGCGCAGCAGCTGCCGGTCATGCTGCATCTCGGTCAGCAAGATGCCGTCGGTCATCACCTTGACGTTGGTGTCGTCGCTGGACTTGTCGGTGAACCGCACCTTGTAGCCGACCGCCGCGCCGACCTCGGTCCCGAGTTCCTCGGCGATCCGCTCCGCCACGCTGCGCGCCGCGATCCGCCGGGGCTGGGTGTGCCCGATCTGGCCGGTGACGCCGCGGCCAAGCTCGAGGCAGATCTTCGGCAGCTGCGTCGTCTTCCCCGAGCCGGTCTCGCCCGCGACGATGACCACCTGGTGGTCGCGGATGGCCGCGGCGATGTCGTCCTTCCGCTGGCTGACCGGCAGCTCCGGAGGGTAGGAGACCGCGGGCACCGCGCGCCGCCGTGCCTCGACCCGGGCGCCGGCCGCCTCCAGCTCGGCCACCACCTGGCCGAACGCCTCGTCGCGCGCGGCCGCGTTGCGCAGCGCGGCAGCGCTCTCCAGGCGCCGGCTCAGCCGGCGCCGGTCGCGCGGCAGCAGTCCGGGCAGGCGTGCTCGCAGCTCAGCAGGCGAGGGCGTCAAAGTTGCAGTCTCCATAGCGGCGCACGGGAAACACGCACCCAGGATGGCTACGGAGTCCCCAGCTGGCTAACACTTTTCCGGCTCGCGTCCTTCCGCTGGCCCCCGTCTGGCGGGCTATCCCGTGTTCTTGCGTCAGGGCGGTGATGGAGGGGGTGGGCTGCCCCCGCCGCAGGGTGCCATTGGTGATCTCTGATAATGCCTTGCGTGGCCCGTTAGGCTCGTAATGTGCGATGTTGACCCGACCCTCGATACCGTGCCCGTGGACCTCCAGGCACCCAGTCAGTGACACAGACCGGAGCCGTGATAGGAGGATCCATGACGCACGTTGTCCGCCATGCGGGCCTTGAGGATGCTGCCGCGGTCGGGCGGCTGCTCTACGACTTCAACCGGGAATTCGATGAGCCGACGCCCGCGCCGTCGGCACTGGCCGAACGGATACGGCAGCTCCTGGAGGGCGGCGACACGCTGGTCCTGCTGGCCGGGGACGGGCCAGACGGGCTGGCTGTGCTCCGCTTCCGCGCCGCCATCTGGAGCACTGGCCTGGAGTGTTACCTGGCCGAGCTGTATGTCGCTCCTGCCCGCCGGGGGCAGGGCCTGGGACGGGCGCTCATGGAGGCGGCCTTGCATCAGGCCCGCGACCGGGGTGCCGACACCATGGACATCGGCGTCGACGAGCCAGACCTGGCCGCCCGCCGCCTGTATGAGAGCCTCGGCTTCACCAACCGGGCGGGAGAAGACGGTCCCGTGATGTACGTCTACGAACGCGAGCTGTAGCCGAGCCGGTGATCATCCGTGAGCTATCACGGATTTTTGGGTGCGCGAAACCGCCCCCAAACCGGACGTGATCATGGTCAAGATCCGTGAAGATCGGCGCGTCCGGGGGTCAGGGGTCGCTTGGCGGCGGCGGTGGGGGCGAGTCCGGCGGGGTGGCCGGACCGGGCTCTGTGGGGGCCGGTGGTGGGGGTTCCTGCGGCGTGCGGTACGGCAGCGTGGCGTCCCTGGGGCCCGGGGCCGGGGGAGCGGAAGGCTCGGGGGCGGTGGAGGACCCGGGAGGCGCTGGGGGCGGAGGGGGGGTGGCTGTGGAGCCGGCGGGGGTGGTGGGGTAGGGAGGCTCCCAGGCTGTGGTCGGCGCGGGGCCGGCGGTGGTGTAGGGCTGGCTGGCGTGGGCGGCGGTCAGGCGGTAGTAGATGAGCGTGATCACCAGGGCCAGGAACGGCGCCACCAGGGTGCCCACGACGACGCTGCTCAAGAAGCTGCGCAGGAAGGTCGGCAGGAACACCAGGATCAGGGCGAGCACGATGATGAACGCGAGATAGAGCAGGAACACCAGGACCAGGGTCCCGAACACGTTCCAGGCGTAACCGCGTACGGTCCGCCAGCTCTTACTGAACGCGTCGATCGGGCCGCTGTCCCCGATCACGATGAAGGGCACGATGAGGCACCAGAACGTGAGCAGGATGAGGCCGGGCACGATGATCAGGGCCAAGCCGACCGTGATGCCGATGGCGGCCAGGATCCCGGCCGCGGCGACCGGCAGGAGATAGGGCACGGCGGCCTGGACGGTCTGGGAGAGGCTGAGATCAACCCGGCCGTCACGGATGTCCTGCACCGCCTTGACCAGCGCCGCCTGGAGCAGGAACACGGCGGTGAGCTCGATGATCTCGCCGAGGAAGTAGCCGAACAGCCCGGCGAGCGAGAGCAGTGCCACCAGGACGGCCGCGACCAGGTAGATCACGAAAGCGATCAGCAGGAAGTGGGCAGCGTACCTCCGGTACAGGGCCCAGGTTTCGGTCAGTACGCCAGATAGCGGGCTCATGAAGTGATCTTATGACGGCGCCGGCCGGCAGGACCAGGCGGACCAGATATCGGCGAGCCGGTCCCGGGGCTGGGAGGGCCCAGGGCAGGTCAGCCCGGCGAGCCGCCCGGTGAGTCCGGTGCCGAGGTGTAATGCCCGTCGGACGCCGTCCGGTCATGACTGTTCTTGGCGCCGACGCCATGGTCCTGAAGGGTGGACTCCACCTTGCTGCGGGCCGCCCCGGCCTTGCTGCGCGCGCTCTCCGTCAGCTTGGGCATCCGCTCGGCCACTTTTCCCTTGGTCGTCTTGACGACCCCGGCCGCCTGCGCCTGGACGGCGCCCGCGGCCTGCTGTACGGCCGGGCTGTCCTTCGCCTTGCGCGTGAGCTTGACCAGTTGCTCGTAGCGCTCCCGGCCCGCCCTGGTTCCCAGCACGAAGCCAACTCCGAGGCCAACGATGAACACGAATCGGTACCGCATCTGGCACCCCACTTCCGCGAGTGAACTTGCGGGGTCGACTTCCCCCGGATAGGTGGGCGTACTCCTAGGCCATGCCCCTGTCATCTGCGCGTCACACCCGAGGCGCACCGGTGGCCAGGAAGCAAGTGCTGCGTCCGTACGCTACCCCTGTCCCCGCGACCGCTTATTGCCGGTACTGCCCGATCCCGGTGTTCCTGTGCCGGCTGGTCCCGCTCAGCTCAATGGGCCGAGCGTCCGGCTGGCCATGGATGGCCAGTGCCCTCGGATGATCTTCCAGTCATCGAAAGGTTGCGCTGTGGCTCTGCGCTGTGGCTCTGGGGGAGAGACTCGAACTCTCAACCACCCGGTTAACAGCCGGATGCTCTGCCGATTGAGCTACCCCAGATCGAATCGGTGTAAGGGTACCGGGTAGGTCACTCAATGCGCGAGCCGCTTCCAGCCGTCGCGCTCGCAGCTTGGCGCTCGCAGCGGCGTTCGCCGCTCTGCGGTGGCGGCCATCAGCCGACCGTAACCAGGCCGGTACTCGCGGTCCATGCGACACGCTGTGCCGATCCGCGCGCCGGTGAACGCGCCGGCCGGCGCCGTCGGGACGGCTGCCGGCTGGGCCCGGTGCCCGCTTGACACCGAAGGCGGGAAAGCATTGACACGTGGG
>DATINY010000119.1:0-7704 GCA_035473755.1 Streptosporangiaceae bacterium
GCATGGACAAGGAGTACATGAAGCTGATCTTCGCCGCGCGCGGCCTGCCCATCGGGCCTTACGTGGTCGTCCGCGACCGTGACTGGCGGCCGCCGGAATCCGACAGCGCGACGGCGGCGACGGCCATGGCCGAGCGCAAGCTGGTGCTCGACGACATCGCCGAGCTCGGCTGGCCGGTCTTCGTCAAGCCGGCCCGGGGCGGGTCCAGCATCGGCACGAGCCGCGTGCCCGACCCGGCGGCCCTGGAGGAGGCGATCGAGATCGCCCGCGGGCACGACCCGAAGGTGCTCGTGGAGGCGGCGGTGCCGGGCATGGAGATCGAGTGCGCGGTCCTCGAGGGCGCGCCCGGCTGCCCGCCGGACGCGAGCGTCCCGGCCCAGGTGCTGGTCGGCGGGGGCGCCGAGTTCTACGACTTCCAGGCGAAATACCTGGAGTCGGACACGTCGATGGCCATCCCGCCGCCGATTCCGGCCGACGCCATCGCGGAGGTCAGGCGGCTGGCCTGCGCCGCATTCGAGGCGCTGTCCTGCGAGAGCCTGGCCCGGGTGGACTTCTTCTACACGCCCGACGGCCGGATCATCCTCAACGAGATCAACACCATGCCCGGGATGACGTCGGCGTCGGCGTTCCCGCTCATGTGGGAGGCGACCGGGCTGCCGCCCGCGCAGCTGTGGAACCGGATCATCCAGACCGCGCTGCGCAAGCGGCCGGGGCTGCGCTGAGAGCCACCGTCACCCCCGCGCCGGCCACCTGGAAGAGACCCGGTCATGCAGGCCACAGTCCGCAGCTTCGACCCCGCGGCCGGGTCGGGAAGCGTATTTCTCGATGATGGGACCGTCGTCGGGTTCGGCCCCGCCGCCTTCGCCGGCTCGGGCCTGCGGCTGCTGCGCCCGGGCCAGCGGGTGACCATCGGATGTGACCCCGGCGGCGTGATCATCGGCCTGACGCTGGCCACCTTCCCCCTGGCCGGCCCGGGGGCACGGCCCGGCACCGCCGCCGGGGACGCGGCCCCGGGCGCGGGCTGAGCGCTCAGCCGGCCACCGGGAGCCAGGCCGGCCGGCCGGCCTCGTAACGAGTGATGTCGTCGGCGTGCCGGAGCGTCAGCGATATGTCGTCGAGGCCTTCCATCAGCCGCCACCGGGTGTAGTCGTCGATCTTCAGCGCCGCGGTGAGCCGCGGCTCGCCCGCGCCCCCGGCCCTGACCTCGCGCCCGGCCAGATCCACCGTGATCCGCAGCTGCGGGTCGGCCTCGATCGCGTCCTGGAGTGAGGTGACGGCGGCGGCCGGCAGGAGCACCGGCAGCAGCCCCTCCTGGATCGAGTTGTTGTAGAAGATGTCCCCGAACCGGGCGGAGATGACGGCCCGGAACCCGTAGTCGGCCAGCGCCCACACGGCATGCTGGCGGGATGACCCGATCCCGAAATCGGGGCCGGCGACGAGGATCGTCGCGCCCTGTGCCTCGGGCCGGTTGAGCACGAAGCCGGGGTCGGTCCGCCAGGTGGCGAACAGCCCATCCCCGAAACCGGCCCGGGTGACCCGCTTCAGGTACTCGGAGGGGATGATCTGGTCGGTGTCGACGCTGCTGCGCCGCAGCGACACGGCGCGGCCGGTGTGCGTGGTGAAGGGCTCCATCGGGATCGTCTCCGGTTGTCGGTGCTGGGCGGTTAACGGTGCCGCGCGGTCACAGGCTGGCCGGGGCGGTCAGCCGGCCGGTCACCGCGGTGGCCGCGGCGACCTGCGGTGACACCAGGTGCGTGCGGGCACCATCGCCCTGGCGCCCCTCGAAGTTGCGGTTGGAGGTCGATGCGCTGCGCTCACCCCGCGCCATCGTGTCCGGGTTCATGCCCAGGCACATCGAGCAGCCGGCCGACCGCCACTGCGCCCCGGCGCTGGTGAACACCTCGGCCAGGCCCTCCTGCTCGGCGGCGGCCTTGACCGCCATGGAACCGGGGACGACCAGCATCCGCACCCCGCTGGCTACCTTCCGGCCACGCAGCACCTCGGCCGCGGCGCGCAGGTCCTCCAGCCGGCCGTTGGTGCACGACCCCACGAACACCGTGTCCACGGCGATGTCGGTGAGCGCGGTGCCCGGGGCCAGGTCCATGTAGGCGAGCGCACGCTGTGCGGTGGCCTGCTCGGCCGGGTCGGCCATCGTGGCCGGGTCGGGCACCACCGAGCTCAGCGGGGCGGCCTGTGCCGGGTTGGTGCCCCAGGTCACGAACGGGGTGAGGGCCTCCGCGTCCAGCGTCACCTCGCGGTCGAAGACGGCGTCGGGATCGGTCGGCAGCGACCGCCAGTGCTCGAGCGCCGCCTCCCAGGCCGCCCCCTGCGGGGCGCGCGGCCGCCCCTCCAGGTAGCGGAAGGTGGTCTCGTCCGGCGCGATCAGCCCGGCCCGCGCGCCGGCCTCGATGGACATGTTGCAGACCGTCATCCGGCCGTCCATGGACAGCCCGGCGATCGCGCTTCCCCGGTACTCGATGACGTGGCCGGTGCCGCCGCCGGTGCCGATCTTCGCGATGACGGCCAGGATCAGGTCCTTGGCGGTCACCCCGTACGGCAGCTCCCCGGTCACGGTCACGGCCATGTCCGCGGGCCTGGCCTGCGGCAGGGTCTGGGTGGCGAGCACATGCCCGACCTCGCTGGTGCCGATCCCGAAGGCGAGCGCCCCGAAGGCGCCATGGGTGCTGGTGTGCGAGTCGCCACAGACGATCGTCAGGCCCGGCTGGGTCAGCCCCTGCTGGGGCCCGATGACATGCACGATCCCCTGCCCCGCGTCGCCCATGGGGTACAGCCGGATGCCGAAATCGGCGCAGTTCTTGCGCAGCGTCTCGACCTGGACCCGCGACACCGGGTCGGTCAGCGGGCTAGCGGGGCCGCGCAGCGGCGTGTCCGGGCCGGTGATCCCGGGGGTCGGCACGTTGTGATCCTCGGTCGCGACCGTCAGGTCGGGCCGGCGGACCGGCCGCCCGGCCACCCGCAAGGCGTCGAACGCCTGCGGGCTGGTCACCTCGTGCACCAGGTGGAGGTCGATGTAGAGCAGGTCGGGTTCGCCTTCGGCGCTGTGCACCACGTGGGCGTCCCAGATCTTGCGTGCCAGCGTGCGCCCCATCAGCGTTCACCTCTCACCCGGTGACATCCAGTCATCTTGCGTCTCGTATATCGAGACGGCAATATCGAACCATGGACAACTCTAGCGGAGTCGGCGTCCTGGACAAATCGGTGGCGGTACTTACCACCCTGGAATCCGGGCCCGCCTCGCTCGCCCAGCTCGTGGCCGCCACCGGCCTTGCCCGCCCGACCGCGCACCGGCTCGCCGTCGCCCTGGAGCGGCACCGCCTGGTCAGCCGGGATGCCCAGGGGCGGTTTGTGCTGGGCCCCAGGCTGGCCGAGCTGGCCACGGCGGCCGGGGAGGACCGGCTCCTCGCCATCGCCCAGCCCATCTTGATCCAGCTGCGTGACCTGACCGGGGAGAGCGCGCAGCTCTACCGGCGCCAGGGCGACTCCCGGATCTGCGTCGCGGCGGCGGAGCGCGCCACCGGGCTCCGCGACACCGTCCCGGTCGGGTCCGCGCTGCCCATGACCGCCGGCTCGGCCGCCCAGGTCCTGCTCGCCTGGGACGAGCCGGACCGGGTCAGCCGGGGCCTGCGGGGGGCCCGGTTCACCGCCACCTCCCTGGCCCAGGTCCGGCGGCGCGGCTGGGCCGCCAGCGTCGCCGAGCGCGAGGCCGGGGTGGCCTCGGTGTCGGCCCCGGTGCGCGGCCAGGGGGGCAAGGTCATCGCCGCCGTCTCGGTCTCCGGGCCCATCGAGCGCCTGACCCGCTCTCCCGGCCGGCTGCACGCCGCCGGGGTGGTCGCCGCCGGGGAGAAGATCACCGCCGCCCTCCGGCGGAGCGCGTTACCGGCC
This sequence comes from Streptosporangiaceae bacterium, assembly GCA_035473755.1. Classification (GTDB taxonomy): domain Bacteria; phylum Actinomycetota; class Actinomycetes; order Streptosporangiales; family Streptosporangiaceae; genus UBA9676. The sequence continues at coordinate 3,904 of DATINY010000119.1, forward strand.
CGCGCCGCCCGGGCCCGCCCCGACGTCATCCACCCGGATGGCCAGCGCCTCACGGCGCCCGTGGACGGGGGCTAAGTCCAGCCGTTCGCGCGTTCCGGGCCGATGCCCGCCACCAGCAATCGGGGCGTTCCGGGCCGGTGGCCGCCACCGGCGTCATGATCACGGGCCGGCCCCGCGGCGGCCCCATAGCGGCCGCCGTTTCGGCATGTGCACACCGTTGCTGTGCCTATCATGTGCGCACGTGGTGCTAATGGCGGGACGTCCGACCCTGCAGATTTCGTCGCCTGACTGCGATGCTGCCTTCCAGGTGACGCCCCCCGGAAACGTGAGGTCGCGCCCATGAAAGTGGCTGTCCTGAAGGAGACCGCGCCCGGCGAGCGCCGGGTCGCCCTTGTTCCCGAGATGGTCGGCCGACTGAAAGGCGCCGGCCTGGACGTGCTGGTGGAGTCCGGCGCGGGAGAGGCGGCCTGGTTCGGCGACGCGGCCTACGCGGAGGCCGACGCCACGATCGTGAGCCGGCCGGAGCTTGTCTCGGCGGCGGACATCATCCTGACCGTGACCAAGCCCGACGAAGCGCTGCTCGGCGCGCTCCGGTCCGGGCAGGCGGTGATCGGGATGCTCAACCCCCTCGCCGACCCCGCGCTGGCCGCGGCCCTGGCCGCCAGGGGAGTGACCGCGATCAGCCTCGACGGGATCCCCCGCACCCTGTCCAAGACACAGCCGATGGACGCCCTCAGCTCACAGGCGAACATCGCCGGCTACAAGGCGGCGCTGGTGGCGGCGGCCACGTTCGGCCGGTTCTTCCCCATGCTCATCACCGCCGCCGGCACGGCGCGGCCGGCCAAGGTCCTGGTCCTCGGCGCCGGCGTGGCGGGCCTGCAGGCCATCGGGACGGCCCGCCGGCTCGGGGCAGTGGTCTCCGGCTACGACGTGCGCCCGTCGAGCAAGACCGAGGTGGAATCGCTCGGCGCCACCTTCGTCGAGCTGACCTCGGTGGGCTCGGCGGCCGGTGAGGGCGGCTACGCCCGCGCGCTCACCGACGACGAGCGGCAGGCGCAGCAGGCCGAGCTGATCGGTCACATCGCCCGCCACGACGTGGTCATCACGACCGCGCAGGTCCCCGGGCGCAGGCCGCCGCTGCTGCTCACCGAGGACGCGATCAAGGCGATGTCGGCCGGGTCGGTGGTGGTGGACATGGGGTCCGGGCCGCTCGGCGGCAACGTCGCGGGCTCGGTGCCGGGCGAGACGATCGTGACTGGGAACGGGGTGACCATCATCGGCGCCACCAACCTGGCCGCCAGCATGCCGACCGCCGCCTCGACCGCCTACGCGCGCAACGTCACCACCCTGCTGCTGCACATGGTGGCCGACGGCGCCCTCGCCATCGATCCCAGCGACGACATCCAGGCCGGGGTGGTCATCACCCACGGCGGGTCCGTGATCCATCCCGCCACCGCGGCCCTGCTCGCCGACCAGCCCGCCGGAGGTAGCGCCCAGTGACCACCGCCCTGCTCACCGACATCACCATCTTCGTGCTGGCCCTGCTGGTGGGCTTCGAGGTCATCAGCAAGGTGCCCGCGACCCTGCATACGCCGCTGATGTCGGCCGCCAACTCGATCCACGGCATCATCCTGGTGGGTGCGATGCTCATCGCCGCCTCCGCCAACAACGCGCTCGGCTACGTCCTGGCCTTCATCGCCGCCGCGTTCGCCGCCATGAACGTGGTCGGCGGGTACGTCGTCACCGGGCGGATGCTGAAGATGTTCCGGCGCCGGCCCGCGCCGGTCCAGGCCGGGAAGGACGGGCCGGTCAGCTCCGACGGGCAGGTCAGCCCGGACGGGCAGACAGCCAAGGTGACAAGCGGCGGGACCTCGTCATGAGCGCCTTCGACTGGATCGTCCAGCTGGTGTACGTGGCCGCGGCCAGCTGCTTCGTGCTCGGCCTGCACCTGATGAACACCCCCGCCAGCGCGCGGCGGGGGAACCAGCTGTCGACCGGCGGCATGGTCGCCGCCGTCGTGGCCACGCTGGCCATCATCATCCACGCCGGCACCATCAGCGTGACCGGCTGGATCATCATGCTCGCCGGCGCGCTGCTGGGCGGGGGAGCCGGGCTCTACGCCGCCCGCACCGTGCAGATGACCGCCATGCCCCAGCTGGTCAGCGTATTCAATGCGGTCGGCGGCGGCGCCGCCGCGCTGGTGGCCATCCACGACTACATCAACCTGGCCGGCGCCACGGCGGGGGTGCCCGAGACCACCACGGTGCCCACCCTGCTGGACGTGATCATCGGCGCGGTGACGTTCTCCGGCTCGATCATCGCCGCCGGGAAGCTGCAGGGGCTCATCAGCGGGTCGCCGATCACCTTCCCGGGCTCACGGCTGGTCAACGCGGGCGCGGCCGTGGTCGGGATCGGCGGGGCCATCTACATGATCGTGACCCCGAGCGTCCCGGTGCTGGTGATCGTCATCCTGGCCGCGCTCGCGTTCGGGGTGACGATGGTGCTGCCGATCGGCGGGGCGGACATGCCGGTGGTCATCTCGCTGCTGAACGCCTTCACCGGCACCGCGGTCGCCATGGCCGGCTTCGTCATCGGGAACTGGGCCCTGATCATCGCCGGCGCGCTGGTCGGCGCGTCCGGTGGCATCCTGACCAAGCTGATGGCCGACGCCATGAACCGCTCGCTGCGCAACATCATGATCGGCGGGTTCGGCACCGGGGACAGCGCCGTGGCGGTGGAGGGGCCGGGCGGGGACGTGCGGTCGATCGCCGCCGACGACGCCGCCATCCAGCTCGCCTACGCGCAGAAGGTCATCATCGTGCCCGGCTACGGCCTGGCCGCCGCCCAGGCCCAGCACCAGGTGGCCGAGCTCGCCTCGGAGCTGGAGAAGCACGGGATCGAGGTCAGCTACGCGATCCACCCGGTGGCGGGGCGGATGCCTGGCCACATGAACGTGCTGCTGGCCGAGGCCAACGTGCCCTACCCGCTCCTCAAGGAGATGGACGAGATCAACCCGGAGTTCCCCCGGGCCGACGTGGCGCTGGTGGTCGGTGCCAACGACGTCACCAACCCGGCCGCCCGGCGGCCGGGCACCGCGATCTCCGGCATGCCGATCCTCGACGTGGACCAGGCCAAGAGCATCATCGTGATCAAGCGGTCGATGGCGTCCGGCTACGCGGGCATCGACAACGAGCTGTATGTGGACCCCAAGACCAGCATGTACTTCGCGGATGCCAAGAAGGCCCTGTCCGAGCTGACCGCCGCCGTCAAGACCCTGGTCGGCTGACCTGGTTCTGGCGGCCTCAGCCCGGGGTCTCCCGGGCGAACTCCTCGAAGACGCCGTAGGCGCGTGGCCCCCAGACCGTGCCGGGGCCGCCGTTCATGAGGATGGCGACGCCCATCGTCTCGGCCACCTCCTCCGCGGTGGCCCCGCGCCGGGCCGCGGCGCGCGCGTGGGCGACGACGCAGCCGTCGCACTCCTTGGTAACCGAGATGGCCAGCGCGATCAGCTCCTTGACCCTGGCCGGCAGCGCGCCGTCGCCCATGGAGGCGCTGTGCAGCTGGGCGTAGCCGGCGTACACATCGGGGATCGCCTCCCGCAGGCGGCGGCCAAGGCCGATCAGCTCTTTCTGGTTCTCGCGGGCCGAGGTCATGAGCTCCCCCTGGGGTTATGGTCGGGTGGTCGGGACCATTCAACCTCCCCGCGGCGCCGTGGCATCGGGGAAGAGCCGCGGCACGGGATGAGCAGTGACGGGCAGGCGGTCATGAGCACGGTCGACGCGGAGGTGGAGACCCCCGGTG
>DATINY010000120.1:0-15634 GCA_035473755.1 Streptosporangiaceae bacterium
GACGTTGAGCGCATACAGGCGCCGCAGCCCCCCCGCTCCCCGCGGTCCTCGCGATCATCGAATGGGGAGCGCCAGGCAGTGTCCCTGCCCGTCGACGCGACGGTCACCTTCGCCGACGAGCGCCGCTCCGCGGGCATCGACGAGGTCCTGGACGCCCTCGACGCCGACCTGATCGGGCTGGTCCCGGTGAAGAAGAAGGTGCAGGAGGTCGCGGCGCTCCTCCTGGTCGACCGCGCGCGGACCAGGTTCGGCCTCGAGGCGCCCCGGCCGAACCTGCACATGTGCTTCACCGGCCCCCCAGGCACCGGGAAGACCACCGTGGCGCTGCGGATGGCCGACCTGCTGCACCGGCTGGGCTACCTCGAGCAGGGGCAGCTGGTCCACGCCATGCGCGACGACCTGGTCGGAGAGTACATCGGGCAGACCGCGCCGAAGACCAAGCGGACCCTCGACCGGGCGATGGGCGGGCTCCTGTTCATCGACGAGGCCTACTACCTCTACCGGGACTCCGACTCGAAGGACTACGGCCAGGAAGCGATCGAGATCCTGGTTCAGATGATGGAGAACCATCGCGACAAGCTCGTGGTCATCCTCGCGGGCTACAAGGACCGGATGGACGATTTCTTCAAGTCAAACCCGGGGATGAGTTCCCGGATCGCGCACCACCTCGACTTCGCGCCCTACGAGGTGGGTGAGCTGACGGACATCGCGCGGCTGATGCTGAAGCAGACCCGCTATTACCTCTCCGAGGAGGCCGAGGCGGCGTTCCGCCACTACATCACCCGGCAGATGGGGGGGCCGCGGTTCGCCAACGCCCGCAGCGTCCGCAACGAGCTGGAGCGCGCCCGGCTGCGGCACGCGGACCGCCTGACCTCCGACCCGGGCCGCAACTGGACCCGGGACGACCTCATGCGCATCGAGCCCGTCGATATCCTCGTCGGCCATGACGACTGGCTGGCAGAACGTCAGCAGCTCTGACCGGCCGGATGGCTGGTATCAGGTGCCCTCGCCGGTGCGTTCCAGGACCCGCAGCGAACCCTGCACGGCCACCTCGGTGAAGCCGCCGGAGGCCAGTGCCCGCCGGTAGATGCCGTGGGGCGCCTGGCCGCCGTCGGCCGGGTCCGGGAAGACGTCGTGGATCGCCAGCGCACCCCCGGGCGCGACCCAGCGCGCCCAGCCCTCGTAATCGGCCCGGGCCGCCGCCTCGGTGTGGCCGCCGTCGATGAACAGCAGCCCGACCGGCGTCCGCCACAGCCGCGCCACCTGCGCGGACCGGCCCACGACGACGACCACGTCGTCCTCCACGCCGGCGTCGCCGAGGGTTGCCCGCATGTGCGGCAGCGTGTCCAGCCGCCCGGTGCGGGGGTCGACCAGGCCCGGGTCGTGGTACTCCCAGCCCGGCTGGTTCTCCTCCGACCCGTGGTGGTGGTCCACCGTGATCACCACCTGGCCGGCCTGGCGGGCCGCCGCCGCCAGGTAGATCGTGGACTTCCCGCAGTAGGTGCCGATCTCCAGCACCGGGCCCACCGGGGCGTAGTCGGCCGCCGCCCGGTACAGGGCGAGCCCCTCGGTGGGCGGCATGAATCCGGTGGCCGCCTCGGCAGCGCGCCGGAGGTTGTCCGGCATCGGCCCGGCCGGCCGGGCCCGGGCGGCGGTGGCGTCGGTCATGGCCCGGTCCGCTGGTGGTGTGTCAGCCCGGCACCGGGAGACAATGCTGGGATGAGGGTCACGGTCGATCGCGATCTCTGCGAGGCCAACGCCGTGTGCGCCGGGCTGGTGCCGGAGGTCTTCGACGTCGACGACGAGGACATCCTGCACATCGCGGCGGGCGAGGTGCCGCCGGAACTCGCGGACGGAGTCCGGCGGGCGGTGCAGTCCTGCCCCAAGACGGCCCTGCGCCTGGAGGGCTGAACGCGGGGGTCGGCGAGGGTCACCGGCCGGCCGGCGGCTGCTGGAGTTCGACCCGGTTGCCGCACGGGTCGGTCACGAACGCCTGGCGGCCCGGGCCGACCGGCACCGGGTCGGTGACGTCGACGCCCAGCGCGCGCAGTTCCGCCACGACCCCGTCCAGGTCGGTGACGGCCAGGGCGAAGTGCTGCCCGAGTTCCGGCGGCACCTCGGCCTCGATGAGGTGCACCTGCTGGTTACCCGCGTCCAGCCAGGCCCCGTCGAAGCTGAAATCGGGGCGGTCGGCGCGCTCGGTCAGGCCGAGGACCCGGGTGTAGAAGTCCCGTGCCGCGCCGACGTCGCTGACGTTGATCGATACATGGTGGAGCCCATCCGGTCGCATAGCGTCAGTCTCCCAGCCCGGCCCGGCCGCGGCCAGCCTCCCCCGCCCGGTTCCGCCTCAGCTGGCCTCCTGCCCACCCGCGCCCCGGCCCGCCCGCGCGAGCCGGCTCAGCGCCTCGGCCAGGACGTCCTGCTGCTTGCAGAAGGCGAACCGCACCTGCGACCGGCCCGCCTCCACGTTGTCGTAGAACACCACGCTGGGGATGGCCACCACGCCGACCCGGCCCGGCAGCTCGCGGCAGAACTCCATGCCGTCGGCGTACCCCAGCGGGCGCACGTCGGTGGTGATGAAGTAGGTCCCGGCCGGCCAGTAGACCTCGAACCCGGCCGCGGCCAGGCCCGCGCCGAAGAAGTCGCGCTTGACCCGCAGATCCGCGCTGATCGAGGCGTAGAAGTCGTCGGGCAGCGCGAGCGCCTCCGCCACCGCGTACTGGAACGGGCCGCCGCTCACGTAGGTGAGGAACTGCTTGACCGTGCGGACCGCCGTCACCAGCTCCGGGCTCCCGGTGACCCAGCCGATCTTCCAGCCGGTGAAGGAGAACATCTTCGCCGCCGAGCTGATCGTGACCGTCCGCTCCCGCATTCCAGGCAGCGAAACGATGGGCAGGTGGGAACCCTCGTACACCATGTGCTCGTAGACCTCGTCCGACACCACGAGCAGGTCATGCTCGCAGGCGAGCCCGGCGATCTGCGCGAGCTCGTCGGGGGTGAACACCACCCCGGTCGGGTTGTGCGGGGTGTTGAGCAGGATGAGCCTGGTGCGGTCCGTGATGGCCGCGCGCAGCGCGTCGATGTCGGGCCGGAAATCAGGCGGCCGGAGGGTGACCGGCACCCGGGTCGCCCCGGCCATGGCGACGGAGGCGGCGTAGGAATCGTAGTAGGGCTCGGACGCGATGGCCTCGTCTCCCGGTTCCAGCAGCGCGATGAGGGCCGCCGCGATCCCCTCCGTCGCCCCGGCCGTGACCAGCACCTGGGTGTCGGGGTCGACGTCGAGGCCGTAGAAGCGCTTCTGGTGCGCGGCGACCGCCTGCCGCAATTCCGGGATACCCGGGCCGGGCGGGTACTGGTTGCCGCGCCCCTCCAAAATTGCGGCGGCGGCCGCGGCGGCGATCTCGGGCGGCCCATCGGTGTCCGGGAAGCCCTGGCCCAGGTTGACCGAGCCGGTCGTGCCGGCCAGCGCCGACATCTCGGCGAAGATCGTGGTGCCCATTCCGTCGAGCCGGGCATTGAGCAGTGGTCGGTTCACCCCGCCATGACATCACGCCCCCGGGCCCGATTGCGCCCTCTACCCCCTCCCGGCACCGGCCCGGCCCCTGACTCCCGGTCATGATCACGTCCGTTTCGCCGCTATTCCGGTGACGAAAATCCGTGCTGTGTGGGAGGCCTGCCCTGCGCCACGGCGTGCGTGGTGGCTTACGCTGCGGGCATGCGCGTCGCACTGTGCCAGCTGCCCATCAGTCCTGAGCCCGCCATCAACCTGGATCGGGTCGCCGAAGCCGTGGCCAGCGCCGCCCGCCAGGGGGCCGACCTGGCGGTCTTCCCCGAGGCGACCCAGGCCAGGTTCGGCAGTGACCTGCGCGCGGCAGCCGAACCACTGGACGGCGCCTTTGGCACGGGGCTGGCCGCGCTGGCCCGCGACTCCGGGGTGGCACTGGTCGTGGGGGTCTTTGAGCCCGCGCCGGATGGGCGGGTCTACAACACGGCGGTCGCCTACACGGGCTCGGGAGAGCTGGCGGCCGCCTATCGCAAGATCCACCTGTTCGACTCGCTGGGCGAGCGGGAGTCAGCGATGGTCGCCCCCGGCTCGGAGCCGGTCGTCGCGGAGCTCGCTGGTGTCCGGACCGGCTTTGCCACCTGTTATGACATCCGCTTCCCCGAGCTGGCCCGGGCCCTGGTGGCCCGCGGCGCCGAGCTCATCGTGGTGCCCACCGCCTGGGCGGCTGGGCTGTTCAAGGAGGAGCACTGGGTCACCCTGGTGCGGGCCCGCGCGATCGAGAACACGGTCTGGGTCGCCGCCGCCGGGCAGGTTCCCGACCCCGCCTCTCCTCCGACCCGGGCGCCGACCGGGGTCGGCCGCAGCATGCTGGTTGATCCCATGGGGGCCGTCCGGGCCGACCTCGGGCTGTGGCCGCAGGTGATCGTGGCCGAGCTGGACAGCGAACTGACCGCCCGGGCCAGGGCGGTGCTGCCGTGCCTGGAGCACCGGCGCGACGACATATTCGGCCCGGCCGACCCGGCTGCCGTGGCCGGTCTTGCTGGCCCGGCTGGCATGGGCGCCCCAGCTGGCATGGGCGCCCCGGCCGGCGTTGGCGGCCCGGTCGGCATGGGCGCCCCGGCGGGGACGGCCGGCCCGGTCAGCCGATCCGCGCCTGCCACAGAACGGGATGCTGCCCGCTCCCGGTAGCCGTGTAGCCGACCCCGGTGAGCATGTTCCCCGACATGCTCAGGCCCGTGATCTGCTGGGCGCCCGGCCCGCGGAGCCACCGGCCGGCCGGCCCGGCCGCGTGCCAGGTAAGCCCGTCACGCGACCACCAGACGATCACGTTCTGGCTCCCGCCATCGCCCAGCGTGCCGGCGGCGACGAAACCCCCGCGGGCCGCCACGAGGGCCGTCACGCCGGCCGGCCGGCCGCGCACCGGGAGCGGGGTCTCCCGCCAGGTCCTGCCGCCGTTGGCCGAGACGGCAGCGAACGGCACCGGCCCGGCTGGCCTGGCCTGCATGCCAAGGGCGGCTATGCGGCTTCCCCGGATCGCCACCCGCTGGAGCACCGCGCTGCGCGCGCCGGCGGGCAGCGCCAGCGACCGCGACTGCCACCCCTGGCCGTCCCGCGAGAGCCAGACGGCCGGGTGCGCGCCGACGGCGCCCACGGCGGCGAAACCGTTAGCGCCGGCCGCCACCGCCAGCAGCGCGGACGGGACGCCGCTGCGCGCGGATCCGGTCCACCATCCCTGCGGCACCCAGGTGGTGAGGCCGGCCGACCACCACAGCGCGGCCATCGGCTGGCCATAGACGTCGCGCACACCGGCCACGACGTAGCCGCGCCGCCCGGCCGCGGCCCCGGCCAGGGTGATGCCCGGCCCCGCCATCGTCCCGGCGCTCGCGGCCGGGCCCCAGGTCCGCCCGTCCGGAGAGGTCACGACAACCGGCTGCTGGCTGCTCTGGGGGGTGGCCGAGTCCAGGGTGCCCGCCGCACCCGCCTGGGCCGTTCCGGCCGGCCCGCCCTCGCCGCCGACCGCGAGCCAGCCCGCGTCGCCGTGGACGACGCTGGTCAGCCCGGGGCCCTGGCCCCGCCAGGACGGCTGCGTCCCGGCCGCCGCTGGTGACCACCGGCCGCCTGGTGCACGCGACCAGAACGCCGGTGCCCCATCAGCCTGGCCCACCGCTACCTGGCCGCCGGGGCCCGCACCGATGCCGTTGACGCTGAGGCCCGCGGCCGCCGCCCCGGCCAGTGCGGCCTGGCCGACGTGCCGCCGGTGCGCTCCGGCCAGCAGCAGGAAAGGCCCGGGGTGGCTCGCGCCGGCCGCCACGACCACGCCGCCGGGGCCGACCGTCACCCCGGTCACCGCAGTGGCCGATGACCGGCCCAGATGAGCCGTCCGCCGCCAGGACCGCCCGTGCGCGCTGACAAACGCCACCCGGTACCGGCCGGCCGAGCCGGCCGCCACCACGCCCCGGTCGCTGCCCGCCACCGAGGTCACGGTCAGCGCGGCACCCCGGCCGGCCGTCAGCACGGCGGCGAAACGCCAGGCGGGCTTGCGGCCCCAGACGTAAGCCACCGCGTCCCGGGTCCCCTTGGCGCCCCGGCCGGGCCGGATGGCAACGATCCCGGAGCCGGTCGCCGCCAGCCCGGCGAGCCCGGCGGTCGCCCCGTGGCTGACGGGCGGGTTCGCCCGCCGCCAGCTGAAGCCGTTGTCCTTGCTCCACCACACGCCCGCGGACTGGGTGAGGACTCTGACCTTCCGTTTGCCGTGGTGCCTGACCACCGTGCGGGCGACCTCCCCCGCGATCATCAGAACGCTGCCGCGCGCGGCCACCCAGCGCAGGCCGGCCACCCGGCCCTTTCCGGCCGGAAGGTCGAGCTCGCCCGCGCTCCGGCGCTGCCAGGTGAGGCCGTCGGCGGACGTCCAGAGCACCGGCGTGCGCACGAGATCGTCGCCCACCGGGCGCACGTTCTCGCCCACGGCGGCGAACCCGCCGGGTGTCTGCGCCAGCGCCTGCACGCGGTCGCCACCGGCCAGCGGCGCGACGCCCGGCCCGAGCCGCCAGGAGCGGCCGTCCGGCGACGTCCATGCCGCGTCCGGTCCCACCGCCAGCCATCCCCCGTGACCACCGGCAACCATCAGCGGCATTCCCCCGCCGGCCGGGGCGCGCAGGACGGCCGGCTGCCAGGTGCGGCCGCCATCGGGCGACGTGAGGACCAGCGGGCGGGCGAAGGGAAGCGCGGCCTGCGAGCCCACCGCCACCACCGTGCGGCCGGCCGCGGCCACCCCGGTGAGCGTGGGCGGCACTTCCGGCGCGGGTGCTCCGCCCGGTCTGGCGAACTGCGCATCGGCGAGCCGGGCGGACGAGGAGGCCACCACCGGCCCGGCCGGGCCGCGGCCGGCACCCAGCCGGCCGGTGATGACGATGCCAGCGACCGCCACGGCGAGCAGCGCCACGCAGGCAACGGCACCGACCAGGAGCGAGCGGCCGCCGCGCCGGGGATGCGGGCGGCCGGGCCCGGGAGGCTGCCCGCCGCGCCCGGGGGGAGACACGGGATGCTGCCCGCCGCGCCCGCGGGGCGCCCCGGCCTGTCTGGCGGACCCGCCAGATAGCGGGACGGCCGGGCCCGCATCCAGCGGCACCATCGCGGGCACGACCGGGATCGGCTCGGTACGCTGCTCGTCGACGTCCGCCGCCCCCCACCCGGCCAGCCGCTGCCACTCCAGCCCCGCCTCGCGCCACGCGCTCATCGACTGCTGCCATACCGACCGGCCGCCCGCCCCGGTCGGCGGGCGGGACGTCGCCGGGCCGCGGGCCCGTGCGCCCCGGATTCGCCGCCGTCTCCCCGCCCGGGGCTCAGTCCCGGTCCCCGGGCCGCCCCGGGTACCCGGGCCGCCCTCCGCCAGGTGGATCATCGCGGGGGCGGATGCCGGACCGGGGTCTGGCTGGTCGCCTCCTGCCGTCAGGCTCAGCCAGCCGGGGCCCGCGGCATCGATCCCGCCGGGATGCCCGCGCAGGGCTGGTGTGCGCCCGAGGGCGGGGATGACCCCGCGCAGCGTCCACGGTGAAACGGTGAGATTGGTGCCCCCGGTGGAGCCGGCGTTCTTGCTCACTGATCGTCCGATGCGCTGGTCTGGCATGAACAAGGCGTGCGCGAGCAGGCAGGGAACGCGGTTTGTCTCACGCCCGACGATGGTAGTGGCGCAGGGGCTTGCGCCCACGGAGATCGGGTCAGGTATTGCATGGTGTCCCGATCCGGACGGTTCCCGCGGCCGGGTGCCCTCCGCACGGTCCCGGCTGCCTGGTGCCGCTCCGCGCGGGTTCCGCGCCTACGCCACCGTCAGGCGGCGCTGCGATCTGGCGTCAGTCAGCGCGCTGCACAGGCTCTCCATCTCCTCGTCGTTGACGCGCTCAATGAACCGCCGCATCGTCACGTCCTCGTCGCCGCCCGAGCGCAGGACCTCCGTCATCAGCCGGGCGTCGTGATCCTCGCGCGCTTCCACCGGCCAGTACTGCCAGGCGCGGCCCAGCTTCTCGCGGTCGAGCACCCCCTTGCGGTGCAGGATGTTCATCACGGTCATGACGGTCGTGTACGCGAGCGGCCGGCCGTACTGCATCCGTTCCCTGACGTCCCGCACGACGTAGGGCCGATCACCGGCCCACATGACCTGCATGATCGCCATCTCGAGGTCACCGAACTCACGCAATGCCCGCCTCCTCCAGTGATCCATGTAAACACGGGCACCGCTGCGTCAACTCGGCCCGGCTGGGAGCGCGGGGAGGAAAACGGCACCGTGGGGATGATTTCATCGCCCGCAGCCCATGTCTTCCCTCCGGAGGCGCTCGGCGTGGCGCGCGAGCCCGCTCGGCGGGCCGCGCCGACAGAACCGCTCAGCGCGGCCCGCATGCGGAACCCGCATGGCCCGCCCGCAGGCGGGAATCCACTTGGCCCACCCACATGCGGAACCTGCCAGCTCGGCCCCCGTATGCGGAATCTGCCAGCTCGACCCCCTCAGGCGGAACCGCTAGCGCGGCCCGCCCTTGCGGGTCACGGGTCGGCCCGGCGATCGTTGTTCTCGACCAGCGCCGGAGCCCGGCGGTGACGGCGCACCGCCCAGACCACAAGCGCCGCCACCACCAGCGCCGCGATCGCGATGGCGAACCCCGCTCCGACCTGCCGAGCGACCGCCTCGTAGGCGGACCCGGCCAGGTAACCAAGCAGGCAGTAGCCGATCCCCCAGATGAGCCCGCCGATCGCGTTGTACACCACGAAAGTGCGGTACGGCATCCGCGCCGTGCCCGCCAGCGCCGGCATCATGGCCCGGAGCACCGCGGTGAACCTGCCGACAAGCACGGCCACCGCGCCGCGCGAATTCAGCGCCGCCGCGGCCTTGTCCACCGTGCCGGATACCCGGCGCAGGAAGCGGGAGGCGACCACGCGGCCGCCCATCCGCCGGCCTATCTCGTAGCCCACCAACGGGCCGATGATCGCGGCGGCCACCACCACCACGATGAGCAGCGGCAGCGAGACGCGGCCGCGGCTGGCCAGCACGCCGCCGAGCACGACCGCGATCTCGCCCGGCAGCACGAACCCGAAGAACAACGCGGTCTCGCCGAAAACCAGGGCGGCCACCACCAGGTAGGCGAGCGGCCCCGACAGGTGGGCCAGCTCGCTGGTGATCGCGCTCACGCCTGCTCCCCTGGCTGCGGATGATCGCTGGGATGGGCCACTTAGACGATAGACGCTCAGCGGGGAACCCGGGCCACGGCGGCCGGGAGCCCGTGCCGGGCCAGTGCGCCCCCATCGGACCGCCGGCCGGTGCTGGGCATCCCGGGGCAACCGGGACCGGTGACATCTATCGCTGAGCCTCGCGTCCGTGCAAGATCGGGCATCATCGAGTGAACGTTCACACGCCGTCGTTTCTCCGGGCCAGCGAGGAGGTGATCGATGGCGGCACCTCAGCCGGGCGCGGAACTCGTGCCCTACTCCAATACCGCCCGGCCGACCAGCTTCAACGGCCAGATCACCCACGACGGCTCGACGGGGTACGCGGCCGAGGCAGGCCGCTACCAGCTGTATGCGTCGCTGGCCTGCCCCTGGTCTCACCGGGCGCTGATCGTGCGTACGCTGCTCGGCCTGGAGCAGGTCATCGGCCTCACCCTGACCGACCCGATCCGGGACGAGCGGGGCTGGCGGTTCCCGGCCAGCAATGGCGGGTTCGACCCGGTCACCGGCGCCAGGTACGTCTCCGACCTGTACCTGGCCACCGACGCCGGTTACGCCGGCCGCTTCACCGTTCCCTGCCTGTGGGACACCCGGACCCACCGGATCGTGACCAACGACTGGACGCAGATCACCGTCACGTTCGAAACCGAGTTCCGCGCCTTCCACCAGCCCGGGGCGCCGGACCTTTACCCGGACGAGCTGCGGCCCGACATCGACGCGCTAGGGACGCTCATCTTCCACGCGGTGAACAACGGCGTGTACAAGGCGGGCCTGGCCAGCAACCAGGCCGCCTACGAGGACGCCTTCGACACCCTGTTCGCCACCCTGGCCGCGCTGGAGGAGCGCCTGTCCACCCGCCGGTTCCTGGTCGGCGGGCAGCTCACCGAGGCCGACGTGCGGCTGTTCACGACCCTGGTCAGGTTCGATGCCGTCTACCACACCCATTTCAAGTGCAACCTGCACCGGCTTATCGACTACCCGAACCTGTGGGGCTACGCCCGGGACCTGTACCAGCGTCCCGGGTTCGGTGACACGACCGATTTCGTGCAGATCAAGCGGCATTACTACCAGACACAGGACTGGATCAACCCGTCCCGGATCGTCCCGAAGGGTCCCTACGTGAACTGGCTGTCGCCCCATGACCGGGACCGTTTTCCTGGCACAACATGAAGCTCGCCCCCGATACAGGGGTCGTCGCCCCAGGTAGCCTAAGGGGCGGGGAATGATCAGCTAGACAACCATCGGAAGAGGGCGATGTCCGCCGTGCCTCCGGAGCCGCCGCGAGCGTCCGCGACACCCACCGAGCCAGCCAGCGACCACGCCGACGGGAAGGCGCCACCGGGGCCAGCCGGCACCGACTTCGGTCCCAACGAATGGCTCGTGGACGAGCTGTACCAGCGCTACCTGGCCGACCCCGGCTCGGTGGACATGGCGTGGTGGAACTTCTTCGCCGACTACTCCCCGCCTACGGGGGCGGCCGCACCGGCCACCAACGCCGCACCGGCCGCACCGGCCAGCCATCCGGGGCAGCCGCGGGCTGGCGACGCCGCCACCCGGGCCCCCACGGCACCGGGCCGGCCCGCGGCGAGCCCCTCGGCGGCGGCCCCGGACAACGCGGCCGGCCCGGACTCCTCAGCCAGCCCAGCTTCCGCGGCTAACCCAGCCTCCACGGCAGGCGCGGCCGGATCGGCCGGCCCCGCTTCCGGGGCTAGCCCAGCCCCCGCGGCGCGTCCAGCCTCCCCGGCGGCCGCGGCCGCACCGGCGGGCCCGGCCCCCGCGGCCGCGCCGTCCCCGCCTGCACCGGCCCCCGCCGCTCAGCGCGCCGCCGCACCATCCGCCTCCGCGCCGGCCGCCACCGCACCGGCTGCCGCCGCACCGTCCGCCCCGCCGGTGCCGGAGGCGGACGTACTCCGGCTGCGGGGGGCGTCCGCCCGGACGGCGGCCAACATGGCGGCCAGCCTCACCGTGCCGACCGCGACCAGCGTCCGCTCGGTTCCCGCCAAGCTGCTCATCGACAACCGCATCGTCATCAACAACCACCTCAGCCGCGGCCGGGGGGGCAAGGTCTCGTTCACCCACCTCATCGGGTACGCGGTGGTCCGGGCCGTGGCCAACGCCCCGGAGATGAACTACGCCTACACCGAGGTGGACGGCAAGCCCGCCGTGACCCGGCCCGAGCACGTCAACCTGGGCCTGGCGATCGACGTGGTCGGCCGGGACGGCTCCCGGCAGCTGCTCGTGCCGAGCATCAAGGCCGCCGAGGCCATGGACTTCCGCGAGTTCTGGATGGCCTATGAGGACATCGTCCGGCGCGCGAGGACGGGCAAGCTCACCGTCGAGGACTACGCGGGGACGACCCTGACGCTGACCAACCCGGGGACCATCGGCACCGAGCACTCGGTGGCCAGGCTGGTGACCGGGCAGGGCTGCATCGTCGGCGTGGGGGCGATGGAGTACCCGGCCGCCTACCAGGGCGCCTCCGGCGAGACCCTGGCCCGGCTGGCGATCAGCAAGACGGTCACCCTCACCTCGACCTACGACCACCGGATCATCCAGGGCGCCCAGTCCGGGGACTTCCTGCGGCGCATCCACCACCTGCTGCTCGGCGAGGACGGTTTCTACGACGAGATTTTCGCCGCGCTCCAGATCCCGTACGAGCCGGTCCGCTGGGTGCAGGACATCCCGGCCGGGCACGAGGATGACATCACCAAGTCGGCGCGGGTGCACGAGCTGATCCACGCCTACCGGGTGCGTGGCCACCTGATGGCCGACACCGACCCGCTGAACTACAAGCAGCGCAAGCACCCCGACCTGGACATCAACCAGCACGGCCTGACCCTGTGGGACCTGGAGCGGGAGTTTCCCACCGGGGGGTTCGGCGGCAAACCGCTGATGAAGCTGCGGGAGATCCTGGGCGTGCTGCGCGACTCGTACTGCCGCACCGTCGGGGTCGAGTACATGCACATGCAGGAACCCGAGGAGCGCGCCTGGCTGCAGGCGCGGGTGGAGCGGCCGCACGACCGGCCTGGCCACGACGAGCAAATGCAGATCCTGTCCCGGCTCAACGTGGCCGAGGCGTTCGAGATGTTCCTGCAGACCAAGTTCGTCGGCCAGCGCAGGTTCTCACTCGAAGGAGCGGAGTCCCTCATTCCGCTGCTCGACGCGGTGCTCGCCGAGGCGGCCCGCCTTCCGCTGCACGAGGTCGTCATCGGGATGGCCCACCGGGGCAGGCTGAACGTGCTCGCCAACATCGTTGGCAAGTCGTACGCGCAGATCTTCGGTGAGTTCGAGGGCAACCTCGACCCGCGCACCACCCACGGATCGGGCGACGTGAAGTACCACCTCGGGGCGGACGGCGTGTTCACCGCCGACGACGGCTCGAAGATCCCCACCTCGCTGGTGGCCAACCCGAGCCACCTGGAGGCGGTCGACCCGGTGCTGGAGGGTGTGGTCCGGGCCAAGCAGGACGTCCTCGACATCGGTGAGCCGGGGTTCACCGTGCTGCCCGTGCTCATCCACGGCGACGCCGCGTTCGCGGGCCAGGGCGTGGTGGCCGAGACGCTGAACCTGTCCCAGCTGCGCGGCTACCGCACCGGCGGCACGGTGCACATCGTGGTGAACAACCAGGTCGGCTTCACGACCGCACCACAGTACTCGCGCTCCAGCGTGTACTCCACGGATGTGGCCCGGATGATCCAGGCGCCGATCTTCCACGTCAACGGGGATGATCCCGAGGCCGTGGTGCGGGTCGGGCGGCTGGCATTCGAGTACCGGCAGGCGTTCGGCAAGGACGTGGTCATCGACCTGATCTGCTACCGCAGGCGGGGACACAACGAGGCGGACAACCCGTCGTTCACCCAGCCGCTGATGTATGACCTCATCGACGCCAAGCGCTCCACCCGCAAGCTGTACACCGAGGCGCTGATCGGCCGCGGGGACATCACGATGGAAGAGGCGGAGGGGGCGCTGCGCCACTACCAGGAGCAGCTGGAGCGGGCGTTCACCGAAACCAGGGAGGCGACGCGGCAGCCGACGGCGCCGGGCGCGGTGATCAGGCAAGAGCCTGCCGCGCCGACGCCGATCGACCACGGCGCCATGCCTACCGCGATCACCGAGGCCGCGGTCAAGCAGATCATCGACTCACAGCTGACCATGCCGGAGGGGTTCACCGTGCACCCGCGGCTGCGGCCGGTGCTGCAGCGCCGGGCCACCATGGTGGCCGAGGACGCGGTCGACTGGGCGACCGGCGAACTGCTCGCGTTCGGCTCCGTGCTGATGGACCACCACACGGTGCGGCTGGTCGGCCAGGACACCCGGCGCGGCACGTTCGGCCAGCGGCACGCGGTGCTGGTGGACCGCAACACCGGCGCCGAGTACACACCGCTCAAGCAGTTCAACTCGGCCAGCGCGAGGTTCCACGTCTACGACTCGCTGCTGTCGGAGTTCGCGGCGGTCGGCTTCGAGTACGGCTACTCGGTCGCCCGCCCGGACGCCCTGGTCCTCTGGGAAGCGCAGTTCGGGGACTTCGTCGACGGCGCGCAGACGATCATGGACGAGTTCATCAGCTCCGGCGAGCAGAAGTGGGGCCAGCGCTCCAGCGTCGTGCTGCTGCTCCCGCACGGGTACGAGGGGCAGGGCCCCGACCACTCCTCCGCCCGGATCGAGCGATTCCTGTCGCTGTGCGCACAGGACAACATGACGGTCGCCATCCCGAGCACACCCGCCAATTACTTCCATCTGCTCCGCTGGCAGGCGCTGTCGGGCCGCCGCAAGCCGCTGGTGGTCTTCACGCCCAAGTCGATGCTCCGGCTGAAGGCGGCCGCCTCGCCGGTGGCCGATTTCACTCACGGCTCCTTCCAGCCGGTGATGGGGGACAGCTCGGTCTTCGACTCCGGGGCCATCAGGCGTGTGCTGCTGTGCTCCGGAAAGATCTACTACGACCTGGCGGAGAAGCGGACCGAGGACGGGCTGACCGACACCGCGATCGTCCGGGTCGAACGGCTCTACCCGGTCCCGGCGGATGAGCTCGCGGCGCAGCTGGCGCAGTACCCGGCCGCCACCGACATCGCCTGGGTGCAGGAGGAGCCCGCCAACATGGGCGCGTGGCCGACCATGGCGCTGGCGATGCCCGGCATCGCCGGGCCCCGGCAGGTGCGGCCCATCTCACTGCCGGCCAGTTCCGCACCGGCCGCCGGATCGGCCGCCAAGCACTCGGCCGAGCACCGGGGCGTCATCGAGGCCGCACTGGCCCACTGAGCTAGGGCAGGGAGATGTACTTCACCGACCAGGGCATCGAGGAACTCGCGCAGCGCCGCGCGGACGACGAGGTCAGCCTGGGCTGGCTGGCCGAGCGCCTGCGCGAGTTCGTCGACCAGTCCCCTGAGTTCGAAGCCGCCATAGACCGCCTCGCCAGCTGGCTAGCCAGACTGGACGCCGACGACTAACCCCCCACTCCACGGCATCAGCGCCCCCCAAAGCCTCTCGCATTTGCCCCTGACCGTCCGTTGCCCAGCTGAGGACTGAAGGGCGGACGGTACGACTTGGCATGGGCTGAACGCCCCGGCCAAGTGCACCATCCGCCCAGCGTAAAGCTGCCCGCCCAGCCCGGCGGAGGTGTGCGTCTGGTACGGAGCGTTCAGCGGAGTGCCAGATGCACCGTCCGTCCGGGCCCACCCCTCAGGCACGCTTGACCGCGACACGTATTTGGACTTTCAGCGGACGCGATATATCTTGTTATCGACCCGGCGGGCAGGAAGGACAAGCGCGATGCAGCACTGGACGGTCGACGCCCCCACCACGCTCGACTTCGATGGTGTGGCCGCGCTCCGGGTCCGGGTCGTCTCGGGTTCGGTCGCGGTCCTTTCCACCGACGACAAGCCCCGGCTCGACGTGGCCGGCCTGGCCGGCCAGCCGCTGCTGGTCAAGCACGACGCAGGCATCCTCACGATCACCTACCCCGACCTCACCTGGGACGGGATGCTCGGCTGGCTGCGGCCGCAGCCGCACTCGGCGACCATCACGATCATGGTGCCGCCGGAGTGCCCCACCCAGCTCGGCGTCGTCAGCGCCAGTGCCGTCATATCGGGGATCAACGCGACCACGTCGGTCAAGAGCGTCTCCGGGAAGATCACGCTCGATGGCGTGACCGGTGCCGTGGACGCGACCACCCTGTCCGGCGACATGGAGGCGCAGGGCGTTGACGGGCAGGTCGGATTCAACTCGGTCTCCGGTGACCTGACGATGGCCGATGGCACCATCGAGAAGCTCGACGCCAAGACCGTCAGCGGCCGGGTGACCGCCGACGTCGAGCTGAACAAGGATGGCGCGCTGCGGGTGACGACCATCTCCGGCGCGGTCGCGATCCGGCTGCCCGCCGAAGCCAGCACCCGGGTGGAGCTGCGGTCCACCACCGGCCGG
>DATINY010000121.1:0-1947 GCA_035473755.1 Streptosporangiaceae bacterium
GGTGCTGGCCTGGTGCCGGGTCCGGTTCGTGCGGTTCGCCGCTGATGAGCGGGCCGAGACCACGCTGGGCCTGCTGGCGGAGTGCCTGGAGGTGCTGGGCGGGGTGCCCGGCACGGTGCTGGCGGACCGGATGGGCTGCCTCAAAGGCGGGGTAGTCGCCAATGTCGTAGTGCCCGCTCCGGAGTACCTGCGGTTCGCCGCGCATTACGGGTTCCGCCCCGATTTCTGCCAGGCGCATGATCCGGAATCGAAGGGGATCGTGGAGCACCTGGTCGGCTATGCCAAGAGCGACCTGATGGTGCCGCAGGCGCCGTTCGGGGACCTGGCCGCCGCGAACGCCGCGGCCGCGGCGTGGTGCGCCGAGGTCAACGCCGCGGTCCACAGTGAGATCTGCGCGGTGCCGGCCGAGCAGCTGGTCATCGAGCGGGAACTGCTGGGCCCGCTGCCGTCGCTGCGGGCCAGCATCGGGCGGCAGGTCACCCGCAAAGTGGACCGGCTGGCGTGCGTGCGGTTCGGCTCGGCCCGCTACTCGGTGCCCGTCAGGCTGATCGGCACCCAGGTCAAGCTGCGCACCGATGACGGGCGGCTGCTGGTGATCATGACCGCCGCCGGGCAGGTTGTCGCCGAGCATGTCCTGGTCGCGCCCGGCGGGGCCTCCGTGCGCGATGAGCATTACGGCGGCCCGCGGCCCGCGCCCCGGCGGGCGGTCCGGCCCAGGACCGCGGCGGAGAAGGAGTTCTGCGCGCTCGGCCGGGCCGCCGAGGTGTTCATCACCGGCGCCGCCGCGGCCGGGAACACCCGGCTGGGACCGGAGCTGGCCGAGCTGAACACCCTGCGCGCCGCCCACGGCGACGACGCGTTCGCCGCGGCGCTGGACCGGGCGGTCGCGTTCGGCCGGTGGCGTGCCGCCGACGTGCGCTCCATCTTGGCCGCGGGCCCCGGGACGGCCGATCCCCGGCCCGCCGGGGACGCGCTGGTGCTCGAGTTGCCCGTGGTCCCGGTCCGGCCGCTGGCCGATTACGCCATCGGCGGGCTGTGGTGACCGCGGCCGCGCCGCCGCTGGCCGCCGACCTGACCGACGGGCTGCGCCGGCTGAAGCTGGCCGCGATGCGCCGGCTCGCCCCCGAGCTGCTGCTGACCGCGAAGACCCAGCGCTGGGCACCGGAGGACCTGCTGCGCACCCTGGTCGAGGCCGAGATCAGCGCCCGGGACGCCTCCAACGCACGCACCCGCCTCAAAGCCGCCGCGTTCCCGGTGACCAAGACCTTGGAGGAGTTCGACCTGGGCGTCTCCTCGGTCCCCCCGGCCACCGTCGCCTACCTGGCCTCGCTGGAATGGGTCACCGCCGCCGAGAACCTGTGCCTGGTCGGCCCGGCCGGCACCGGCAAGAGCCACCTGCTGGTCGCGCTCGGTATCGCCGCCGTGCAGGCCGGGCACAAGGTCCGCTACTACACCGCCGCCGAGCTCGCCGAGACCCTCTACCGCGGCCTGGCCGACAACTCCGTCGGCCGGGTGATCGACACCCTGCTCCGCAACGACCTGATCCTCATCGACGAGGTCGGCTTCGCCCCGCTGGATGACACCGGCGCCCAGCTGCTGTTCCGTGTCGTCGCGGCCGCCTACGAACGCCGCGCCCTGGGCATCGCCAGCCACTGGCCCTTCGAATCCTGGGGCCGGTTCCTGCCCGAGCACACCACCGCCGTCAGCCTGCTGGACCGGCTGCTGCACCACGCCAATGTCGTGGTCACCGCCGGTGATTCCTACCGCATGCGCGAAGCCAGAGCCAAAGGAGGAACCGCCCTGACCAAGACCTGATCAACCCGAGGGGTGGGGACTTTTACCTGGCCACCAGCGGGGACAAAAACCTGGCCGTTGACATGGGCCGGACAGTCAATGAACATGATCTGGCGGTTCATCGTCGCCCTCCTTCGGCGCCAGGCCTTCAGC
>DATINY010000122.1:0-2307 GCA_035473755.1 Streptosporangiaceae bacterium
ACTCCAGGATCTCGGTCTTGCGGGTCCACGGCTTGTCCCCCGGGGACCGGATCGCGACCTTGATCATCTCCTTGTGCACGTCGATCCCGGCGACGCGCTCGTACATCACTTTCATGCGCCTGGCCACCTCCTGCAGCGGCACCCCCCAACCGATGGGACAGGCGCGCCGCCCGCCAGAGCCCCGGATCAGTACAGGAGACTGACACACGCGCACGCAGCAGCAACGGGGGTTACCCGGCACGGGGCTCCGGCAGCAATCTAATTCACGGCCTCGAACGGTCCATAGGCAGTCGGTGACGGCAGGCGGCGCGCCAGCACAACTGTGCACCTTCCACCCAGCCCGCCGCCAGCCGGCCACCCCCGGAAGACCCCCGCCAGCCACGATCCGCACCACACCAGCGGCGCGGAACCCAGTTTCCGGATCCCACGGCAGCGCCGCGCCAGCGGCGCATGATTTCTAATTACAGATCTGCTATCGCTCGCACCTCTTTTGAGCCACGCCACGGCGAGACCCGGCAGGCTGGCACCTCGTTATAAAGCCAGACCGGGCCCAGTGCTGGCACGGTCGGCAGGCGGTTCGGGAGCCAGCCCGTCGGACCTCACGAACGCTACGGGACAACCCGAAGCGCCTCAGGAACAATTAGATGACATGCATCGGGCCGGACTGAGCTGAGGTCGCGGCCGGTGCCGGGAGACCTCCCCAGCTCAGATGCGCGTCACGATTGACGCGTAGGCATTCGCATAGGGCGCGTGCGTGCGCCCTCCAGAGCATGAGGAGGTCCCGATGCCGATCGTAGGCGGGCTGGATATCCACCGGAAGCAGATCACCTTCGACTACCTCGACACCGAGACCGGGCAGGTGCGGCGCGGCCAGGTAAGCCCGGCTGACCGGGAGCACCTGCGCGCCTGGCTGGCGCGGTTCACCGGCCAGCAGGATGTCGCGTTCGCGGTCGAGGGGTGCACCGGGTGGCGGTATGTCGTCGAGGAACTGGCCGCGGCCGGCGTCGCGGCGCATGTCGCCGAGCCGGCGGACACCGCGTTCGCCCGCGGCCGCAAGCGGCACGCCAAGACCGACAAGACCGACTCGCGGCACCTGCGGCAGCTGCTGGCCGATGGCCGGCTGCCGGAGTGCTGGATCCCGCCCGGCCACATCCTGGAATGCCGGGCCCTGCTGGAGCTGTATCACGATCTGCGGGCCGAGCACACGGCCTGGGCGCAGCGGATCCACGCGGTCTTGTTCCACCAGGGCGCCCCGGCCCTGGGCGAGGGGACGCTGCGCGGCGAGCAGGGCCTGGCCGCGCTGCGGGCGGCCGCAGCCGACTGTCTGTCACCGGCCGGGCAGCTGCAGGTCGCCACCGCGCTGGAGATGACCGAGGCGCTGGACGCCCGGCTGCACGCGGTGCGGCACGAGCTGCTGGACGCCGCCCGGCACCTGACCGGCGCGAAGGTCCTGGCCGCGCGGCTGTACGGGGTCGGGCCGTTCACCGCGCTGGCGATGACCTGCTGGCTGGCCGGGGAGGGCCGGTTCTCCTCCTCCCGCCAGGTGGTCCGGTTCGCCGGGCTGGATGTCACCGTCTGGTCCTCGGACCGCAAGGGGCCGCCGGGGCGGCTGTCCCGGCAGGGACCGCCGGTGCTGCGCTGGGCGGTCTATGAGGCCGGCAAGACCCACGCCCGGTCTTCGGCCCCGGACCACGGCTACTACGCCCAGGTCAAGGACCGGTGCAACGGCAAGCGCGCCGCGCTGTCCGAGGGCCGCAAGATCCTCCGGCAGGCCTGCCACATCCTGGCCGAGCTCGGCGACGACGCGCTCGCCCCCGTGGCCTGAGACCCGCCCCCCCTTTGTCATGGTGACCAGCCCGTGACCGCGCCGGCCCCGGCCGGGCCCGCCGCAGCCGTACTCATCCGATGGGGACCACCGCGGCCAGCTCCCGCCGAGCCGCTGTCAGCCGCTGCCGGCCCTGCCCCGATGGGCCCGGCGGACGGCCTGATTAGACTGAGCGGCCGCATCCCCGCAGGCCGGGGACACCCAATCAATCATCATGTCGCCGGGGCAGCACCAACGCCCCGCGGACCTAGGTAAGGCTGGCTGCTCCTGCCCTCCCCCCCGGCCGCCACGGCTGATCACCCCGCACAGAAAGGCCGAACCGCTGAACCGCTGAACCGCATCCCGCACCAGGGGCTCCCTGCCCCCGGCCGCCTGGCATGATCCGCTCCCGGGCGATCGCGTCAAGGGCGCCTGCGGCTCCGCTGCGCGGGCGCTGCGCGCCCCTTTGACCCGCCCGCCCGCTCGCAGAACCCGGCAGCTAT
>DATINY010000123.1:0-2196 GCA_035473755.1 Streptosporangiaceae bacterium
TGCCGCGTTCATGCCGCTCCGGGGACGCGTCGCCTAGAATCCGTCGGGCCTGCCCTACAGGAAGGCTGGGCCGGCATCCTCGTGGATCGCTACCCACGCAATCCTGACGCGACGCGATCCACGGCCGCGGCCGGCACGTGACCCAGGCGACGCGTTCCCGTTATTCGCGCCAGAGCCGAAAACGAGGGTAACTGTTCACGGTCCTGGATGCCGCCCCGCTGATCACCCCAGTTGTCCGTGGCCATGAAAAAGTCCCCACTAGTGGCCAGGTCGAGGTCCCCGTTTCTGGCCAGTTAGAAGTCCCCGTTCCGCGGCGTGTCGTGTCCGGGTGAGCGGCCCTGTGCGGTGACGGTGGCGGTGTCAGCCATTTCACCGGTCACCGCACAGGGGGCTTGTTGTGAAGAACGCGAGGGAACGGATGGACATTCTGGCCGTCTACCGGGAGGTGGGCAGCTACCGGGGTGCCGCGGCGATCTGCGGCACGACGCATAAGACGGTCAAGCGGGTCGTGCAGCGGCACGAAGCTGGCGGCGCCGCACCGCAGCGGAAGGACCGCGGCCACAACTATGACGAGGTCGGCGCGCTGGTCGCTGAGCGGGTGCGCCGGTCGCAGGGGCGGATCTCGGCCAAGCGGCTGCTGCCGGCCGCGCGGGCCGCCGGGTACGCAGGGTCGGCGCGGAACTTCCGCCGGCTGGTCGCCCAGGTGCGGGCGGCGTGGCGGGCCGGGCATCACCGCGGCCGCCGCCCGGCGGTGTGGTCGCCGGGGGACACGCTGGCCATCGACTGGGGCACGGAGGACAGGCTGCACGTGTTCTGCGCGGTGCTGGCCTGGTCCCGGTTCCGGTTCGTGCGGTTCGCCGCCGATGAGAAGGCCGCCACCACGCTGGGCCTGCTGGCCGGGTGCTTCGAGGTGCTCGGCGGGGTGCCCAAGACGGTGCTGGCCGACCGGATGGGCTGCCTGAAAGCCGGGGTGGTCGCCAACGTGGTGGTGCCGACGGCGGAGTATGTGCGGTTCGCCACGCATTACGGGTTCCGCCCGGATTTCTGCGAGGCCGCGGACCCGGAATCGAAAGGGATCGTGGAGCACCTGGTGGGCTATGCCAAGCGCGACCTGATCGTCCCGGCCGAGCCGGACGTCGCCGACCTGGTCGCGGCTAACCGGGCGGCGGTCGCGTGGTGCACCGAGGTCAACGCCGTGGTGCACAGTGAGATCTGCGCAGTCCCGGCCGAGCGGCTGGAGGCCGAGCGGGCCCTGCTGGGCCCGCTGCCGTCGCTGCGGCCCGAGATCGGTCCCCGGCCGGCCAGCCGCAAGGTCGACAAGCTGTCCTGCGTGCGGTTCGGGTCGGCCCGGTATTCGGTGCCCAGCAGGCTCATCGGCGCCACCGTGCTGATCGCCGTGGCCGGGACCAGGATCCGGATCCTCGAGCCGTTCACCGGCGAGGTCGCCGCCGAGCACCAGCTCGTCCCGCCCGGGGCGACCAGCATCCGCGATGAGCATTACGGGTCGGCGCGGCCGGATAAGCCGCGGCGGGCCCCGCGGGCCAGGACCGTGGCCGAGAAGCAGTTCCTGGCCCTCGGCGAGCCCGCAGCCGCGTTTCTGGCCGGCGCGGCCGCGGCGGGGGTGTCCAGCTTGCCCCGCGAGATCGGCGAGATCCTCACCTTGCGGGCCGCGCACGGTGATGCTGCCCTGGTCGCCGCGCTGGGACGGGCCGTGGAGTTCCGCCGGTGGCGCGCCGGTGACGTGCGCTCGATCCTGGCCGCGGCCGGCGCCGCGCCCACGCCCCGCCCGGCCGGGCAAGCGCTCGTGCTGACCCTGCCCGCCGTGCCAGTCCGGCCGCTGAGCGACTACAAGTTCAGCGCAGACGCCGACGGCGGTGAGCAATGAGTACCGCGCCGCCGCCGCTGGCGGCCGACCTGAACGCCGGGCTGCGGCGGCTCAAGCTCGCCGCGATCCGCCGCCTGGCGCCCGAGCTGCTGGTCACCGCCCGCACCCAGCGGTGGAACCCCGAGGAATTCCTGCGCACCCTGATCGAGGCCGAGATCACCGCCCGGGACGAGTCCAACGCCCGCACCCGGATGCGGCAGGCCGCGTTCCCGGTCACCAAGACCCTCGCCGAGTTCGACCGGACCGCCTCCTCCATCCTCCCGGCGACCTTCGACTACCTGGCATCGCTGGAATGGATCCGCGCCGCGGAG
>DATINY010000124.1:0-15645 GCA_035473755.1 Streptosporangiaceae bacterium
GGTGCTGCCACGGGCCAGGTCTGGAAGGCGGGCCAGGGACCGGCGGTGCAAGCGGGGCCGAGAACATCGCCCACATGACCTTTCCCATGTCGGTGGGGACGGTGCAGCCCCACTGGTCGCTGAGCGCGGCGATGACGTGCAGCCCGCGGCCCGTTTCCCCCAGGTGCTCTGGTTGCTGGAGGACCGGTTCCACCCGGCTAGGGTCGGCGACCGCGCACATCACGCCGCGCTCAGGCTGAAGCAGGCCGAGCCGGACCGGCCAGCCGGTTTGGGCGTGGCCGGCCGCGGGCAAAGCGTGCAGCAGCGCGTTGGTCAGCAGCTCCGACACAACGACAGCAACGTCCTCGCGGCGTTCTGCCACACCCCACCGCTGCAGGGTGCCGATGGTGAAATCCCGCGCCGCGCGGATCAGGCTGGCGTCCACGCGGGGCGCGGGCATGGCGATCTCCGGGAAGCAGGCCCAGCGGACGGGCATTGCATCTGGCCCCGGGGCCCCGTTCCCGCTCGCCAGGGCGGCCATCTCGGCCGCGGGCATCAGCCAGTCACAGCCGGCGCTGCCGGCCGGGCGGACCGTCTGTGCCGTCATTGTCCTGTGAGTCCGATCCGTCACTGGGCACGGTCGGCGTGGGCTGGGTGCCCACGGTGCCGTCCCCGGCCCGTCGGACGGGCCATCTCCGGCCGGGGGGCCGGGACCGCACCCGGGATCGCGCCCGGCTCCCCGCCTGGGATCGCACCGGGCTCTCCGCCTGAGATCGTCCCTGGTTCTCCGCCGGGGGATGCAGCTCGTTCCGTGCCGGGGGGCACACCTGTTCCCCCGCCGCGTGGCCTGCCTCGCTGCATCCCGGCCGCGCCGGTGGTACCGGCGATTTCGCGCACCGCCGCGGCCATCAGGGTGGTCATGGCGACCGCCGTGTCCCGGTCCCACAGTGCGACCGGGTGCGCGGTCCAGAACCAGGCGTCGCCCTGCTGGCATTGTGGACAGGCCAGCCGGCCGAGCGCATCGAGCCGCCACCCAGCCGCGATCGCACGGGTGCGGATGTCCGCCTCGCCGAGCGCTTCCGGGTCCGCGTAGTGCGATATGCAGGAGCCCATCTCGCACCAGGCGAGGGGTATCCGCAGCTCGTCGCCGATCGCCGCGCGCTCGGTGATCTCGATCTCGGCCTTCATCCCGGCCCGGGTGGCCGGAGGGGTCTCGGGCGGCGCGGCGGCAGCAGGCACGGTATTGGCCCTGGGCGGCGTGGCGGCGCGCCGGGAGTCACCGGCGGGCGGTGCGGCCGGGGCAGCATCCGCCCAATCGGGGGCGGGCGGCGCAGCCGGACGGCCATCGTCCCAGTCGGCCGGCGATGGCGCGGCCGGACGGCCATCTCCCGCATCGACCACCGGCAACGCGACCAGGTGACCATCCCTCCAATCGGGGACGGGCAGTGCGGCCGGACGGTCATCCTTCCAATCGGGGGCGGGCGGCACGGCCGGACGGCCATCGCCCCAATCGACCGCCGGTGGCGCGGCCGGATGACCATCCCTCCAATCGGGGGCGGCCGGCCCGGCCGGACGGCCATCGCCCCAATCGACCATGGACGGCGCGGCCGGAGCAACGTACCCCCATTCGACCGCGGGCGGTACGGCCGGACGGGCATCGCCCCAGATCTCGGCGGGCGGCGCGGGCGGGCGAGCATCCTCCCAAGGCGGGGCCGGGGCAGCGTTCCCCCAATCGGCGGCGGGCGGCGCGGCCGGGGCGGCGTCCCCCCATTCACCGGCGGGCGGCGCGGCCGGGGAAACGTCCCCGGAATCACCGGCGGGCGGCGCGCTATAGATGGCCGGTTTCCCGTCGCCGGCCGGCGGCTCGGCGCTGTCTTCCTCACGCAGCTGGGCGAGCCAGTCCATGGCCAGCGCGACCGCGTCCTTGGTCTGGGCCTTCATGTGCCACCTCCCGCGCAGCACCCAGGGGCCGCGCGGTACCGCTGCCCCCTAGTGGCTGCTGTCGTTCTGCCGTGGCCTGCGTATGTCAGGGATGGGCCCTCCGGTGATGGGCGCACCGTCTGGAGGGCGGCCCGCAGCGGCCAGCCACGCGGCCGTGGCGAGATCCCGCCTCGTTGCCTGGAAATGACGGCCGTGGAAACGAACAGACGGCCGGCCCAAAAGTCGCTGCGGCAGCGAAACTGATTACTGCCCGGGGCGCAGGGAGCCAGGAAATGCCTTGTGGAAGGGCACTTCCTTACGCTGCGTATAAGGGATAATAGCAATTAGTCTCTCCGCCCCGTGCCCCAGGCTCACCCCGAACTGGGCGCTTGGGTCACCACCGTTCTCCCCGCAGATCACGACACGATAAACATTTGATAAACTTTCGGCGTATCTACCAGTCTGACGTGGCGATTCTCGCGAACAGATTCCCATTTTCGTTATGCACAGGGTGTGGGGAGCGCTCGCGCAGGTAAGGGCCGTTCCGGACATATGGGCGTTTCCGCGATCCACATTGTTATCCCCACGTTGCACACAGGTTTGGCCTGTTTCTGCACAGGTCATCCACAAGTTCGTACACATAGGCGCCATAGGTGACTGCCGCCCGCGCCGCCGCGGCGGCGCGGGTGCCTCAGACGGCCGGACTGGCGAGGCCCGTCTCGCGGGCCACCAGGTCAGCGTAGGTTTCGCGGCGGACCGCGAGGCGGGCCGTCCCGTCGCCGCAGAAGATCACGGGCGGGCGCAGCGCGGCGTTGTAGTTGTTCGCCATCGTGAAGCAGTAGGCACCGGTGACGGGCACCGCGACCAGGTCGCCGATCTGGGGGCTGGTGAGCGGGACGTCGGGGGTGATGATGTCGCCCGACTCACAGTGGCGCCCGACCAGGTCGGCGACCACTGTTTCCTCGGCCCAGCGGCCGACGACCATGGGGGCGAAGCACTGCCCGTACAGCGAGTGCTCCAGGTTGTCCCCCATCCCGCCGTCCACCGCGACGTGCGTCCGGCCGGTGTGCTTGATCGTGACCACCCGGTACAGGGTGACACCGGCCGGGGCCACCAGCGACCGGCCGGGCTCGGCGATCAGGTCGATATCGGTCCCGAGGTGCCGGTGCGCCGCCGCCACCAGCCGGGTTGCGTACTCGTCGATGCTGGGTGCGGCGTCCTCGGGCACGTAACGCACCCCCAGCCCGCCGCCGAGGTCGTAGAGGCCGAAACGCTCCAGCTCGGCGAGGGCGGCGACCTCGGCCTCGAACTGCTCCAGGGTGAGAATCTGCGAGCCGATGTGCGCGTGCAGGCCCTGCAGGTCGATCGCCGCGACCTCGCGCATCCGGGCGATGGCCTGCGGCACCTGCGCCATGGGCAGCCCGAATTTCGAGCTGGCGCCGCCCGTGGCCATGGCCGCATGGGTGTCGGAGTCGATCCCGGGGCTGACCCGCAGCAGCACGGGAGTGCGCTCGCGGGCGAACTTCTCGATGCGGTCGATATCGTCGAACCCGTCCACGGCGATGTGACCGATGCGGGCGTCGATCGCGGCCTGGATGTCGTCATCGCTCTTGGCGTTGCCGTGCATGATGATCGTCGCGGGATCCGCGCCCGCGGCCAGCGCGAGCCGCAGCTCACCGGCGCCGACCACGTCGAAGCCCACCCCCTCCCGGGCCAGGAACGAGATCATCGACGCCGACGGGTAGGCCTTCACGGCGAAACAGACCCGGCTGCGGGGATGCCGGCTCGTGAAGGCGCCCAGGTATTCGCGGGCCCGGGACCGCAGCGCCTGCTCGTCGATGACGTAGGCGGGGGTCCCGAACCGCTCGGCTATCTCGCGGAGCGAGCAGCCGCCCACCTGGAGGTCGTCCCCGGCAACGGTGGCGGACGGCGGGAACAGGGAGAGGTCAGGCATGTGGGACACCTTCCCGGTACGGGCTGCCTAGAATCTGGTCATGCAGCGTTATCCGCTGGGCCGGTTTTCGGTGGCGCGGATCGGCCTGGGCGCGATGCAGCTGCCCGGCCCCGGAGTTTTCGGCCCACCGCGGGACCGCGACGCGGCCCTCGCGGTGCTGCGCCGGGCCGTCGAGCTGGGTGTCGACCACATCGACACGGCGCAGTACTACGGGCCCGACGTCGCCAACGAGCTCATCCGTGCGGCACTGTTCCCCTATCCGGACGGCCTGGCGCTGGTCAGCAAGGTCGGGGCGCGCCGGGACGCGTCCGGTGGATGGCTGCCCTACGACGACCCCGGCCAGCTGCGCCGCGGGATCGAGGACAACCTGCGCACCCTCGGCACCGGCCAGCTGGCCGCCGTCAATCTGCGGGTGATCGAGGGCGCGGAGCCCGGCCCACGGTTCGACGACCAGCTGGCCGCGATGATCCAGGCGCGCGATGACGGGCTGATCGGCGGCATCGGCCTGAGCAACATCACCCGCGAGCACCTGCTGCACGCGCTGGAGCACACCCCGATAGCGTGCGTGCAGAACCCGCTGAACCTGGCCGACCGCGGCTCGATGCCCGTTCTGCAGGAGTGCAGCGCGCGCGGGATCGCCTTTGTGCCCTTCTTCCCGCTGGGCTCCGGCTTCGCCCGGGACAACCCGGTGCTCGGAAACACGCAGGTGCTCAGCGTCGCCGGGCGGCTCGGCCTCACCCCCGCCCAGGTCGCGCTGGCCTGGCTGCTGGATCTCGCGCCCTGCGTCCTGCTCATCCCCGGCACCTCCTCCGTCGCGCACCTGGAGGAGAACCTGGCGGCCGCCGGCGCCACGCTCGACGAGGACGCGCAGCGGCGGCTGGCGGAGGCGTAACGGGCCCGCCGCCGGCCCGGCCGCCAGCCTCCCGCTGTCACGCGGTGCCGGGGGCGGTGGCGACGGCGTCCGGGGCCAGGCCCCAGCTCCTGGTCTGCCGCTGGACGGCCTCCTTGGCCCGGCGCAGTTGCTCGGCGACCAGGCGCCGCTGCGCCCATTCCGCCTCGCGGCGGCGCAGGGCATGCTCGACGGCGAGCAGTTCGCCGACCGCCGCCGGCAGGCCATAGGCCTGGCTGATCATGCGCGCGAGATCGGCGCGGTAGTCGTGCCCGCGGGCGGCGAACCGGCCCGGGGTGACGCTCATGGCGTTCTTCACGTCCATCAAGGTCAGCACGAACGTGGTCAGCGGGTACCAGCACGCCAGGCGTGAGATGCCGGGCGGCCGGGCGGCGGCCGGGCCCAGCCAGCCGGGCTCCTGCACGATCAGGGCAGGCTCGAAGCGGGTGATGGGGTCCTCATGGTGGGACAGCAGCAGGTATCGGCGGCGGGCGCGGTCATCGGCCGGCCGCGCGAGCCATTCGTCATACGAGGCGACCTCGGCCACCTCGCCGTCCGGGTCGGCCTTGGCCGGGTCCAGGCGCCACTGCTTGGCCCACTTGCTCCCCGCCGGGGTTCCGAGGAACAGGGCCCGGTCCATCCCGACGCGGTGCAGCCCGGCGGTGCCCTCGTGTAGGAACGCGTCCTGCATGGTGTGCGCGCCCAGCGACTCGCCGAACCCCACCAGACGCGGCCGCCGTCCCTCGGGCAGGCTCTGCAGCCGCCATTCGAGCGCGTGCAGCAGCGCCCGGTTCTGCTCGCGGCCCATCGCGACCCGGTCCAGGGACAGGAACGACGGGCGCAGCGAGTACTGCAGCGCGACCGTGGCGCAGTCGCCGCGGGTCAGGTACTCCAGCGTCTCGGTCGCGACGTAGTTGACGTAGCCGCTGCCGGTGGGCGAGGCCACGCACAGCACCGACCGCTCGAACGCGCCGAGCCGGGCCAGGTCCTCCATCACGAGGTCGACCCGCACGTCCACGGCCGGCGCGGACGCCAGGCCGGCGAACGCGCGCACGGGCGCCTTCACCGCCTCGACCGGCGCCCCGGTCACGTCGGCGATTTCCTGCCGGGTCAGGGCGAGGTTGACGAACCTGACCCCCTCGCGGGACAGGCTCGGCCACGCGACCACCGACGCCGGGCCGCCGCTGACGGTCTCTACGTCCGGCGCGCTGGAGTAGGCGGCGTCGATCGCGGACCCGCCGGCCTCCGCGCGGCGGTTGAGGTACTCCATCGCGGACCCGAGCCCGGTGACGGTCACGCCGAGCGCGGCCGCGTGACCCATCACCCCCGCAACCGGGGCGGCGCTGGGAGCCGCCCGGCGGATCCCGGCGGCCAGGCCGCGGGCGAACAGGCCCTCGGCCACGGCCATCCCGTGCATGCCCGCGCTGACCGCCGCCCCCAGCAGCAGCGATCTGGTCACCGGCGGGAGCGGCATCGGCTCGGGCGCCTCTGCCCCATCGGCCGCCGCTCCGGTCAGCGGGTCCGTGGGAGGCCCGAGCCGGGCCGGGTCGGCCTCCTCCCGGGTGTGGTAGCGGTAGATCTGCCACCCGGCGAGCGCGGTACCGGCCAGCAGGCCGCCCCCGGCCGCCAGCAGTCTCAGTCCCGGCCTGCGGCCGCCCACGGCCGCGTCGGCGGCCGCGACGCCGGCCAGCGCCGCACCGGCCAGGTTGACCCGCGACAGCCGCCGGCCGGCCGTGCGCAGGGCCGCCCGGCGCACAGGTTCGCCGGGCCGCGGGGCCACCAGGCGCTGCGCCGCGGCGCCGGCCACCGCGACGCCCGCGCTGACGGCCGCCTGGGCCGCGTAGCCCCGCACCTGGCCGGAAGGTGTCCCATCGTCGCGGACGAGCCGCCGCGCGAGCGCCGCACAGGCCGACTGGGAGGTCATCACCAGGCCGTGGTTGGTGGCGGCGACGATCCCGGTCGCCACCGCCTGATCCAGGCCCGGCCGCGGGAGCAGGCCCGGGCCGAAGCTCGTGCCGACCATGGCGGCCGACGCCAATGCCGCCGTCCGCTCTACGGTGTCGCCGCCCGCCAGCGCGCTCCCGGCCCGCCGGGCGGCTGCCCCGAGATCCATCCGTGCCCCTTCACTCGCCCGCCTGCCGCGAGTGGCGCCCGCGCACCTCGCTGGCATCACCCTAGCCCGGCGGCCCGGCCCCGGGCCGGCTCAGCCGGTGCGCGGCGCGGCCCGCCAGCAGCGCGGAGTCGTTGAGCGCCGCGTGCGCGATCAGCGGGGCCAGCACGCTGCCGGAACGCAGCCGCAGCCAGCCGAAGACCGCGCCGGCAACCGCGCCCGGGCCCGCGCCGCACTCATGCCGCCTCCCATCCCGCATCGCGCACGCCCCGGCCCCGATCCACTAGCGCCGGGCCCGGCGGCCCGCGGCGTCACTGCATCCGGTCGAGGATCTCCCGGACCAGGTCCATCGGGGTGTGCGGGTGCAGGAACGCGAACCTGGCGACCGTCTCGCCCTCCCACGCCGACGGCGGGATGAAGGCCACCTGGTCGTGAAGCAGCTGGTCGGCCCACTGCGTGTACTGCGCCGGCGACCAGCCGCGGCGGCGGAAGAGCACGATGCCGAGGTCGGGCTCGCGGATCAGCTCCAGGTAATCGCGGGTGGTGATCTCGGCGGCGGTCTGTTTCGCCAGCCTGATCCCCGTCTCGATCGCGTCGGTGTAGGCGCCGACTCCATAGACCGACAGCGAGAACCACAGCGGCAGGCCCCGCGCCCGCCGGGTGAGGTGGTAGGCGTAGTCGGTCGGGTTCCACTCGCCCGGCCGGTCGTGGATGACGTCGAGGTAGGAGGCGTCCTGCTTGTGCACCGACCGGGCGAGCGCCGGGTCGCGGTAGAGCAGCGCGGCGCAGTCGAACGGCGCGAAGAGCCACTTGTGTGGGTCGACGACGAACGAGTCGGCGTGCTCGATGCCGTCGTAGGCGGCTCGGACGCTCGGCGCGAACAGGCCCGCGCCGCCGTAGGCGCCGTCGACGTGGAACCACAGGCCGTGATCGCGGGCGACGGCCGCCGCGCCGGCCAGGTCGTCGATGATCCCCGCGTTGGTGGTGCCGGCGGTCGCGACGACCGCGGCCAGCGACGAGGGGTCGCCGTCGGCCTCGATCGCCGCCCGTAGCGCCGCGCCGGTGAGGCGGTGGTCATCGGTGGCGACGGTCAGCGGGTCCATCTCCAGGATCCGCATCGTGTTCACGATCGAGGAGTGGGCGTCGGTGCTGACCACGATCCGGAAACGGCGGCCCCGGCCCGCCTCGCCCGCCTTGCGCTTGGCCACCTCCCTGGCGACCACCAGGGCCGACAGGTTGCCGGCGGAGCCGCCGGAGACAAAGCAGCCGCCCGCCGCGCCCGGCAGCCCGGCCCGGTCGGCGATGAGGCGGAGCACCAGGTTCTCCGCGTGGATCGCGCCGGCCGCCTCCAGCCATGAGATCCCCTGGATCGAGGCGCACGAGATGAGCATGTCGAACAGCAGCGCGGCCTTGGTCGGCGCGGCCGGGATGAAGCCGAGGTACCGGGGGCTGTCGGCGGAGATCACCGCCGGCGCCATGACCGAGGTGTAGGCGCCGAGCACCTGGTCCGGGTTGTGCGGCTCGTCACCGAGCAGGCCCTTGATCGCGGCGTCCAGCTCGGCCGGGTCCCGCGAGCCCTCATCCAGCGGCACCGGGTTCAGCCGCAGCCTGTTCTCCGCGTACGCGAGCACCGAGCGGATCATCTGCTCGGTCGTCGGATCCACACTATGCATGCCCGCAACGTAGAAGGCCTCCCGCCCCGCCACAACCCCCGGCACGAGGGATGCCTGACGGATGGGGCGGGGCCGGTCGCCTGGCGTGGCCCGCCGGCCTGCCGGGTAGGCCTGCTATGCCAGCGCCGTGCGGAGGGAGAAATACATGAGCGGCCCGCCACCGAGGTTCCACGGGGTCTCCGACCTGAGGGAGTTCTTCCGCACCAACCAGACGCCCATCTACTTCATCTCCCCCACCGCGTTCAATCTGCTCGGCATGGATCGCTGGGTGCGGAACTTCCACTACGTGACCTACTTCGACTCCTTCGAGGGCAGCCACCCGAACGTGTTCGTGCCGGAGGACCGGCGGGCCCCGGAGTTCGAGTCCATCGAGGACATCTGCAACTACCTGCTCCGGCACCCCGAGGTCCTCAGCTTCACGGCCGCGCACGGCGCCGGCGGCCGGGTGGTGTTCGTCATGTTCGACGAGGAGACCGAGGAGCTGGCGGCCCGGGCCGGGCTGCGGGTCGCCCACCCGCCGGCCGAGCTCCGGCACCGCCTCGACTCCAAGATCGTGACCACCCAGCTGGGCAACGACGCCGGCGTGCCCAGCGTCCCGAACGTGCTCGGGCGGGCGGCCAGCTACCCCGAGCTGCTGGCCCTGGCCGACCGCTCCGGGCTGGGCCATGACCTGGTCGTCCAGATGCCCTATGGGGACTCGGGCAAGACCACGTTCTTCATCCGGACCGGCGCCGACTGGGACAAGTGCGCGGCAAAGGAGCCGCTGGCCGAGCAGGAGATCAAGGTCATGCGGCGGATCGACCACCGGGCGATCGCGGTGGAGGCCGTGCTGACCCGGCACGGCACGCTCGTCGGCCCGCTGATGAACGACATCACCGGGCACCCCGAGCTCACGCCCTACCGGGGCGGATGGGCGGGCAACGACTACCCGGCGACGCTGACCAGCGAGCAGAAGAACCGGGCCAGGAGCCTCACCGAGCGGCTCGGCGACCGGCTCGCCGGGGAAGGCTACGTGGGGTTCTTCGAGGTCGACTTCCTCGTCGACACCGGCACCGGCGAGCTCTATCTCGGCGAGCTCAACCCGCGGATCAGCGGGATCAGCTCAATGACCAACGTCACGGCCGGGGCCTACGCCGACCTGCCGCTGTTCCTGTTCCATCTGCTCGAGTACCTCGACATCGACTACGAGGTCGACATCGGTGAGATCAACGATCGCTGGTCCCGGGAGGCCACCGTCGACGTCTGGAGCCAGATCATCATCAAGGAGACACGCGACCAGGTCGAGCTGCTGACCGAGGCGCCGCGGACCGGGATCTACCGGCTCGGCGAGGACGCGTCCGTCACCTTCCGGCGGTGGGGCAACGACTGGCACGGCATTGTCAGCGAGTCGGAGGCGTTCTACCTGCGCATCATGGGCCCGGGTGACTACCGTTACCGGGGCGCGGACCTCGGCGCGCTGGTCACCCGGGGCCGGCTCCAGGCCGATGACAACCAGCTGGAGGAGCGCTGCAAGCAGTGGATCACCGGGATGCGGGGCCAGTTCGCGGGCACGCCGCCCGTCCCGCAGCAGCCCGCCCCGGCCAGCCTGCTGAACTTCAAGATGGCGTGACGGCGTGAGCGCGCCGCATCCGCTTGACCCGCTGACGGCCGCCGAGTTCCGCCAGGTCGTTGCGGTGCTGCGCCGGGAACGGGGGGTCGGTGCCCGGTGGCGGTTCGCCTCGATCGAGCTTGCTGAACCGGCCAAGGACGTCCTGCAGGCGATGCTCGCCGGCGCGGGCCCGGGGGGCGATGGGCCGGACGGGACGGCGCGGGCGGCCCCGGGCCGGGAAGCGCTGGCCGTCTGCTGGGACACCGGCGACGGCCAGGCCTACCGCGCGGTCGTGTCGCTGGCCGGCGACGCGATCGTCAGCTGGGAGCACCTGCCCGGCCAGCAGCCGAACATGACCGCGGACGAGTGGCACGAGTGCGACGAGATGCTCCGCGGGCACCCGCGGCTGGCGGCGGCGCTGGCCCGGCGGGGCATCACCGATCTGTCCCTGGTGCTCACCGACGTGTGGGCCTATCCCCCGTCACTGGTGCCGGAGCGCTACCGGGGCCTACGGCTCGGCTGGTCCGACGTCTGGTGCCGGGGCAGTGAGCAGGGCAGCCCGTACGCACATCACCTGTCCGGGCTGCATCCCATCGTCGACCTCAACCGGATGGAGCTGCTCGAGCTCGAGGACGCCCCGCCGGGTGGCGACCCCACCGACCGGCCGGAGGTCATGGGCGAGTACCTGCCCAAGCTCATCGGAGTTCCCCTGCGCGACGTGCAGCCGCTGCACGTCAGCCAGCCCGAGGGCGTCTCGTTCACGCTCGACGGCTACCTGCTGTCGTGGCAGAACTGGCGGCTGCGGCTGGGCTTCAACTACCGGGAAGGGCTGGTCCTGCACACCGTCGGGTTCGCCGACAACGGGCGCCTCAGGCCGGTGGCGCACCGGCTCTCCTTCGCCGAGATGGTGGTCCCGTACCGGGATGTCACCGCCGACCACGTTCGCCGGACCGCGTTCATATCGGCGAATGGGGCCTGGGGGTGATGACCACCTCGCTGGAGTTCGGCTGCGACTGCCTCGGTGAGATCACCTACCTCGACGCGGTGGTGCCCGACTCCCGCGGCGAGCCGCGCACGATTCCGAACGCCATCTGCATCCATGAAGAGGACAGCGGGGTGCTGTGGAAGCACGTGGACCACGTCTTCGGCGGCGAGGTCCGCCGGGCCCGGCGGCTGGTCGTGTCGTTCCACGTCACCGTGGCCAATTACGAATACCTCGTGTACTGGCGGTTCTACCAGGACGGCAACATCGAGTGTGAGGTGCGGGCCACCGGCATCATGGTCACCTCGTACTTCCCGGACGGCCGCCAGCCGCCCACCGGGACGCTCGTCGACGAGCGCACCTACGCGCCGTTCCACCAGCACTTCATCGTGGCCCGCCTCGACCTGGACGTGGACGGCGAGGCCAACACGGTCTACGCGACCGAGTCGGTGGCGCTGCCCACCGGCGGCGCCAACCCCGACGGCCTCGCCCTGGTGGTGCGGGAGACGCCGCTGCGCACCGAGTCGGAGGGCAGGCAGGATTACGACTGGCACCGGCAGCGGGCGTGGAAGGTCGTCAACCCGGGCGCCAGGAACGGGCTCGGCGGGCCGCCCGGGTACAAGCTCGTGCCGGCCGGCAGTTTCCCGGCGCTGCTCGATGAGTCGTCACCGGTGCTCAGGCGGGCGGAGGTCATCGGGCACACGCTCTGGGTCACGCCGTACCGCCCGGACGAGCGCTGGCCGTGCGGCGAGTTCCCGACCCTCAGCGAACGGGACACCGGCCTGCCCCGCTGGACGGCGCAGGACCGGTCGATCGAGAACACCGACGTCGTGCTGTGGTACGTGTTCGGCATCCACCACATCACGCGGCCGGAGGACTGGCCCGTGATGCCGTGTGATTCCGTCTCGTTCTGGCTCAAGCCGTTCGGGTTCTTCGACCGCAACCCGGCGCTCGACGTCCCCCCGTCCAGCCACCACGGCCACTAGCGCGCGCCCAGCACCACCTCGTGCTGGCCGTCGGCGAACGAGCCGATGGTGTGCTTCCAGGACGAACCGGGCCAGCGGTAGTCGATCGTCAGTTCGGCGGGCCGGTAGACGGCCGTGTAGAGCGTGCCGAAGCCGGCCTCGTAGGCATCGGAGTGCAGCGGCGGCTCCAGGAAGCGCCCCACGAGCTGCTCCAGGTCAAGATCGGGGTCGTCCACCAGGCTGGCCAGCAGGTCCCACCGCTCGCGGCTCCGGGGCGCCCCCACGTTCCCGGGCGCGGGCGCCGGCTCGTGGTTGGTCGCGATGGGCGAAGTGGTGAATACCGGGTCGCTGACCGGGTCAAGGAACACCGAGAAGTAGTCGCCGGCCAGGTCGGTCACGGTGACGTTGTAGGGCATGTGCACGGGCAGCCTGGCCAGCGTGTGACGCGCCTGCGCCGCGGAATCGCACACCTCGAGGACATAGCGGAGGACGAGCGGGATCCCGAAACCGGTCCCCGTGGTGGGCCGCCCGCCGAACGCCAGGGACACGGCCAGGCCCGCGTCGTTCATCCCGTCCACCAGCCCCCACAGGCAGTCGCTCGTCCCGGCCACCTGCCGCCCGGTGAACGAGCTGCCGAGCATCACCCGCTCGAACAGCTCAGGCGCGTAGTCATAGTTGCGGACCAGCGCCCGATCCGCGCCCAGATGGACCGCCTGCGAGCAGCCGGTGATGTACGGCGGCGGGTTGTACAGGGTCAGCATCTGCGCGGCCAGCGGGTCGCCGCCGGCCAGCTCGACCAGCCGCCGCCAGGTTGGCACGAGCTCGGGCATGTGCGTGGCCAGCATCCGCTGGCACTCCTGCAGGCCGGTCCTGGCCGCCGCGCCGTCCCGCAGGTACCAGCGCCGGTAGGCCGGCCACGCCGAGGAGAACAGGCCCTGCCAGCCCGGGCCCGGCTCTGGCTCGGCCACGGAGTAGAAGGTCAGCGGCAGGCCGCGCGGTGCTGGTGACGTCACGAGGGCCCTTTCTGCCCGGCGGTACCCGGGCGAACCACCCAAGCTACTACCAGCCGGCGATGGTGGCGTGCATCTCCCAGAGCAGGACCTCGGCGGGCTCGGTCGCGGTGACCCGCTGGCCCCCGGTGGCGGTGAGGCGCACCGAGTCACCCTCGGACAGCGGGCCTGCGCCCTCCAGCGTCACCGTTCCCCGCGGCACGAAAAGGTGCAGGAACGGGGCCTCCGGGAGCTCGATCACCTCGCCGGGCCGCAGCCGGGCGGCGTGCAGCGCGGCGTACTTGTTCTTGATCCGGATGGCGGACTCGCCGTCGTGCTTGGCCATGCCGGACGCGACCGGGATCAGGCCGCCCCGCAGCAGCTCGTCGTCGATCTCGAGCTGCTCGTAGCCGGGGGTGATGCCGTCCTCGTCCGGCACGACCCACATCTGCACGAAGTGCACCGGATCGGTGTGCTTGGTACCGCCCTGCAGGCGCCACGAGTCGTTCTTCTCCGAGTGCAGGATCCCCGCGCCGGCGCTCATCCGCTGCGCCAGGCCCGGGTAGATGATGCCGGCGTGCCCGGTTGAGTCCTGGTGCACCAGCGAGCCCTGCAGCACCCAGGTGACGATCTCCATGTCCTGGTGTGGGTGCGTCTCGAACCCCGTCCCGGGCCGGACCACGTCGTCGTTGTTGACCAGCAGCAGGCCGTGGTGGGTGTTCAGCGGGTCGTAGTGCCGGGAGAACGAGAAGGAATGCTTGGAGTCCAGCCACGAGAGCCTGGTCTTGAACCGGTCCCCGGCCCGGCGGATATCCACCGTGGGCGCGAGCGGCCCCGTCGTGTCGGTCATCGTCGCTCCTGCGGGCGGGCGGTCCGGGTACGGTTCATGCGCGCGCGGGCGCCGGGCCGTTCGCTGCCTGCTGGCCGGCCGCGATCAGCTGCGCGGTGGTGGTCGCGGTGTGCAGTTCCGCGCAGTACTGCTCGGCGATCTCGGCGCAGATCTCGGCCGCCTGCTCACAGATGGGGTTGCCGATGTCGGCGGCGCTCAGCGCCATGATCATCTTGTACCGGAGATCTTCCACGGGCACCTCCGCGATTATCCTCGCGTCCCTGGCATCACCCGCGATGCTACGCGCCGCCATCGCCGCGGCCCAGCGTCCCGCCGCCAGCGGCGGTCACGGCGTGACGACCGGGAAGCCAGGGCCGGGCTCGTCGGTCAGGCCGGGCCCCCACCCGGCCAGGATGACCGCCATGCCGGTCCCAGCGCTCACGACAGCCGGTCCACCAGGTCCGGCACGTCGGCGAAGGAGCCGAGGACATGGTCGGGCGTGCCGCTGGCGCCCGCGAGCGCGCGGGGCAGGTACTTGCCGGTCTTGACCAGTGCCCCGGTGAGCCCCTGGCGCTGGGCGGCGAGCACGTCGTTCTCGACGTCGTCGCCCACCATCAGGGTGCCGGCGGCGGTGGCACCAAGGTGGGCCAGCGCGGCGGCGAAGAAGGCCGGGGCGGGCTTGCCCACCACCTCCGCGTCCGTCCCGGCCGCCTGCTCCAGGCCCGCGACAAACGCCCCGCTGTCCAGCTGCAGGCCATCGGCGGTGCGCCAGTACAGGCCGCGGTGCATGGCGACCAGCCTGGCCCCGCGCTGGAGGTGGCCGAAGGCCCGGTTGAGCGCCTGGTAGCTGAACTCGGGGCCGGCGCCGCCGAGCAGCACCACGTCCACCGCGGGATCGTCCGCGCGGGCCAGCGTCACCCCGGCCAGGTCCTCGCCGATGTCCCCATCGTTGAGCAGCAGGCACCGGGCGCCCGGGTAGTGCTCCCGCAGGTAGGCGGCAGCGATGACCGGGGCGGTGAGGATGTCGGCGGCAGTGACCGGGAAGCCCGCCCCGGCCAGCGCCGCCGCGATCGACGCCCGCGTGCGGGAGGTGGTGTTGGTGACCAGGGCCAGCGGCAGCGCCGCCGCGCGCAGCCGCCGCAGCGCCGCGACCGCCCCCTCCAGCGGTTGCCACGACACGGTCAGCACGCCGTCGATGTCGATCAGCACCGCGCCAATGCGGGCCATGCCGAGACCATAACCGCAGCCGCCGCACGGGCCTAGGCCCCTGGCAACCAGGGCAGCGCCCGCCAGCCTGCGGGCGGCGCGGCCGTTCCCCCCGGGAGCGGGCCGCTAGGCCCTCGCTCCGGGACCGTAGGCGAAGC
Source organism: Streptosporangiaceae bacterium (assembly GCA_035473755.1). GTDB lineage: Bacteria > Actinomycetota > Actinomycetes > Streptosporangiales > Streptosporangiaceae > UBA9676. Next base: position 15,243 of record DATINY010000124.1, read on the forward strand.
GCAGCGGCCGGGGCGCCTCCGCCGGGCGCAAGGGGCTGATGTCGATGGCGGGCGTACGGCCAGCGAGTTCGTCGGCGACGGCCTCGCCGACCGCGGGGGCGAGCTTGAGACCGTGGCCGGAGAAACCGACCGCCAGGTACAGGCCGTCGACCCCGGGCCATGGGCCGAGCATCGGATGCCAGTCCGGCGTCACGTCGTAGACGCCCGCGATCGTCGTGATCACCTCGGCGGGAGCCAGGGCGGGCAGGGCGGCGGTGAGCGCGCGGCGCAGCCGGGGCTCGGCGTCGGCGGCGACCCGGGCGTCCTGCGGGAGCTCGGGCTCCACCGCCTCGGCCGGGTAGGCGACGGCCACGGCGAACGGACCGCTGTCACAGCGGGCGACCAGGCCGGAGGGCGCGTGGGT
>DATINY010000125.1:0-5353 GCA_035473755.1 Streptosporangiaceae bacterium
ACCAGGCGGCCGGGCGCACCGCGGCCAGCGACCCGGCGGCGGTGGACGAGATGCGGCGGCTGCTGGCGACCGAGCTCGACGTCCCGGCCGCGCTGGACCTCGCGATCGGGACCGGCGGCGGGCCCGCCCGCACGCTCGCCAGCGTCCTCGGCCTCAGCTGACGGCAGGCCGTGCCCGTCAGGTAACAGCCCGACGCAGCATGCCGGGCAAAACTGGCTCATCGCAGATGAGGGTGTAGTCGGGGTCCGTCGGTTTTCGAGGTCGCCTGCACGGATTTTCACGCTCGGCTGCACTCCTATCCGGGCGCGACGAGATGTGCGCCGGGGAACGGGCTATGCACTGTCGTTGCCATCGCGCAGGGAATGGATCATGCTCTGCAGGATCCGGAACGCGTCTGACTGCTCGGTCTCGGTCAGGCCGGCCAGCATTCTGACCTCGACGGACCGGACCGCTACGGTCGCCTTCTCCAGGCTCCGCCGGCCGCGTGGCGTGAGCCGCGTGGGAAGAACCTTCCCGACGGGTGCCTCTGCAGGCCTGGTCACGTAGCCGTCTCGTTCCAGGGCCTGGAGCAGCACGTTCATCGTCTGCCGTGTCACGAACGCGCCCCGCGCGAGCTCGGAGTTCGACAAGCCCGGTCGTTGAGCCAGCAGCTCGAGGCAGGAGTAGTGCGTCACGCTCATCCCAAGCGGCCGCAGGACCTCCTCCATGGCTGCGCGGAGGGCGCTCGAGGCCTGTTTCAGCAGGTAGCCCAGTGACGTCTTCAGGTCGACGCCGGCACCGTCTTGACTCATGTCAGCATTCTGACATAGATTGACCTGTGTCAGAAAACTGACACGAAAAGAAGGAGCATCAACATGCCCGCCACCGGCCCCGACTTCATCTCGCTGCAAGCGCGCGACCTCGGCGCTTCGCAGGCGTTCTACGAGCAGTACCTCGGCCTCGTCCGCTCGCAGGCCGGACCTCCGCACGCCGTCGTCTTCGAGACGAAGCCGATCGCGTTCGCACTCCGCGACGTCGTTCCCGGCACCGATCTCGCATCCGTTGCCCAGCCCGGCATCGGTGCCGCGATCTGGCTCCACGCCACAGACGTCCAGGCCATTCACGATGCTCTCGTCGCCGACGGTCACACCATCGTCTCGGCACCGATCGACGGCCCCTTCGGTCGGACATTCACCTTCGCCGACCCCGACGGCTACCAGGTCACTCTCCACGACCGCGCCTGATCGGCCAAACGCCACCGGACGATCACCGATCCCCGAAGACCGCGGTTGCGCCCCAGGCTCGTGCGTGACGCTACCTTCTGCCCTGCTGACCTGACGACGTTCTGCCGGCTAGATGACCTCGGCTTGGAAGTGGTCGGCCGACAGCTGCATCCCGACCACGCCGTGTTGCTCTACCGACACCCTGACCGCCGCGCCGGCAAGACCGAACTCACCACCGTCATCAAGACGATCAGCCACGACGTCCCGGCCGGACTGCCCGAGCTGAGTCGACTCGGCAGAACACCGAAACAGCGCGCCGCTGACGTGCTGGCCTACTTCGACCGACGCGGCACGTCCAACGGCCCGACCGAGGCCATCAACGGCCGACTCGAACACCTCCGCGGCACCGCCCCCGGCTTCCGCAACCTGACCAACTACATCACCCGCAGCCTGCTCGACACCGGCGGCTTCAGACCCCGACTACACCCTCTTCTGCGATGAGCCGCAAAACTGCGGCTCATCGGGGGCGGCACGGGCACGCCGTGAGGCCCTGCCGCCGTGGCGTCAGCTGACCTGCTGCACGTTGAACTGGGTGATGACGCCGCCGACGACGGTGTAGCTGCCCCGGTAGGTCTTGACGGTCCCATCGGTCTGCTGCGCGGCGAGCTGGCCGGTCACGACGTCACCGGACACCGACTGGATGGTCACGGTGTCGTGAGCGGTGCCGGCGAACCCGCTGATGTAGGCATGGTAGGTCTCACCGGTGTTGCGCCCCCCGAGCCGCCACGCCCGCGCGTAGCGATGATGGTTGATCGCTGAGTAGTAGGCCCGCACGGTGGCCGCCAGCACGCCGGGCGGGGGAGGAGACGGGGGCGCGGGGAGAGTGCTGGAGCTGGCCGGGGCGGTAGGGGCGGAACTGCCCGGGACGCCGGGGGCGGACGAGCCAGCCGGGGCCCCCGAACCGGCGGCGCCCGGGCCGTTGCCGCGGGTCTTGTGCAGCACGAGGTAGGTCACGCCGGCCGCCGCGAAGAACAGCACGAGGAGAGCGGCGACCACGCCGGCGGTGAACGCACCGCGGGACCGCCGCCGGCCGCCGCCGCCCCGGTAGCCCGGGTCCGGCTGGCCGGACCATCCGAGGGTGGCCGGGTCAGGCTCGGCGGGCGGCGGGGGAAAGCCGGTGCGGATGGGCGGCTGTGGCGGGAAGCCGGCCGGCGGTGGCGGCGGGAAACCCGCGCCCCCACCCGGGAATCCGGCGCCGGTGGCCGGGTAGCCCGCGCCTGCGGATGGGTAGCCGGTGCCCGCGGGTGGGTAGCCGCCTCCCGCAGCCGGGTAGTTCGCGTCTGCGGGTGGGTAGCCGGGGCTCGCGGAAGGGGTCTGTACCGGGCCGGGGCGGCCGGCGTCCGCGGCGGTCGGGGGCGTCACCGGCACAGCGGCCCGCGTCGGTGAGTACGGGACCCCGGCCACGCCAGCTCCGGCGCCGCTGGCTTCGAGGCGGCAGGCGGCCAGCAGCGCCTCGGCGAAATCGAGGCACCGGTCGTACCTGTCGGCCGGCGACTTGGCCAGTGCCTTGGCGATCACCCGGTCGGCGGCGCCCGGTAGGCCGGGCACGCGCGCGCTCAGCGAGGGCGGCGGCTCGGAGAGCTGCGCCGAGATGACCGCCATCCCGTTCTCCCGCTGGAACGGCGGTGAGCCGGAGAGCATCTCGAAGGCGGCGCAGGCCAGCGCGTACTGGTCGGTCCGGCCATCCAGCGGATCGCCCTGGATCTGCTCGGGCGCGACGTAGTCGACGGTGCCGAAGAACTGCCCGGTCGCCGTCAGGCCGGTCGCCGCCGCCGACGGCTTGGCCAGCCCGAAGTCGGACAGGTAGAGGTGGTCGGGCCGGCTGGTCCGCGGCGAGATCTCCAGCAGCATGTTGGTGGGCTTGACGTCCCGGTGAACCAGCCCGCGGGCGTGCGCCGCGTCCAGCGCGGACGCGGCCTGGGCGATGAGCGCGCAGGCCCGGGCGGCCGGCAGCGGCCCCACCCGGTCGATGAGCGACCGCACGTCGCCGTCGGCGACGTAGCGCATGGCGATGTACAGCACACCGTCGGCCTCCCCCGCGCTGAACACCGGAATGATGTTCGGGTGCTCGGCGGCCGCCGCGATCCGGGACTCCTGGATGAACCGGGCCCGGAAGACCTCATCGCGGGCGAGGTCGGGGGCCAGCACCTTCAGGGCGACCTGCCGGTCGAGGTGGTCGTCGTAGGCGCGGTAGACCACGGCCATGCCGCCCCGGCCGATCTCCTCCTCGACCCGGTAGCCCGCCAGCTGCGAGCCGGGGGCGAGCCTGCCCGGCAGCGGGCGGAGTTCCTCGCTCATCGCTCCTCCAGCGGCGCCCGCCGGCCCCGGTGCAGGCAGGGCACGCGCAGCTGGCGCCAGGATGGGTTGTGGGTCATGTGGGGGGAACTCGCGGGGACGAAAAACAGTATCAGCGGCGCGATCGGGGCGGTGCCAAACCCGCCCGGCGCAGTGCCCCCGGGCACATCCGGCGCCCACCCGATTCCGGTATCTTCATCGCAACGTCTGATGCGCGAGGGAGTAGCGATGCGGCTCACCAAACTGGGACATGCCTGTACCCGCTTCGACAAGGACGGGGCGGTGCTGGTGATCGACCCGGGCGCGTTCAGCGACCCGCAGGCCCTGGCTGGGGCGAACGCCGTTCTCATCACCCACGAGCACTTCGACCACATCGAGCCCGACCGGCTCCGCGCCGCGCTGGAGGCCGACCCCGGGCTCCACCTGTGGTCCACCGCCGCGGTGGCCGAGCAGTTCAGCCACCTGGGTGTCCGGGTGCACACGGTCGGCCACGGCGACACCTTCTCCGCCGCCGGGTTCGACGTCCACGTGTACGGCTCCGAGCACGCGGTGCTCCACCAGGACATCCCCATGATCGCGAACGTCGGGTTCATGCTCGACGGCGAGGTCTTCCACCCGGGGGATGCGCTGACCGCGCCCGAGGACCCGGTGGGAACGCTGCTGCTGCCGGCCAGCGCTCCCTGGCTCAAGCTGTCGGAGATGATCGACTACGCCCGGACGGTCGCGCCGCGCCGCGGGTACACGATCCACGACGCCCTGTTCAGCGACACCGGCCTGGCGGTGCTCGGCGCCTTCCTCGGCATGGCGGGCGACCAGTTCGCCCAGCTGGAAAACGGGGCCAGCGTCGACCTCTGACCCGGCCTGCCCCCGCCGCTGGGGGTGGGGCCCCCTTGCGCTCGCCGCCGTGAGTGGTTGACTCACGGGTGAGGGGAGGTGCGACGGTGACATCCAAGGTGGACAAGGCACCAGCACAAGCAGCACACGATCACGCCAAACGGGTGGACCGGAAGCTCTACGAGCGCGAGCTGTACCGCCTGCAGGCAGAACTGGTCAAGATGCAGGCGTGGGTGAGCGACCAGGGCGCCCGGGTGATGGTGGTGTTCGAGGGCCGGGACGCGGCGGGCAAGGGCGGCACCATCAAGCGGGTCACTCAATACCTCAATCCCCGGGTCGCCGGGATCGTCGCGCTGGGCGCACCGACCGAGCGGGAGCAGACCCAGTGGTACTTCCAGCGCTACGTCGAGCACCTGCCCGCGGGCGGGCAGATCGCGCTGTTCGACCGCAGCTGGTACAACCGGGCCGGAGTAGAGCACGTCATGGGGTTCAGCACCAAGGAGGAGTACCACCGGTTCCTGCACCAGTGCCCCATCTTCGAGCGGCTGCTCGTGGAGGACGGCATCCTGCTCCGCAAGTACTGGTTCTCGGTCAGCGATGAGGAGCAGGAAAAGCGGCTGGTGTCCCGGCTGGAGGACCCGCTCCGGCAGTGGAAGCTGTCCGGGCTCGACCTGCAGTCCATCACCCACTGGGAGGACTACTCGCGGGCCAAGGACGAGATGTTCGTCCACACCGACATCCCCGAGGCGCCCTGGTACGTGGTGGAGAGCGACGACAAGCGGCGTGCGCGGATCAATATGATCGCGCACCTGCTGTCCACCATCCCCTACCAGAAGGTGAAGCGCCCGAAGATCGACCTGCCCAGCCGCCCGGCATCCCAGGGCTACATACGCTCGCCGCGCGAAATGCAGACCTACGTGCCCGACCATGCCGCCAGCCTGAACCGCAAGCACGGGCACAAC
>DATINY010000126.1:0-9502 GCA_035473755.1 Streptosporangiaceae bacterium
TCGGCGCCGGCCTGGTGGAGGTCCCGCCGGTCCCCGCCCATGATCCGGCCAGCGCCATACTCGCCGACCCACAGGTGCCGGAGAGCCGGCGGTTCTGCCCGAACTGCCAGCAGCCCGTCGGCCGCTCCAGAGACGGGCGGCCCGGGCTGGCCGAAGGTTTCTGCCGCAACTGTGGCTTCAGCTTCTCCTTCACCCCGAAGCTAAAGGCCGGGGATCTGGTCGGCGGCCAGTACGAGGTGCTCGGCTGCCTGGCCCACGGCGGGCTCGGCTGGATCTACCTGGCCAAGGACCGCAACGTCAGCGACAGCTGGCGAGTGCTCAAGGGCCTGCTCAGCACCGGCGACGCGGACGCCATGGCGGCCGCGGTGGCGGAGCGGCAGTTCCTGGCCGCCGTCGACCACCCCAACATCGTCCGGATCTACAACTTCGTCCAGCACGCCGATCAGCACAGCGGCGAGACGGCCGGATACATCGTGATGGAGTACGTCGGCGGCCGCTCGCTCCGGGAGATCCTGCTCGACGAGCGGAAGGCCGGCCGGTCGGTGCCGGTCGAGCACGCGCTCGCCTACGCGATCGAGGTGCTGCGCGCGCTCGGCTACCTGCACAGCCGCGGGCTGGTCTACTGCGACTTCAAGCCGGACAACGTGATCCAGTCGGAAGAGATGCTCAAGCTCATCGACATGGGCGGCGTGCGCCGGATCGACGACGAGGACAGCCCCATCTACGGGACGGTCGGCTACCAGGCACCGGAGATCGCGGCCGACGGGCCCTCTCCCTCCTCCGACCTGTACACGGTCGGGCGCGCCCTGGCGGTGCTCACCTTCGAGTTCACCGGATACACCAGCACCTATCAGCACACGCTTCCCGATCCCGCCACCGTGCCGCTGCTCGCGCGGCAGGAATCGTTCTACCGGCTGCTTCGCCGGGCCACGAACGCCGACCCCACCCGCCGCTTCGCATCGGCGGGCGACATGGCCGAGCAGCTCACCGGCGTCTTGCGCGAGGTGCTCGCGGCCGGTGACGGCAGCCCCCGGCCCGCGTTCTCCTCACTGTTCAGCCCCGAGCTGCAGGCGGTCGGCGCCGAGGCCGGCGAGATGGACGGCAGCGAATGGGCCTGCGCCGTGACCGCGCGGCCACCGGCTGCGCAGATCGTGGCCGGGCTGCCGGTGCCCCAGGTGGACATCACCGACCCAGCCGCCGGCTACCTGGCGACGCTGGGCACGCTGGACCCGGCCCAGATCACGGCCACCCTGTCCGCCGCCGTCCACGGCGAAGCCGGGACGCCGCCGGCGGTGGCCGAATCGGCCGAGACCCGGCTCGCCCTCGCCCGTGCCCTCATCGTCACCGGGGCGCTCGGCGACGCCGCGAGCACCCTGGATGAGCTGGCCGCGCAGGACAGCGCCGACTGGCGGATCACCTGGTACCAGGGGCTGCGGGAGCTGGCCTCCGGCCACCCCGGGGAGGCACAGGCCGCGTTCGACGCGGTCTACGACGCCCTCCCCGGCGAGCTCTCGCCCCAGCTGGCGCTGGGGTTCGCCGCCGAGGCCGCGGGAGACCAGGCCGCCGCCGCCCGCTATTTCGAGCGCGTGTGGATGGTCGACCGCTCCTACGTGAGCGCCGCATTCGGCCTGGCCCGGGCCAAGCTGGCGTCGGATGACCGGCCCGGGGCGATCGCGGCGCTCGCGGCGGTGCCGCCGACATCCAGCCATCACGTGGTGGCGCAGGTAGCGGCGATACGGATCAACATCACCCGCACCGGCCAATCCGGGACCAGCTTCGGCGAGCTGCGGCAGGCGGCCGACCGGCTGGAACACCTGCCGCTGGACGCCGCCCGGCGGCAGCAGCTCACGTCCGAGATCCTGCGGGCCGGGCTCGAGGCCGTGACGGCGGGCCAGCCGGCGGACGGCGGGCGCCTGCTCGGCTGCGAGCCGGCCGAGTACCCATTGCGCTCCGGGCTGGAGCAGAGCTATCGGGCGCTGGCCAGGCTGGCGCCCGACCAGCCGCGGCGCATTGAACTGGGGGACCAGGCCAACGAGGTGCGCCCGAGGACCTGGCTGTGACGGCGGACCCGGTCGGGCCGGCGGCCACGGTGTGCTTCGCCTGCGGCGAGCCGGTCGGGGCGACCGACAGTTTCTGCGAGTCCTGCGGCGCGGAACTGGCCCCGCTCTCGGTCAGCGACGGCCACGACGCCGGCCCTCCCGTATGCGAGTCCTGCTCCTCATCGCGCATCAGCGCGGACGGCTACTGCGAGTCCTGCGGCCGCAAGGTGCGGTCGGGCCGTGATCACCAGGAGACCGACCTCGGGATAGTGGCCGGCGTGACCGACCGCGGCCTGCGGCACCATCGCAACGAGGACGCCATGGCGCTCGCCACCGCCGACACGGCGGCCGGGCCGGCGGTGGTGGCGGTGGTGTGCGACGGGGTCTCGTCCTCCGCCCATCCGGACGAGGCGTCCCTGGCCGCCGCCCGGGCGGCGGCGGGCGTTCTGCTCGCGGCGGTACGGACCGGGCGGGATCTGCTCGAGGCGGCGCCCGCGGCGGTCCGCGCCGCCGCCGAGGCGGTGGCCGGGCTGGGACGGCCGGCCACCCCACTGACCGACCCGCCCTCGTCCACCTTCGTCTCCGCGGTCCTGACCAGCGAGGCCGCCATCGTGTGCTGGCTCGGCGACAGCCGCGCCTACTGGCTGGCCACCGGTCCCGGTTCCGCCGCCCAGCAGCTCACCATGGACGACTCGGTAGCCCAGGAGCTGGTCGCGGCCGGGCTGCTCTCGGAGGCCGACGCCCTGGCCTCGGCCCAGGGCCACGTGGTGACGCGCTGGATCGGCGCGGACCTCACCAACCCCGAACCACACGTGATGCGGTTCGAGCCACCCGGGCCCGGTGTCCTGCTGCTCTGCTCGGACGGCCTGTGGAACTACCAGCCGGCCGCGGCCCGGCTGGCCGAACTCGCGCTGCCCGCCGCGCTGACCGACCCGCTGAGTGCCGCCCGCACCCTGACCAGCTTCGCGCTCGACGCCGGCGGAATGGACAACGTGACCGTGGTCCTGGCGCCGTTTCCGGTCTCAGCCGACCCGATGCCGAGGAGACGTCAACAATGAGCGAGCCCGACTTCACGGTGGACATCTACCAGAACGAGTATCTGTCGGAAGGCGGCCGGGACGTCAACGCCGTCGTCACGGTGGCCACGGCGGGCACGGTTTCCGCGGCGCCCGCCCCGGGAGCCGACAGCGCCGAGATCATCATCGTCGACTGCTCGGGCTCGATGAACGCCCCCCCAAGCAAGATCGCCGAAGCCCGGGCAGCCACCGCGGCGGCGGTGGATGTCATCCGCGATGGGGTGGCGTTCGCCGTGATCGCGGGCACGCACCAGGCCATGGCGATCTTCCCGCCGGACGGCAGCCTGGCCGTCGCCGACCCGCAGACCCGGGAGTCGGCGAAGCGGGCCGTGGCGAGCCTGCGGCCGAGCGGCGGCACCGCGATCGGGCAGTGGCTGTGGCTCGCGCACCGGATGTTCACCTCGCACCCGGCCCAGCTGCGGCACGCCATCCTGCTGACCGACGGCAAGGATGAGCACGAGAGTGCCGAGGATCTGGGCACCGCCATCAGCCTGTGCGAGGGGGTCTTCAGCTGCGACTGCCGCGGCGTCGGCACCGACTGGGAGGTGGCCGAGCTCCGCCGGATCTCCACCGCGCTGCTGGGCAGCGTCGACATCGTGCCCGACCCGGCCGGGCTCGCCGCCGATTTCTCGGACATGATGGCCGCGGCGATGGGCAAGCAGGTCGCCGACGTCTCGCTGCGCGTCTGGACGCCGCAGCATGCGTCCGTCCAGTTCGTCAAGCAGGTGGCGCCGGCGGTCGAGGACCTGACGGACAGGCGTACCGACTCAGGCACGCAGGTGGGCGACTACCCGACGGGCGCCTGGGGCACCGGCGAGAGCCGCGACTACCATCTCGGTGTGCAGGTCGCCGCCTCCGGCGCGGTGGGGCAGGAGATGCTGGCCGCGCGGGTGAGCCTGGTCGCCACCTCGCCCTCCGGGGCGGAAGTGCTGGGCCAGGGGCTGGTGAAGGCGATCTGGACCGATGAGGAGGCACTGTCGACCCGGATCGACCAGCACGTTGCGCACTACACCGGGCAGGAGGAGCTCGCCCAGGTCATTCAGGAAGGGCTGGAGGCCCGCAAGGAGGGTGACGAGGATACCGCGACGGCCAAGCTCGGCCGGGCGGTCGCGCTGGCTCACCAGTCCGGCAACGAAGACACAGCCAAGCTGCTGGCGAAGGTGGTCGACGTGACGGACGCGGCGACCGGGACCGTGTCGCTGAAGAAGAAGGTCGACGACGCCGACGAGATGGCGCTCGACACCAGGTCGGTGAAGACGGTCAGGACCAAGAAGCAGCGGGACACATGACCGGCAAGCACCGGAGCGGGCAAGCAGGGGATCAGCTGGGGGACCAGCTGGCACGGAGGAGGCGGAGAAGGCCATGCCGACCTGTCCGGCCGGTCACACATCGGCGAGCAGTGACTTCTGCGACGTGTGCGGCATGAGGATCGGCGCCACCGCCGGCGCCCAGCCGCAAGAGCCACAGGAGCCGCAGCCACAAACGCCACAGCCACAAGCTCCGCAGCCACAATCGACGGCCGAGCCCTGCCCGCACTGCGGGGCGGCCAAGTCGGGCCGGTTCTGCGAGTCCTGCGGGTTCGACTTCGAGGCGGGCGGGGACGCGGGCCGGAGGGAACGCACGATCGAGGGCGTCATCATCCCGCCGGGGACCGGCCCGCCAACGCCCGCCGAGCCGCCACCACCGCCGCCCGCCGCACCGATACCGGCGACAGCCGAGCCGGTACCGGCGGCGGCCGAGCCGGTACCGGCGATGGCCGAGCCGGTACCGGCGATGGCCGCCGCGGCCCCGGCCGGCGGCGCCCCCCCGCCAGCGGCCGGTGGGCCGGTCGCATGGATGGCGGTCGTGGCCAGCGATCACGACTACTTCGAGGACGTGGTCGCGGCCGGCGGCCCGGATGCGGCGTCGCTCACCTTCCCCGACTACTGCCCGGAGCGACGGTTCCGGCTGGCCGGGCCGGAGATGCGGATCGGGCGGCGCAGCCCGTCGCAGGGCCTGGAACCCGAGATCGACCTGACCGGCCCGCCCACCGACCCGGGAGTATCGCGGATGCACGCGGCGCTGATCGCCGAGCCGGACGGCAGCTGGATGGTCCTCGATCCCGGGTCGGAGAACGGCACCCTGGTCAACGGCACCGAGATAGCCGCCGGGGCGCGGGTGCCCCTGCACGACGGCGACCGCATCCACCTCGGAGCCTGGACGGTGATCACCATCCGGGCCAGCTAACGCCCGCCCGGGCGGTGGTCAGATCGCCCGCGCGCGGCCGGTCCAGTACGGGTCGCGCAGGCGGCGCTTGTACAGCTTCCCGTTGGGGTCTCGCGGCAGCTGCGCTACATAGTCGATCGTGCGCGGCAGCTTGAACCGCGCCACCCGCCCGTCCAGGAATGCCAGCAGTTCCCCGGTCAGCGCGGGGCCGGGCCGCGCCCCGGGCACCGGCTCGATCACCGCCTTGACCTCCTCCCCCCAGTCGTCGTGCGGGATGCCGAACACGGCGGCATCGGCGACCGCCGGATGGCAGGACAGCTCGGCCTCGATCTCGGACGGGTAGATGTTCACCCCGCCGGAGATGATCACATCGCTGTCGCGGTCACACAGGAACAGGTAGCCGTCGGAGTCCAGATAGCCGATGTCCCCCACGGTGAACAGGTCACCGGCCCGCGCCGCCCGCGTCTTCTGCTCGTCGTTGTGATAGGCGAAGCTCGACGTGCCCATCCTCATGTAGACCAGGCCCTGCTGGCCGGGGGCCACCTCCTGCCCGGCCCGGTCGAGCACCCGCACCTGCGAGCCCGGCCAGGGCAGGCCGACCGACCCCGGCTTGCGCAGCCACTCCTCCGAGCCGATGAGCGTCCCGCCGCCCTCGGTCGCCGCGTAGTACTCGACGATGACCGGTCCCAGCCAGGCGATCATCCGCCGCTTGACCTCCGGCGGGCAGGGCGCCGCGCTGTGGATCACGGCGCGCAGCGAGCTCGTGTCATACCGGCCGCGCACCTCGCCGGGCAGCCCGAGCATCCGCCGGAACTGGGTCGGTACCGCGTGTGTATGCGTCACCCGGTGCCGCTCGATCAGCCGCAGCGCCTCCTCCGGATCCCAGCCCTCCATCAGGACCACGGGATGGCCGAGCTGGACCGAGATGGTGGCGAAATTGAGCACGGCGGTGTGATAGAGCGGCGAGCCGCACAGGTGCACGTGGCCGTCGAACGGCGCCAGGCCGAACAGGTGAAAGAACCAGGCCGCCGTCGCCGCCGCGTCGTCCGGGTCGGCGCCGGTGAGCGGGCGGCGAACGCCCTTGGGGCGGCCGGAGGTGCCGGAGGTGTAGAGCATCGGCGCGCCATGCGTGCGCACCTGCGGGCGCCCATCCGGCCCGTCATCCCCGAGCCTGCCGATCGGCTCGAAGCCCGGCACCGCGCCCACCGCGAAGCAGTGCGTGACCCCGGCCAGGCCGGCCGCCTGCCCGGCGGTCCCGGCGAACCGCTCATGCGCCACGAACACCCCCGCCGCGCTGTCGCCCAGGATGTGGGCGACCTCCCCCGCTACCTGGTGCCAGTTGACCGGCACGATGTACAGGCCGGTCTCGATCGCCGCGAAGTACATGGCGAGCGCGGTGACGCCGTTGGGCAGCAGCGTCGCGACCGTGTCCCCCGCGCTCAGGCCCAGCGCCTGCAGGCCCCGGCCGTAGCGGTCCGCCGCCCGGGCCAGCTCGGCGTAGCTCACCACGGAGCCGTCGGCCCCGATCACCGCGGGCCGGTCCGGCGAGTGCCCGGCGATAGCCCACAGCCCGATGGCGTTCACGGGCCCAATCTAGAACACGTTCTATAGGCGAACAAGCGCGCGGCAGCCCTCGTTTCGCGCCTATTGCCCGTGTGTAAAGAAACATGTTTCACTGCTGAGCGTGGAGGAGCCGCTGCGCGCGCCGCTGGAGATCGGGTTCGACTACACCCGGTCGCTGGGCCCGGTGCTCGGCGAGTTCATGACCGCGCTGGCGGGCCGGCGCATCCTCGGCGCACGCGGCGCCGACGGCCGGGTGCACGCCCCGCCGTTCGAGTACGACCCGGTGACCTCCGCCCCGCCGACCGGCCTGGTGGAGGTCGGGCCGGAGGGGACGGTCACCAGCTGGACGTGGGCGGCCGAGCCGCTGGAGGGGCAGCCGCTGGCGCACCCGTTCGCCTGGGCGCTGATCCGGCTGGACGGCGCCGACACCGCCATGCTGCATGCGGTGGACGCCGGGTCGCCCGCCGCGATGGCGACGGGCATGCGGGTGCGGGCGCGGTGGGCGGCCAGTCCCGCCGGGCACATCCGCGACATCGCCTGCTTCGAGCCGTGCCGCGGCGCCGGGCCGGTCGGGCTCCCGGAGACGGCACAGCCGGAAACGGGGCAGCCAGCGGGCCAGGAGCCGGTGACCATGATGACCACACCGGTGCGGCTTCGTTATGAGCACACGGCCTCGCCCGGGGAGAGCGAGTTCCTGCGCGGGCTGGCGGCGGGGCGGCTGCTCGGTCAGCGCTGCCCGGCCTGTGGCAAGGTCTACATCCCGCCGCGCGCCGCCTGCCCCACCGACGGCGTCCCGACCGCCGGGGAGGTGGAGCTGCCCGACACCGGCACCGTGACCACGTTCTGCGTGGTCAACGTGCCGTTCCGCGGCCAGCGGGTGCCCACGCCGTACGTCGCGGCGGCCATCGTGCTGGACGGAGCCGACATCCCGTTCCAGCACCTGATCCTGGGCTGCGATCCGGGCGACGTGCGGATGGGCATGCGGGTGACCGCGGTCTGGAAGCCCCGCGACCAGTGGGGCACGACGGTGGAGAACATCGACCATTTCCGCCCCACGGCGGAGCCGGACGCGCCTTATGAGTCCTATGCCCACCACCTCTAGGGGGCGGCGCCCACGGCTGGCAGCATCGTGGCTAGCAGAACTGTGGCGGGCGGCACCGTGGCTGGCGGCACTGTGGCTAGCGGCACCGTGGCTGGCGGCACCATGACCGGGGTCGCCGTCGTCGGGTTCGCCCAGTCCCCGTGCGTGCGCCACGGCGAGAGCACCACCAGCGGGGTGGAGATGCTGGTGCCGGTCTTCGGCGAAGTGCTGGCGGCCACCGGGCTGGCCAAGGACGACATCGGCTTCTGGTGCTCGGGCTCCTCGGACTACCTGGCGGGCCGGGCGTTCTCGTTCGTCCAGGCGGTGGACGCGATCGGGGCCTTCCCGCCGATCATGGAGTCGCATGTGGAGATGGACGGCGCCTGGGCGCTGTACGAGGCCTGGGTGAAGATCCTCACCGGCGAGGCCAACATCGCGCTCGCCTACGGCTTCGGCAAGTCGTCCGCCGGGCAGCTCCGGCGGGTGCTCGCCCTCCAGCTCGACCCCTACCTGGTCGCCCCGCTCTGGCCCGACTCCGTCGCCATCGCGGCGCTGCAGGCCAGGCTCGGCATCGAGGCCGGGCTCTGGAGCGAGAAGGACATGGCGCAGGTGGCCGCGCGCAGCCGCGCCGCGGCGCTGTCCAACCCGCAGGCGCAGCTGTCCGGCGAGGTCAGCGCCGAGGAGCTGCTCCAAGCGCCCTACCTCGCCGACCCGCTCCGGGCCCACGACTGCGCGCCGGTCGGCGACGGCGCCGCGGCCGTGATCCTGGCCTCCGGCGAGCGAGCCCGTGAGCTGTGCGAGCGGCCCGCCTGGATCACCGGGTTCGAGCACCGCGTCGACTCGCCGTCGCTGGGGGCACGCGACCTGACCACCGCGCCGTCGGCCGCCGCCGCCGGGCAGGCGGCGGGCGCGGCCGGCGTCGACGCCGCCGAGCTGCACGCGCCGTTCACCCATCAGGAGATCCTGCTGCGGGGGGCGCTGGGCCTGGGCGACGGCGTGCGCGTCAGCCCGTCCGGCGGGGCCCTCGCCGCCAACCCGATGTTCGCCGCGGGCCTGGCGCGGATCGGGATGGCGGCGCGCGAGATCTTCTCCGGCCGGGCCGGGCGGGCGCTCGGCCACGCCACCAGCGGCCCTGCCCTGCAGCAGAACCTCGTCTGCGTGATGGAGGCCAGCCCGTGACGCGGGAGCGGGCCGCCGTCCTCGGGGTCGGCCAGACCCACCACCGCAGCCGGCGGACCGACGTGTCCATCGCGGGCCTGTGCCGGGAGGCGGTGGACCGCGCGCTCGCCGACGCGGGCCTCTCGCTGGCGGACATCGACGCGGTCGTGGCCGGGAAGGCGCCCGACCTGTTCGAGGGCGTGATGATGCCAGAGCTGTACCTGGCCGACGCGCTCGGCGCCACCGGCAAGCCGCTGCTGCGGGTGCACACGGCGGGCTCGGTCGGCGGCGCGACCGGGATCGTGGCGGCCAGCCTGGTGCAGGCGGGCCTGCACCGCCGAGTGCTGGCCGTGGCGTTCGAGAAGCAGTCGGAGTCCAAC
>DATINY010000127.1:0-4011 GCA_035473755.1 Streptosporangiaceae bacterium
GCCCGATCTGCTGTTTGCGCGAGCTGGGCACCGCCGGATACGTGCGTACGGAAATCACCGGCGGCCACAGAGCACAGGCCACCGTGTCCCTCACCCGCCTGGGCCGGGACGCGCTGGATCGCTACACCGCCATGCTGCGGCACCTGCCCCAGGCAGCCAGACAGGATCATCAGCCACCAGCACCAGACGTGCGCGTTGGCGATGCTGACCGGGACGCGGCAGCCGCCGCCCTGGGCGAGCACTTCGCGCAAGGCAGGCTGACACTCGATGAACTGTGCGTGCGGCTTGATGCCACGCTGACTGCTACCACCCACGGCGAGCTATCCCAGGCCGCCCAGGATCTGCCAGACCTGACGCTGTTCCTGGCCCAGGTCACCTGGCCCCGAACGAAGCGGGCAAGACCAGGGCATAAGACCAGCAAGCCCCCGGGCCACCGGCCATGGCAACACAATCGCGGCTGAACCCGGCGGCATCGAGCCTACTTGACTTGGTTCGTATTACCAACTAATTTTAGTTCGTGTTACAAACTAAAACCGTGAGGTCATCATGAAAGCCGCCGTTGTCTCCTCGTTCGGCGCCGCCCCCCGCTACCAGGAGTTCCCCGCTCCCGCCCCGGCTGGTGACCATGACATGGTCGTCGACGTGATCGCGGCCGGGCTCCACCCGCGCGTCCGGTCGCAGGCCGACGGGTCGCACTACACCAGTACCGGCGAGCTGCCGCTCGTGCCGGGCATAGACGGCGTCGGGCGCGGCGCGGACGGGCTGTCGCGTTACTTCATCCTCCCGGACACTCGCATGGGCGCGATGGCCGAACAGACCGTCATCGACACCCGCCGCAGCATCGTCCTGCCCTCCGGCAGCGACCCCATCGCGGTCGCCGCCGCCATGAACCCGGCCATGTCCTCCTGGGTCGCGCTGCGCCAGCGGGTGCAGTTCCACGCCGGGCAGAACGTCCTCGTCCTCGGCGTCACCGGCAACGCCGGCCGGATGGCCATCCAGATCGCGAAACTGCTCGGCGCGGACCAGATCATTGCCGCCGGGCGCAACGCCGCCCGGCTGGCCGGCCTGCCCGCGCTCGGCGCCACCGGCACGGTGTTGCTCGACGGGGACGCCGGCACCGCCGCCCGCCTGCTCGGCCGCGCCGCCCGCGATGTCGACGTCGTGATCGACTACCTGTGGGGCCAGCCCACCGCCGCCGCGATGACCGCCGTCGTCACCGGCCGCGCCGATCGCGGCAAGCCCCTCACCTGGATCGAAATCGGCTCCGTCGCCGGGCCGACGGCACCGATCCCCTCAGCCGCGCTCCGCGCCGCCCACCTCACGATCGTCGGCAGCGGGCAGGGCTCCGTCACCACCCGCGAAATCCTCGCCGAACTGCCCGCGCTGGTCCAGCAGATCACCAACGGCACCTTCGACATCGACGCCCGGCCCACACCTTTGGCCGACGTGGAACAAGCCTGGGACGGCGCCGCCCATACGGCACAGCGCATCGTTCTCACCCCTTGGCCCTAGCCACGCCCCCGCCGATGCCGCCGGGGAGCGCTCACGGAGCACGCATGCTCAGTGAGCGTCCCCGTCGAGGGCATTGTCGACCCAGGCCCGCAGGGCGGCCAGGGGGGCGGCGCCGGTCTGCCGGGCGGCCACCTGCCCGCCGCGCAGCACCAGCAGGGTCGGGATGGCCTGGGCGTCGAACCGCTGTGAAATCCGGGGCGAGGTGTCCACGTTCACCTTGACCAGCTTCACCCGGCCGGCCAGGTCGCGGGCGAGCTGCTCGAGCGCGGGGCTGACCATGCGGCAGGGCCCGCACCAGGGCGCCCACAGGTCCACGATGACCGGGATCTTGGCGGCGTCCGCGACCTCGCCGAACGTGGCATCGTCGGCGTCGGTGATCCACGGCAGCGGCTGATGGCACTTGCCGCA
Source organism: Streptosporangiaceae bacterium (assembly GCA_035473755.1). Lineage (GTDB taxonomy): Bacteria > Actinomycetota > Actinomycetes > Streptosporangiales > Streptosporangiaceae > UBA9676. The sequence continues at coordinate 1,921 of DATINY010000127.1, forward strand.
GCGAGGGGTCCCGGCCGCCGCGGCCGGCACCCGGTTCGTCTGGCCGCAGTGCCCGCACCGGATCAGCGCGCCTGCCATGGCCTCATTATCCCGCGCCGATCTCCGCGCCGGCGTGCCGGGAGCCGGTGACAGCCGATGGAAGGCGCACAGGAGCCCGGCCGGTGGGAGCATGGCTCCTCCGGCCGGGACCGCTGGCGCTAGGCCAGGACCAGAGACGCCGGCGCGTGCTCGAACGTGCTGGACCCCACGCACCAGCCCGCGTCGTCGTCGCACACCGGCAGCACCGGAGCGGAGACGGGCAGGTTCAAGCGCACCGGCCCTGAATCGCGAGGTGTGACAGCGGGAACGACAGCGAGGCGGCCGTCGGGATCACCGGGATAGCGGCGCTGGTCCGGGACTTCTTCTTTCCGGTCGAACCGGGGCGGCCGCTGGAATTCTGTCCAGTCCAACCGGCCCAGCCGCTCGGTGCGAACCACGGTCTGCCGCTCGGCCCGCCACAGCACTCCTCCGCCCGACCACTCGAAGGCCAGCACCCGTCCGGACAGGACAACGGTCAGCGCCGTGAGGCCGCTAACGGCCGGCAGTCCCGGAAACTCCCGGCTCGAGAGGGCATGGAAGCCGCACGTGCACTTCGGATCGGGGGCATCGTGGGCGCCTCGGCCACCCCGCCGCCGGCACTCGGCCTTGGCGTCAGCCGGATAACCGGCACCACGCGTCAGCGGAACGAACAGTTTGCCCTCTTGCCGGGCCAGCTTGTGGGCCCACACCACCCACAGCCCGTCCACGGTCGTGGTCAGATGCTCTCCGAGCTCTTCGGGCAGGCCAGGCCGGGCGTCGGTACCAGCCACGAAGTCCGCTACTAGCCGATCTCCCCTGCACATGGCGACCTCTTCTCTAAGTAGCTAACCCGAGGGTAAACCCTTGACCGGGGACTCCAGCACGAAGACTCCGGACCGCGGCCACCGGCGCCCTGGATCCGGCAACCCGCCCCAGCACGGGCACCTGCGGCAGCCCCAGGACCAGGTGGCGCCGGCTTTACCGGAATCCGTCCGGTGTTTTACGGTTGCCTCGATCTCGGTCTGTGGGGGATGAGGCATGAGCGAACTGTGGCGCAAGAGCGCTGTCGAGCTGGCGGCCCTGATCCGCGGGCGCGAGGTCAGCAGCCGCGAAGTCATGCAGGCGCACCTGGACCGGGTCGAGGCGGTCAACCCTCACCTCAACGCCCTCGTCCGGCTCCTGCCGGACGAGGCCCTCGCGGCCGCCGATGCGGCCGACCGGGCGGTGGCGGACGGCGCCGGGCTCGGCCCGCTGCACGGCGTCCCGTTCACGGTCAAGGAGAACATCGACCTGGCGGGCACCCCGACCACCCAGGCGGTCCCGGCCCTGGCCGAGGCGGTCGCCCCGGTCGACGCCCCGCAGGTGGAGAGGCTGCGCGCGGCCGGTGCGATCCCCTTCGGCCGCAGCAATCTGCCGGACTTCGGCCTGCGGGTCCACACCGACTCGGCCCTGCATGGCCTGACCCGCAACCCGTGGAACCCGCAGCGCACGGCGGGCGGGTCGAGCGGCGGCGAGGCCGCCGCCCTGGCGACCGGGATGAGCCCGCTCGGCCTGGGCAACGATCTCGGCGGATCACTGCGCAACCCGGCGCATTGCTGCGGCGTCGCATCGATCAAGCCCTCCACCGGGGCGGTGCCGGCCGCGACCGTGATCCCCCCGGAGGATATGAGTATCTCCTTCCAGCTGATGGCCGTCGAAGGTGTCATGGCCCGCCGGATCGCCGACGTCCGGGCCGGCTTCACCGTGATCGCGGGGCAGCACCCCCGCGACCCGCTGAGCGTCCCAGCGGTCTTCACCGACCTGGCCCCCGGCGAGCGGCCGAAAGTCGCCGTGCTGGCGGAGCCGCCCGGCGGCAGCACCCACCCGGGGGTGGCCGCGGCGGTGCGCCGCGCCGCCGACGCGCTCGCGGACGACGGCTTCGAGGTCACCGAGGCCGTACCGCCCGGCTATGAGCAGGCGATTGACCTGTGGGCCACGATCCTCGCCGCTGACCTGCGGGTCATCCAGCCGGAACTGGACCAGCTCATGGGCCCG
>DATINY010000128.1:0-3608 GCA_035473755.1 Streptosporangiaceae bacterium
CCGGCTCTCCTTCGGCAACTTCGCATCCTGCATGACCAGGTCAGTCCCGCAGGTCACCACCAACCTCACGAAGATCCTCACCAGGCTGCGGCAGGCCGACCCGAAGGCCCACATCATCGCGATGAGCTACTATCTGCCCGCGCTCGCGCAGTGGCGCGACGGGCTGATCGGCAAGGCCGTCGCCCGGGTGAGCGAGATGGCCATTGCCGGCTACAACGTGTTGCTGAACCGCGTCTACACCACATACCGCGTCCGGGTGGGCGACGTGTTCGGCGCCTTCCACACCGCCGACTTCGGCCAGCAGGTGACCGTGCCCGGGTTCGGCACCCTGCCGCGCAACGTCGCCGCGATCTGCCAGTGGACGTGGGAGTGCGCGGCACCCCCGCGCGGGCCGAACGTGCACGCCAACCAGGCCGGCTACCAGGTGATAGCCCGTGCGTTCCTGAGCGCCGGCGCGTCCAGAGGTTAAGGCACGCCCTAGGCGTTCTGCCCTTAGAGGTTAGTGACACGGCTGGCGAGTGGGCGTCCGTCGAGTGTCTAGGCGGCGCTGGGGGTGGCCTCCGGCCGGGGGAACGTGGGGAGCTTGGACTGGCAGGCCTTCACAGCGGCAGCAACTTTGGGATTGTCCGGGTTCAGCCCGTTCAGGAATCGCCCGGCCCGGGGCGCCCCGCTGGCAGGCGGGCTGGCGGGCCGGGTAGGCGGCGCGGTCGGCCGGGTGGCCGGGATCGTCACGCCGTGCGAGGCCATGCACGTGCGGAACGCCTGGAACGCCGCGGCGAACTGGCCGCCACCGAAGCCGAACCCGCCCGCCGGGCGCAGCGAGGCGCACGCCTGCCGGGCCTTCTGCATCGTGGCGCTGCCGGCGCCGAAGCCGCCGGTCGGCCGGGCGGTCGGGCGCACGGTCGGCCGGGCGGTCGGGACGTTGACGCCGTGCTGGCGGAGACAGGTGAGATAGGCGGTGATCGACGAGCCCGCCGAGCTTGCCGAGCTGGGGGCGGTGGCGGCCGCGGACTTGGCCTGGCCGCAGCCGGCGATGAGCAGCAGCGCCGCGCAGCCCGCCGCGGCCGGGATCAGCGTGCGGCGGGGACGGCTGAGAAACGAACGTGACGCCGCTGAGCGGCGCGTCATCCCGCGAAGCATGGACATCTCCTCACCAGGCCCCGGCCCACGGGCCCGTGCCATGTGCCCCGCCCCATGCACGATGTGGAAGCAGATCAGAAGCAGATCATCGGAAGCAGACCAAATCGTGCCGACCAAGGATGAGCGGAAGCTGGGCGCCCGCTGTCTGTTTGCCCATGCCCGTTTGCCATGGCGCGCTGACCGTGGCCCGCCGCCCGCGTGCCGCGGCGGGCCGGTCTAGCATCGGCGTGTGACCGCACAGGGTGACCTTGACCGGGCGAGGATCGGCGAGCTGTACGCCCAGGAGCTGGCCCGCTTCCGTGCGGACCGGCCCCGGTCGCTCGCCATGATCGGCCGCGCGCGTGCGCACATGCCGAACGGTGTGCCGATGGCCTGGATGGCCTCCGAATACGACCAGCCGGTCTACATCGACCACGGGCGGGGCGCCGGTTTCACTGACCTCGACGGGTTCAGCTACGTCGACTTCAACGCCTCGGACATGTCGATGTTCTGCGGGCACGCCAACCCGGCGATCGTGGCCGCGGTCCAGGAGCAGGCGGCGCGGTCCACCCAGTTCCTGCTGCCGACCGAGGCCTCGGTGACGGTGGCCGAGGAGCTGGCCCGCCGCTACCCCGTGCCCCAGTGGCAGTTCACGCTGTCGGCGACCCAGGCCAACACCGAGGCCATCCGGCTGGCCCGGGCGGTCACCGGGCGCGAGGTGGTCGTCCTGTTCGAGGGCCACTACCACGGCCACTTCGAGGAGGGCCTGGTGGACGCCGACGGCGGCCAGGTAACCGTGACGCAGCGCGGCCTGTCCAAGGGCGTCACCGGCCGGGTGCGGATCGCCCAGTTCAACGACCCCGGCACGCTGCGCGAGGCGCTGGAGCCCGGCGACGTCGCCCTGGTCCTGACCGAGCCCGCGATGACCAACGGCATTCATCTGCTGCTGCCCGAACCCGGCTGGCATGACGCGCTGCGCGAGCTGACCCGCGGGCACGGCACGCTGCTGGCCATCGACGAGACCCACACCCACGTGGTCGGGCCCGGCGGGGCGACCGGGATGTGGCAGCTGCGGCCCGACATCGTCACGATCGGCAAGGCGGTCGCCGGCGGCGTGCCGATGGGCGCCTACGGCGTCACCGCCGACCTGGGGGAGCAGCTGGACGTGGCGCGCAACGTCGCCACCGGCGGCACCCTGTTCGGCAACCCGCTGTCGGCGGCGGCCGCGAAGGCGGCGCTGACCGAGGTGCTCGTCCCCGCCGCCTACCAGCACACGTCGGCGCTCGGCGGGGAGCTGGCCGACGGGATCGAGGCGGCGATCCGCTCGGCCGGCCTGCCGTGGACGGTGATCCGGCTCGGCCCCCGCTCGGGGCAGTGGTATGGGCCCAGGCCGCGCACCGGTGCGGAGGCGCATGCGCTCACCGACGGCCAGCTCACCCGCCTGATACGGGTCTGGCTCGGCAACCGCGGCGTGTGGGAGGCCCTGCCGGGCGCGGGCCCCACCGTCCCGGTCCCCGCGGCGCGCGCCGACGTGACCCGCTACCTCGAGGCCTACCACGACCTGCTGGCCCGGCTGGGCTGAGCCGGACATGGAATCGGGGCAGGAGCCCGGCCGGCCGGCTCATCGTGGACGTAGAGCCGCCGCAGGCCGGCCAGCACCCGGCGGATGGCGGCCGGGTGTGGACGTTCGAGGCCACGGCCGGTCAGTAGGCTTGCCTTATGGGGGAGGACACGAGGAGCCCGGCGGAGCTCGCGGCGGACATCGACGCGGCGCGGGAGCGGCTGGCCGGCTTCGTGGGCAGCTGCACCGACGCTGACTGGCGCTCGGCGCCCCTCGACGGTGACCCGCGGCCGGTGGGTCTAGTGGTGGACCACGTCGCGGACGCGTATGAGTACCTCGCGGGGTGGATACGCCAGCTCGTCGCGGGCCAGCCCGTCGACGTCAACAACGAGGTCGTGGACGCGCTCAACGCCGAGCACGCCCGGACAGCCGGGCCGGTGACCAGGGCGGAGACGGCCGGTCACCTGCGCCGCAGCGGCGCCGACATCGCCGCGCTGGTCGCGGGGCTGTCCGCCGCCGACCTGGCGGCCGGCGACGGCAGGGTCCGGCGCTTCGCGCAGATCGCGATCCGGCACGCGGACGACCACCGGTCCGAGATCGAGGCCGCCCTGGCCGCGCGGCCCACCGGGCGGAGCTGACCCGCCCCGCACCGGCCGGCGCCGGTTGCGTAGGTTGTGCGGCATGAACAGTACCCCCGGCTGGCCCGATGACCTCGCCGCCGTGCTGCACAGCACCGGCCCGCATCCCGGGCAGGCCGAGCAGCTCAGCCTGTTCGGGCGCTTCATCGGCGCGTGGGACGTCGACTGGCACGGGACCGACAGTCAGGGGCGCGCGGCCACCATGGCCGGTGAGCTGCACTTCGGGTGGGTCCTCGGCGGCCGCGCGGTCCAGGATGTATGGAAGGTGCCGGCCTCCGGGCCGCCGCCCG
>DATINY010000129.1:0-2035 GCA_035473755.1 Streptosporangiaceae bacterium
GGCGATCCCGACCCGTCGAGCGGAGATTTCGACGTGCAGGTGTTCTGGTCGCTGCTGGCGCCGTAACCAGGACCCTTTCTGGGGAGTTGGGGTGCGCACTACGTAACCTGACCCAACTCGGGCCAGACCCCGGCACTCAGGTGCGCACTGACCGGAAAATTACCCGGCGGGAATGGGCGCGCGGCAGCGGACCCGGGCCTGGTGGGGTGACCCGGCCCTGGTCAAGAGCGGTATGGGTTATCCGGTTTTGGTGAGGGCGACGGTGAAGCCGAGCGCTTGGATCTGCCGGATGTGGTTGCGGAGCTTGCGGTCGGTATCGGTGCGGGCCTGGTAGTAGCCGGGGCCGAGGTCGGTGAACCGGGCGGCTGGGTCGGCTAGCAGGTGCCAGATGATGACCAGGATGGAGCGGGCGACGGCGATCTGGGCTTTGGCTTTGCCGCGGCGGCGGGCGATCCGGCCGTAGCGTTCGCCGAGGAAGGTGGCGGTGCGGGCTGCGTTGTTCGCGGCCTGGCCGAGGGCCCCGCGCAGCCAGGTGTCGCCCTGGCCTTTCTTCCCGGGCCGGGACCGGGGGCCGGACTGGCGGGCTGAGGGGCACAGCCCGGCCCACGAGACCAGGTGGGCGGCGGTGGGGAACCGGGACATGTCCAGGCCGGTTTCGGCGATGATGGCCCGGGCCAGGTCGGGGCTGAGGCCGGGGATCTCGGCCAGCCGGGCTACCGCGCCCAGGACCGGGGCGCCCGGGCCGGTTCCGGCGCCGGGCCCGGTGCTGCCATCGGTGTCGATGCCCCAGGCTCCGGGCATGGCCGCGGTCAGCTCGGCGGCCCGGGTGGCCAGCTGGGCGATCTTGGCGTCCAGGGCGGCGATCTGGTCCAGCAGCAGGGCGGCGAGCTCGCCGTGGTGGTCGTCGAACATGCCGTCCAGGGCCTGGACGAGGGCATCGTGCTTGGCCTTCATGGTGCGGCGGGCCAGGCCGGCCAGGACCTCGGGGTCGCGCTGGCCGGCGATCATCGCCTTGATCATGTCCTGCGCCGACAGCGTGGTCAGCTTGGACGCCACGCTCGATAGCTTGATCAGCGCGCCCTCCAGCAGCTTTTCCAGCCGCTGCCAGCAGCGGGTGCGCTCGTGGACCAGCCGGGCCCGGGCCCGGGTGTAATCGCGCAGGTCCCGGATCGCCTTCGGCGGCACGAACGAGGCGCGCAGCAGCCCCATCTCGGTCAGCCGGGCCAGCCACATCGCATCCAGCCTGTCGGTCTTCGGCCGGCCGGGCAGGTTCTTAGCCTGGGCCGCGCTGACCAGCTGCACCGCCAGCCCGCACGCCTCCAGGACGAAGAACCAGCTCCGCCAGTAGTCGCTGGTCGACTCCAGCGTGATGATCTCGATGCCGTCCTTGCGCAGCTGGCGGCCCAGCGCGCGGATGGTGTTCATCCGGGCCTTGACCGTCCACACGCTGGCCCGCCGGGCGCCGGGCCGCGACGGGTGCGGGGTGCGGGTGCACACCATCCCGGTGTCCTTGGCCACGTCGACCGCGGCCACCCGGTCATGGACCCGCTCGTGTTCCTGATCGTCGATCACCTGCGGTCTGCTCACCGCGGCCACCTCCTGGGCTTGGCCTATGGATACGGCGAGCTGCCCGGGGGTCCCCAGTCGGCGGGCACCAGGCCCGGAATACTGACCGGCGTGCTCAAGGCAACACTGCGCGACCCTCAGGTCAAGACCCCAGCGTCAGGCTAAATCACGGGTTCGCATTCCAAAGTGCGCCGGCGTCACGGGCAGCCCGCCCTACTGTCCCCCACCCGCACAGCGGCACAAACCCCGGCCCGGACGCGGCAGCAGCCCCAGCCCGCCGCGACCGGCACCAGCCGCATTTTCACGCCGCGCGACCATCCCCGATGAGACAGCTAAGTTGAGCCAAGTCGAGATTAACGCGGCGGCCGCCGGGCCCGCCCGGATGCCAGCTCCTCAACGGTCACCCGTTGAGGAGCCCGAGCGGGCTCGGCGCCGGGAACTCGACCTGGACCACGTCCTGGCCGTTGGC
>DATINY010000130.1:0-13648 GCA_035473755.1 Streptosporangiaceae bacterium
CCAGCCGGTTCGCCGCGGCCAGGATGACCGGCAGGCGTCCGTGCAGGCTCTGTTATTCAAGTACCCGGAACCCTCTGTGGCCAGGATATACAGCGCGCCGCGGGCGCCATGTGGCACAAGCTGCACAACGTCATCCCCGCGGGCCCGCCCGGGCCCGGCGCGGGTAGGCTCACGCGCAGGAGGTCCGCATGCTGCCCGCGTTCGGCTGGCAGGCAGTTCTTACCCAGTGGGAATTCGCGCCTGTCGTCACCGCCGCCGTACTGGCGGTTGGCGCGCTCTACCTGTGGGGCGCCTGGCGGGTCCGGCGCCGCCATCCGGCCCGGCCCTGGCCATGGTGGCGGACCGGCATGTTCCTCGCGGGCCTGGCGGTGGTGGTGATCGCCACCCAGAGCGGCATCGGCGCCTACGACGACGTGCTGTTCTGGGACCACATGATCCAGCACCTGCTGCTGATCATGGTCGCGCCGCCGCTGCTGGTGGTCGGCGAGCCGTTCACCCTGCTGCTGCACGCGAGCAGGAACCCGCTGCACAGCTGGGCCAAACGGGTGATTCGCTCCCGGGTGGTCAGCTTCCTCACCTGGCCACCGTTCGGGCTCGTGGCCTACATCGTGACGATCGTCGCGACGCACCTGACCGGCCTGACCGCCCTGACCCTGCGCAACCCACTGCTGCACGACGCCGAGCACGTGCTGTACCTCGTGGTCGGGTACCTGTTCTTCCTGCCCCTGCTCGGCCGGGAGCCGATCCGGTGGCGCATCTCCTACCCGATCCGGATCCTCGTCCTCTTCCTGGCGATGCCGGTGGACACCTTCACCGGGCTGGTGCTGGGTTACGCGACGTCCGGCACCTACACCGAGGGGCCGCGGCCGCCGGGAGCGCTGGGCCCGGTGCAGGACGTGCACTGGGGCGGGGCGATCATGTGGATCGCCGGTGACGCGATCATGTTCGCAGTGATGCTGCTGGTCCTGCTCGCCTGGAGCCGGGAGCGCCGGGCTTCGTGGGGCATGTCGGGCTGGCTGGAGGCGGCGCGCAAGACGCGCTTTGACGAGGTCGTGGCCCCGGGAGGCCCGGCCGTCGCCCGGGCGGGCCGTGGCGGCATCGACGACGACGAGCATCTCGCCGCCTACAACGCCTACCTGGCCAGGCTGCACGGGACGGGCACCGACGGGACCGGCTGACGGGCGGCCGGCCGTCAGCCGCCTGGCCTGAGCGGCGCTGCGATACCCGGAACCACCTGCATCAGGGTCAGCAGCTAACCCAGTGATTACGTTCCGCTACTAATTTTCCGTGAGGTTGAACCACGGCGGGCCGCGATCCGTGCGAACGGTTGTACTGCGTGCCGGGCCGGCACTGCAAGGGCCGCTGTTCCGGGCGCCCGTCGCGCAGGGTGAGCCAGTAGGGGACCACTGGAAAGGGGCGACTGACTCATGTCTTCTATCCATCGCATCATCCGCGCCTCGGCTGTCGCCGTAGGCGCTGTCGCGTTAGCGGCATTCGCGATCGCGCCCGCCGCCCTGGCGGGCACGAATTCGTCCTTCATCGGGTCGTTCACCCACAACGACACGATCACATCGACAATTCCGGCCAACGGGGACGTCAACCCCTACGGCGTGGCCGTCGTGCCCACCAGCACCGGCAGCCTCGTCAAGGGTGACGTCCTGGTCAGCAACTTCAACAACTCCGCGAACCAGCAGGGCACCGGGACCACGATCGTGCAGATCTCACCCGGCGGCCAGCTGACGGTGTTCGCTCAGATCGACGCCACCAAGCTGCCCGGCCCGTGCCCGGGCGGAGTGGGTCTTACCACGGCTCTCGGCATCCTGCCGGGCGGCTGGGTCGTGGTCGGCAGCCTGCCGACCACGGACGGCACCAGCGCCACGGCGCGGGCCGGGTGCCTGCTGGTCATCAACAACAAGGGGAAGGTGGCCGAGACCATCGCCGGTCACGGCATCAACGGCCCCTGGGACATGGCGACCGTCAGCGCGGGCCCACTTGCCGCGCTGTTCGTCAGCAACGTCCTGAACGGCACGGTGGCGGCGAACGGCGCCACCGTCAACCAGGGCACGGTGGAGCGCCTGGTGCTGGTGCTGCGGGGAAGCAAGCCACCGCTGCTGGCCGCGCACACGATCATCGGGTCCGGGTTCGGTGAGCGTACCGACCCCGCGGCGCTGGTGGTCGGGCCGACCGGTCTCGGCCTCGATTCCCACGGCACGCTTTTCGTGGCCGACAGCGTCGGGAACCGGATCACCGCGATCCCGGCGGCAGCGGTGCGCATCACCAGCGCAGGCACTGGCAAGGTGGTCACCACCGGCGGCAAGCTCAACACGCCGCTCGGTCTGGCCATCGCCCCGAACGGTGACGTGCTCACCGTTAACGGCGTGGACGGTTTCATCGTCGAGACCACCCCCAGGGGCAAGCAGGTCGCCAGTTTCCTGCTCGACAACACGGGCGGCCCGCCGCCCGGTAACGGGGCCCTGTTCGGCCTGGCAGTGACGCCGAACGCCAACGGCGTCTACTACGTGGACGACGCGGCCAACACGCTGAACCTGTTCCACTAACCGATGCGCCCGGTCCCCGTCTTGCCCGGACAGGGCGGGGGCCGGGTCTCCGGCCTCATGTGGTCAGTGGTTCGGATCCCCGCCCCCAGCGGGGCAGGAAACACAACCCTGAGGGATCGCCCGGCCGGGCGACACGCCGGCCGGGTTTTCTACGTGAATCTACGGATTGCGCTAGATGCGGTCATAGGCTCCCATGCTGTGGACCCGGTGAGGAACCCGTATGCGCCCGGTGCCGGGCAGCGCCCGCCCGAGCTGGCCGGCCGGGACCGTGAGCTCGGCCTGTTCGAGGTCGTGCTGGAACGGATCGCCCGCGGCCGGCCGGAGCGCAGCATAGTGCTGACCGGGCTGCGCGGGGTGGGCAAGACCGTCCTGCTGAACTCGTTCCGGTCCATGGCGCTGCAGCGGCTGTGGGGCACCGGAAAGATCGAGGCGCGGCCGGAGCAGTCGATTCGCAGGCCGGTCGCGGGCGCTCTGCACATGGCGGTCAGGGAACTGGCGCCGCGGCACCGGGCGCCGGACCGGATCGAGCACTTCCTCGGGGTGCTCAAGGCCTTCGCCGCCCGTGACCCGAAGGCTCCCAAGGGCTCCCTCACCCCGCACCTGGGCATCGATGTGCCCCCGGTCCGGGGCCGCGCCGATTCGGGTGACCTGGAGATCGACCTGACCGAGCTGCTGGCGGACGCCGCGTCGGTGGCCGCCGACCTGGCGGTGGGCATTGCCCTGTTCATCGACGAGATGCAGGACATCCCGCCCGCCGATGTGTCCGCGCTGTGCGCCGCCATGCACGAGCTGTCCCAGACCGGCGGGCCGCTGATCGTGGTCGGGGCCGGTCTGCCGCACCTTCCGTCCGTGCTGTCGGCCAGCAAGAGTTACTCGGAGCGGCTGTTCCGGTACGTGCCGATCGACCGGCTGGACCGCGCCGCCGCCGACCAGGCCTTGCTCGCGCCCGCCCAGCGGGAGGGTGCCGATTTCGAGGCGGCGGCGCTGGATGCGCTGTTCCAGGCGGCCGATGGCTACCCCTATTTCGTGCAGGCCTACGGAAAAGTGACCTGGGACGTCGCGGCGGCCAGTCCGGTAACCGCAGGCGACGTTAAAGTCGCCAGCCCACAGGCAGAAAGCGAACTTGCTGTCGGTTTTTTTGGCAGCCGTTATGAGCGTGCTACTCCCGCCGAACGCGAATACATGCGGGCCATGGCGATGCTCGGTGACGACCCGGTGCCGACCTCGTCAGTGGCCGACGAGCTGGGCCGCAAGCCCTCCAGCGTCTCACCGGCCCGGGACGGGCTAATCAAGAAGGGGCTCATCTACAGCTCCGAGCGGGGCCTGATCGCGTTCACGGTGCCGCATTTTGGCCGGTTCCTGCGCGCCCAGCCGGCGTAAACGGCCCGGGCCGGATCCGGCGATCCCCGGCTCTGGCGGAATATGGCCTTTTCTACCGCTGATATTAGAAATTCGTAGAAAGCCGCAGAACGGGCCACCGGCGCGCTGTCCATAACCGGCCTGGGGCCCGGGGGTTGGGCTCGATCCGCATCAGGGGACTCGACGGCGTCACCCGCGACCGCTACGTCCGGCCGTTCCACGACTGGAAGGGCGGCGCGGACGCCGACAACCTGCTGCCGCCGGGAGCCACCCGCTGCGCACGGGTCTGCGGTGCAACCCTCGCCCGCGCGCGGCCCGGCCCGTAGCCGCGGGCGCCCGGCGGACCAGCATGCTGGCCATGGTTCCGTGGTGCCCGGATCCCTGGCCATTTGGGGGATCCCGTAAATCCGGGAACGCCGTCTAAGCGCGTCAGGCAGGGTTCGGGATGGCGACTGGCCGTTTATAACTGGAGTGACGGATCATCACTCCAGTAACTCCTGGGCCGGTTCCCCCATCATGATCCGTATCGCGCGGCTCACCCGGTGTCAGCTACTGCTGCGGCCCTGACCTGCTGTTTTACTACTGCTTTACTAATTTGTTACTGCCCCGGAGTAACCCTGCCGGAGCGCTGTCGCGTCGTCTAAACACAGGGATTGAGAAGGTCTCAGCAATTGACGACACGGCCTGACCGTGCGCGTATCCGCGACCGCCAGTCTCTGAGAGACGCCGACTGGGGAGGGCTGAACCCTGTGACTGATGTGCTATTCGGCCTCCAGCAAGAGTTCCCGGGCTTCCGGATCTGGCAGGAGAGCCACGGGGACCGCAAGCGCTACGTCGCCTGCAGGGTCCTCGCCAGCACCCGGCCGCATTCGGTGGTGACGGCCGATCCGGACGAGCTGCGGGACGCACTCGGCGGGAAGCTAGGCCCGGGAAAGCGGCCCAGCGGGGGTTGATGGGCCGGTCATCCGGCAGACCTGGGCCTCCAGCCGCCAGGCAGGTGACGTTTCAGCCTGGGCGTGACACGATCCCAGCCAGGGACGTTGTTGCGCACCTGAGCGGGAAGGCTGGTGCGCTGGCCGACATGGAGGTGGCCGTGCGCAGCACGATGATGGATGTGCCGCTGACCGTGACCGGGATCATGCGGTACGGCACCGCGCTCTACGGCGAGCGTGAGGTCGTGACGTGCACCGGAGACGGAACCCGGCGCCAGACCTACGCGTATACGGGCGCACGCGCGGCCAGGCTCGCCAATGCGCTGCGGGCGCTGGGGGTGGACGGCGACCAGCGGGTCGCGACCCTGATGTGGAACAACTCCGAGCATCTGGAGGCCTACCTCGCGATCCCCTCGATGGGGGCGGTCCTCCACACACTGAACCTCCGGCTCGACCCCGGCCAGCTCACCTACATCGCCAACCACGCCGCCGACGACGTCATCATCTGCAACGACACGCTGGTCCCGCTGCTGGCACAGGTGCTGCCGCAGGCGGACACGGTCCGGCACGTGGTCGTGACCGGGCCGCCCGCGGCACTGGCCGACCACGCCGAGAAGCTCGCCCGCCCCGGTGTGCAGGTGCACTCCTACGAGGAGCTGCTGGCGGCCGCGGGCGAGACGTTCGACTGGCCGGACCTGGACGAGCGTTCCGCCGCCGCGATGTGCTACACCAGCGGCACCACCGGGATGCCCAAGGGCGTGGTCTACAGTCACCGGTCGGCCTATCTGCATTCCATGGGGGTCTGCACGGGCAATTCGTTGGGCATGTCGGAACACGACCGGGTGCTACCGGTCGTGCCGATGTTCCACGCCAACGCCTGGGGCCTGGCTTACGCGGCGGTCATGTCCGGCGCCGACCTGATCATGCCCGACCGCTTCCTGCAGCCGGAGCCGCTGGCGCGGTTCATCGAGGCCGAGCGGCCCACTCTGGCCGGTGCCGTGCCCACGATCTGGAACGGGCTGCTCCAGCATGTGCGCGCCCACGGCGGCGACCTTTCGTCGCTGCGGATGGTCCCCTGCGGCGGGTCGGCCGTTCCCCGGTCGCTGATGGAGGCCTTCGAGAAGGAACTCGGCGTGCGCATCGTCCAGGCGTGGGGGATGACGGAGACCTCGCCGATCGGCAGCGTGGCGCACCCGCCCGCGGGCACGCCCGCCGACGAGGCCTGGCATTACCGCGACACGGCGGGCCGGCTGGTCTGCGGGGTGGAGGCCCGGCTGGTGGGGGACAGCGGTGCCGTGCTGCCCTATGACGGCACCGCGGTCGGTGAGATCGAGGTGCGCGGCCCCTGGGTGACCGGCGCCTACTACAAGGACGACGACCCGGGCAAGTTCCACGACGGCTGGCTGCGGACCGGCGATGTAGGCACGATCGACCCGCTGGGTTTCGTCACCCTGACCGACCGGGCCAAAGACGTGATCAAGTCCGGCGGGGAGTGGATCTCCTCGATGGAGCTGGAGAACGCCATCATGGCGCACCCGGACGTGATGGAGGCGGCGGTGATCGGGGTTCCCGACGAGAAGTGGGGCGAGCGGCCGCTGGCGGCCGTGGTGCTCCGCGACGGCGCGTCGGTGACCCCGGCGGAGCTGCGGGACTTCCTGTCCGGCCGCATGCCGCGCTGGCAGCTGCCGGAGCGGTGGTCGTTCATCGCCGAGGTGCCCAAGACCAGCGTCGGCAAGTTCGCCAAGACCAGGATGCGGGAGGCCTACGCCCACGGCGACTACCAGGTGGTCGAGGCCCGCTGACGGCTCCCGGTCCCGGCCGGTGCTCCCGGACCCGTGCTTTGCGGCGCCGTCGCCGTCACCGGTACGCTGATGCGGACCGTTCGGTCGCCGGGAGGCTTCGCCTAGTCCGGTCTATGGCGCCGCACTGCTAATGCGGTTAGGGTTCGCGCCCTTCCGGGGTTCAAATCCCCGAGCCTCCGCTCCTGACCAGGGAGTCTGTACCAAGGTGCAGGCTCCCTGTGTCGTCTCAGTGATCATCGGGGCCTCCTCCTGGCACGTTGCTGGCACGGCGGGGGATGTAGGCGGCGATCGCCGAGGCGGCGGCGTCGGCGAGCTCGCCGGCGACCTCGGTGTAGACGTCCATCGTGAATGCGACCGTGCTGTGCCCCAGGACCTCGCTGATGACCTTCGGCGGCTGGCCCGCGGCGAGCAGCATGGTGGCCGCGCCGTGGCGGAGCCCATGCAGCGTGATCGGCGGCAGCCCGGCCCGGGCGGCGAGCGTGTCGAACCGGGTGCTCACCCACCCCGGCCGCAGCGGCGTCCCGTCCTCGCGGGTGAACACCCGGCCGGAGTCCGTCCAGGCGGCGCCCCACGCCATCCGCTCGGCCAGCTGCACCTTGCGCCACCCTCGTAGGACGTCCGCGGTCGCCTGGTCGATGACAACGATCCGGTCGGAGCGCTCGGTCTTGACGTCGCCGCGGATGTGGAGGCGGCGGGCCGCCAGGTCGGTGTCAGCCCACGTGAGGATGCACAGCTCGTTGCGCCGCGGCCCGTAGTAGGTGGCCAGGTGGAACAGGGCGTACAGCCGTTCGTCCTCGATCGAGTCGAGGAACCGCCCGGCCAGCTCCGCCGTCCAGACCATCACCCGGCCAGGGATCTCGCTGGTCTGCTGCCAGCGCTCCACGCGCGGCGGCGTCCATAGCAGCGGGCGGGCCCGGCGGGCCTTGCCGAGCTTCGCCGCGGCCGCGGGGTTCGCCGGGAGCACCGCTGGCACCAGGTCGCTCAGCGCCGAGCTGGCGACCGCGCGGACCCGCCGGATCCGGGCCTCGGTGAGCGGCCGGGTGCTGATGCGCTTGCCGTCCCGCGTGGCCCGGGCGGCCATCAGCCGCCGCAGCAGGTCCGTCGTGTCGGCGTCGGCGGCCGGCCGGTTGATGAGGCGCATGGCGGCGGCGAGGTCCCGGAAGTGGTGCTCGCTCAGGTCCATCAGCCGCAGATGGCCCAGCCCCGGGCGGAGGTACAGCTCGATCGCCTCGCGGTAGCTGGCCAGTGTCGAGGGCTTGAGGTCACCCTCGCTCGCCCACCACCGCAGCCGCCGGTCCAGCTGCTCGCCAAGCTTGGTCCGCCGGTCGTCGACGTGCCGCCCGGCCTGGACCTGGCCGAGCGCGGTGATCAGGTTCTCGGCGCACTCCTTCTTGGTCCGCCCGTACACCCGCGGCTGGCGGCGCTTTCCCCCGGCCGACGATGGTGCCGAGTACCGCACCACCCACGCCGTCGCCGGGTCGGTGCTGTGTGGGTTCCGCTGCGGGTCGGGAAGGCTCACGACTGTGCCACCTCCGTGTCAAAGGCCGCTGCCGCGTACGCCAGCACACTGAGTCGGCGCCGCTGCGCGAGGCCCTCGCCTACGCCGCGGCCGGGTGGCCGGTGTTCCCTTGCAAGCCCGACCGGAAGGCACCGGACACGCCGCACGGGTTCAAGGACGCCACTACCGACCCGGGCATGATCCGTGCGTGGTGGTCGGCCAGCCCCGGCCGCAATGTGGCGATCGCCACCGGTTGCCCCGGGCCTGACGTCCTCGACGTTGACGTCAAGCCGGGCGGCGATGGTTTCACCGCCTTCGACCGGCTCAGGTGCGCCGGGCTGCTGACCGGAGCACAGGCCCTCGTCCGCACCCGCTCCGGCGGCCTCCATGTCTACTACGCGGGCACCGCGCAGCCCTCGGGCCGCCTCGTTCGGCACTTCCTCGACCTCAAGGCAGCGGGCGGTTACGTGATCGCCCCGCCATCGTTCGTCGATGCCGACGGGAGCGGCCCGGCCGGGGCGTACGACCTGCTTGACTACCGGCCCGGCGCTGGCCGCCTGGACTGGCAGGCCGTCCGGCGGCTGCTGGATCCACCTAGTGCAGCGCCGGCCTGGCCGCCCCGCGGTACGTCGGGGACGGCCGCCCTAGTGGCGTTCGTCGCCGGGCTCACCGAAGGCAACCGGAACAACGGGCTGTTCTGGGCCGCCTGCCGCATGGCCGAGGCGGGCAGCGCGGCCGGGCTCGGCCAGCTGGTCGCCGCGTCGGCGCTGCCCGAAGCCGAGGCCCGGCGGACCGTGGAGAGCGCGGCGAGGAAGGCGGCACGGTGATCAGCGACCTGGCCGGCCTGGGCGTCGTGCTCGACGGTGCGGTTTTGCTCGGTGAGCTTCACGCCGCGCTCACCCGGTATGTGATCCTGCCTAGCCCGGAAGCGGCCGACGCCGTGACTGCCTGGGTCGCGGCGACCCATGCGCAGCCAGCGTGGGAGCACGCTACCCGGCTGGTGATCAAGAGCCCCGAAAAACGCTGCGGCAAGAGCCGGCTCCTCGACGTCGCCGAGGCGACCTGCCATGACCCACTGATCACCGTGAACATTAGCCCGGCCCGCCTGGTGCGCTCGGTCGGCGGCGACCCGCCCACGATCTTGCTGGATGAGGCAGATGCCGTGTTCGGCCGCAGGGCCGCCGAGAGCCACGAGGACCTGCGCGGCATCCTTAATGCCGTGCATCAGCGCAACCGGCCGTATCTGCGCTGGGACGCCAGCGCCCGCCGGGGTGAGGACTGCCCGACGTTCGCCATGGCCGCGCTCGCTGGCATCGGCGACATGCCCGACACGATCGAGGACCGGGCCGCCATCATCAGCATGCGGCGCCGGGCACCAGGCGAAAGCGTGGCCCCGTTCCGCACCCGCCGCGACGCACCGCCGCT
Source organism: Streptosporangiaceae bacterium (assembly GCA_035473755.1). Taxonomy (GTDB): domain Bacteria; phylum Actinomycetota; class Actinomycetes; order Streptosporangiales; family Streptosporangiaceae; genus UBA9676. The sequence goes on from DATINY010000130.1 coordinate 9,575, forward strand.
CAACGACCTGCGCGACCGGCTGTGCACTTGGGTCCGCTCCCGCCTGGACAGGCTGATCCATGCCACGCCGGACATGCCGGTGGAGGACCGCGCGGCCGATACGTGGGAGCCGCTGTGCGCGATCGCCGATGCCGCCGGCGGTGACTGGCCGGCCCGGATCCGCACGGCCACGCTCGTGCTGTCGGCCGCGGCCGGTGAGGCTGACATCGAGGCCTCGCTCGGCGTCCGGCTGCTCGCCGACATCCGCGCCATCTTCGATGGCCCGTTCCTGGCCTCTGCCGAGCTGGTCAGCCGGCTGCACAAGATAGACGACGCGCCGTGGGCCGACTTCGACCTCACGACCCGGCGGCTGGCGGCCCGGCTCCGTGGCTACGGCATCAAGGCTGGCCACAACTCGGCCAAGACCGCCCGCGGATACCGCGCCGGGGACTTCGCCGACGCCTTCGCGCGGTACCTGGCGTCCGGACCTGTCCCAGCGTCCGAATCTGACGCTGACCAGGGAGAATATACGGACGCTTACCAGGCCACGGACGATCCGGATCGTCCGGCCGGAAATGAGCGTCCGAGCGTTTCAGTAGGTCAGAATGGATTTACGGACGCTGGGACGCTTCCGGACGCCACTGTGCCCGCGGCGGTGCCGGACGACCCTTTCGCCAAGGCAATCGGTGAGCTCCAGCGCTCCTTCGGCGCCGTCACTCTCTCTGGCGAGGAGTACTCGTGACCGGCGCCAAGACGATCGGCAACCGCCAGCTCGCCGACCGCGCACGCGGCCTCGCCGGGCAGGTCGTCATCCGCGTCTACCCCCTCACCGAGTCAGCCGGCGAGCATCTGATCCGTAGATCAATGCAGCCTGTTCAGCCAGTTCACTGGAATCCAGAGCCGCAGGTCAGGGTCTGGCGATCGTCCAGCCTGTCTGTCCCGGTCCCGTGCTGTCCGGTCAGTCTGTGAGACGGCTGTGAGAGTCGGTGGCCTTCCCCTGCTTGCGCCCGTGCAGGACTGACGGCTTCAAGAGCGTTCGTAACTCACTGTCGTCTGCGACTGCTACCCCCGTGTCCGGCGATATGCTGCACGCGGCTGGAGGAGCGGCGAGGGATGAGTGCGGGCGCCCCGCGGGGCCGTGTTCGAGATGAGGCGGCGCGAGCAGGCGGTCAGCCGGACAGTCTTCTGCCGGGCGCGCTGCCAGTCGATGCTGTCGGCTGCCAGCGGATGCCGCAGAGGACACTCGCCGTTGGCATAGCCGTGTTTGCGTCATCGGTGGCCGTTCTGGCAGCCGTCGAGATAGCTTCGCCCGGCCAGCGAGACATGATTGACCTTCAGATCTACCGGTGGGCTGGCCTGGTTGCAGTTCACTCCGGTGATCTGTATGGGAGCCACTTCTCGCATTACAATCTGCCCTTTACCTACCCGCCGATGGCTGCGCTGATCTTCGCCGCTGTGTCGGCGGTTCCCTTGACGGTTCTAAAGTGGCTGATCACAGTCGGGAGCGTAGCGTCCCTGACTGGCACCGTGTGGCTGACGTGGGGAATGCTGGGATACCGGCGCTCAGCCGATCGTCTCGGAGCGATGCTGGCGGTCGCTGGCGTCGCGCTGTGGCTTGGACCCGTGCGGCAGACGATCGGGCTCGGGCAGGTCAACCTGATACTGATGCTGATCATCATGGCCGACTTGAGCAGGCCGGACAGCGCCCGGTTGAAGGGAGCCGGGGTGGGCCTGGCCGCAGGGTTCAAGCTGACGCCGCTGATTTTCATCCCGTATCTGCTGCTCACTCGCCGGTTCCGGGCGGCGAGTGTCTCGCTGGCGACGTTCGCGCTGACTATTGCTGGTTCGCTGATTCTATTGCCTGGAATGTCGCGTCATTTCTGGTTCACAGGGTTGTTCTTGCATTCAAGCCGGACCGGCAATCGCGCGTACGTGGGCAACCAGTCCCTGAACGGAACCCTAGAGCGGCTGCTGGGCAGTGCCTCAGCGGCATACCCGTATTGGCTGGTTATCTCTGCCGTCGTCGGCGTTACCGGTTTGGCGCTCGCTGCGCTGGCTGCCCGGCGCGGCCGAGAGCTGACCGGCATTTTGACCTGCGCGCTGACTGGGCTCCTTATCTCCCCCGTCTCCTGGGCGCACCACTGGGTATGGGCAGCGCCAGCGCTCGTCATAGCAGCCGACGCGGTCATCCGGCTGAGGACACCGGTCCCGGCAACCCCGCACGCCGCGAGATCACGCCGCAGCCCGGACCGCTGGCCGCCGTGGCGGCGGTGGCTCTGGTATACCGGCCTGGTGCTGCCGGTCGCACTGTTCTTCGCCCTTCCGCAGGACCTGGTGCCAGGCTCCGTCTTGGAGGGAACCGGTGCGCATGGCGCGCAGCTGCTGACCAGCAATCTCTACGTGATTGTGGGCCTTGCCGTGCTCTGCCTTGCGGGCTTGCATGTCGTGCCCAACCGGACCGTGCCGATCCCGCTAGCTGATAGCCGCCTCGTCAGCGAGGCTGACCAGCCCTCTCCGTCTTCCTGACAGGCGCCAGAACCTGGCGAGCGGACCCGGCGGCCGGGAGCGGGACAATGAATCGCCAGGAAGACGGCATCGTGCAGCACCCGCGCCGCGAGCCGGATAAGCCTGACTGATCCGCGGCGGCCTATGGCGCGAGGGTCGGCGCGCGCCGACCGGGGCCTCCCCAAGGCCAGAGGCCGGCGCTGGTGTCGGCCCGCGGCGCGCGCAGCGCGCCGCCTTGATTCTAACTACGGCTTAATTCGGCAACGCAGACGTTGATGCTGCTGTCCTCCGTCGGGTGATGCGCCGACCTGTGATCCGACAACTGATCCGCGATAGATCTACGACAGCTGATGTGCGGTAACCATTCAGGTCCCCGCTGCATGAGGAGCTGACCTGCCACTGTGTCACTGACTAGCGGGCGCGGTGACACGTCGGCTGATCCCGGCGGTGCGTGCATCGTGATCACGGATGTGCTGATCTTGGCGTGTGGGCTGGTATGAGCAGCTGTCACGCGAGGACCTGCTGGATTTGCTGGGCCAGCGGGACCGGCTGATCGCCGAGCAGGCACGCGCGATCGGGGAACTGCGGGCGACGGTCGGGGAGCTGCGGGCGACGGTGGAGCGCCTGGAGCGGATCGTGTCGCGGAACTCGGGGAACTCCTCGATGCCGCCGTCGGCCGATGATCTGCCCGGCCGGACGCCGCCGGCGAAGCCGAAGCGGGGCAACGGCGGGCGCAAGCCGGGCAAGCAGCCCGGCGCGCCGGGGTCGCACCTGGCCTGGAGCCAGGACCCCGATGAGCGGGTCGATCATTTCCCGGAGGGGGCCTGCGAGTGCGGGGCGGCGCTGGCTGGCGCGGCTGATCTGGGGGTGTCGGCCAGCCACCAGGTCGTGGACATCCCGCTGGCGACCGCGACGGTAACCCAGCATGACCTGCATGAGGTGGCGTGCGCGTGCGGGCAGGTGCACCAGGCGCCTGCGCCGGCCAGGGCCGGCGCGCCGGGCACGGTCACCTACGGGGTGAACCTGCAGGCGTGGTGTGTGTACCTGATCGCCGCGCACCATGTGCCGGTGCACCGCTGCGCAGAGCTGATCGAGGCGCTGACCGGCGCCAGGCCCTCGCCCGGGTTCGTGCACGCTATGATCGCCCGGGCCGCCGCCGCGGTCGCGCAGGCGAACAAGCTAATCCGGTGCCTGATCATCGCCGCGCACGTGATCAGCGCCGATGAGACCCCGATCCGGGTCGGTCCCGGCCCCAAGACCCGCAAGCGCTACCTGCTGGTCGCGTGCACCAGCCTGCTGACCTATTACTTCCTCGGCGACCGCTCCGCCAAGACGTTCGCCGCGTTCGTGTTCCCCGACCTGCACGGCGCGGTGGTGGTGTACGACCACTACCAGAACTACGACGCCTTCCCCGGCCTGATCCACCAGCTTTGCACGCAGCACCTGATCCGCGACCTGGAAGACGCCGCCGAAACCTACCCGGACGCGCACTGGCCGGTCCAGACCCGCGAGGCGCTGCAGGGCCTGATCCACGCCGCGAACACCGCCCGCGCCGAGGGCCTGCCCGCCATCCCGGACCAGGTCGCCGCG
>DATINY010000131.1:0-4631 GCA_035473755.1 Streptosporangiaceae bacterium
GGACATGTACCGTCAGGCCGGGCAGGATACCGAGGCCCGCGAGGTGGCGATCGCCAGGCGCCGCGACCTGCGGACGTACGGCAACCTCAACTGGTACCGCAGGTCCGGCAACTGGTTCCTGGACCAGACCATCAGGTACGGATACCAGACATGGCGGGCCGCGGCGGGCCTGGCCGCCGTGTTCGTGGCCTTCCTGGTGCTGTCGGTCATCGGGCAGCACCAGCATGTGATCGTTCCGCTCGGGGACGTCAAAGGACTGGATCCGGTGCCGACGGCCACCCGATGCACCAGCGATTACCCCTGCTTCTACCCGTTCGGGTACACCGTGGACACGGTCATCCCGATCATCAACGTGCATCAGGCCGATCACTGGGGCCCGGACGCTCACGCGCCCGCCGGCTGGCTGTGGGTCTTCAGCGCCTGGGGTGCGACCGCGGCCGGCTGGGCGCTGGCGACCCTCCTGGTCGCCGGCTACACCGGGCTCGTACGCCAGAACTGACGCACCTGGAGGCTGTTAGTCTCGAACCAAGCAAGCGTTTGGTCTGGCCGCCAGGGCCTCTGGACCAGACCCGGGACCGGGAGGGACCATGGGCCGGCTCGACGGCAAGGTCGCACTGATCACCGGGGGCGCCAGGGGCATGGGCAAGTCGCACGTGCGGCACTTCGTGTCCGAGGGCGCGCGGGTGGTCTTCGGCGACGTGCTCGACGACAAGGGCGCTGCCGTCGCCGACGGGCTCGGCGAGTTGTCCTGCCGGTACGTGCACCACGACGTGACCAGCGAGGCGCAGTGGGCAGCCGCGATCGCGACCGCGGTGGACGCCTTCGGCCGGCTCGACGTGCTGGTGAACAACGCGGGCGTGCTGAGGTTCGCCCGGATCGCCGACATGGCGCTGGCCGACTTCCGGCAGGTCCTGGAGGTGAACGCGGTCGGCTGCTGGCTGGGCATGAAGGCGGTGATCGGGCCGATGACCGCCGCGGGCGGCGGATCGATCATCAACATCTCCTCGATCGAGGGCTTCACCGGCGCGGCCGGGCTCTCGGCCTACAGCGCGAGCAAGTTCGCGATCCGCGGCATGACCAAGGTGGCCGCCCGCGAGCTCGGCCGGTTCGGCATCCGGGTCAACTCGGTCCACCCCGGGGGCGTGCTCACCAGCATGACCCTCGGGGCGGCCGGTGCCGCCGGCGACATCGACCCCGACGCTTTCGTTAAGTCCATGCCGCTGTCCCGGTTCGCGGAGCCGGTCGAGATCTCCCGGCTGGTGGCGTACCTGGCCTCGGACGAGTCGTCCTACTCGACCGGCAGCGAGTTCATCGCCGACGGCGGCGTCCTGTCCGGGCCCGGCTACTGAGGGGGAGCCTGCAATGGACGACACGCTGACGCTCGACGGCCGGGCGGCGATCGTGACCGGCGCGGGAAACGGGCTGGGCCGGGCGGAGGCGCTCGCGCTGGCGGCGGCCGGCGCCCGGCTCATACTTAACGACCTGCCGGGTGACGCGGTGCACCAGGTGGCGGAGGAAATCGGGGCGGCCGGCGGGCGGGCCGCCGTTTCCGCCGGCGATGCCGGGGAATGGTCCACGGGCCAGCAGCTGATGGCGGCCGCGCTCGGCGCGTACGGGCGGCTGGACATCCTGGTCAACAACGCCGGGGTGCTCCGGGACCGGATGATCTTCACAATGTCCGCCGAGGAGTGGGATCTCGTCATGCGGGTGCACCTGCGGGGCCACTTCGTGACCACCCGCTTCGCCACGGCCCACTGGCGCGAGCAGAGCAAGCGGGCGGGCGGCCCCGCCTACGGCAGGATCGTGAACACCTCCTCCGAGGCGTTCCTGCTCGGCTCCCCCGGCCAGCCCAACTACGCCGCGGCCAAGGCCGGGATCGCCGCGCTCACCGTCACCACCGCGCGCAGCTGCGCGAGGTACGGCGTGACCGCCAACGCCATCTGCCCGCGCGCCCGGACCGCGATGACGGCGGACCTGATGGGCCCGCCGCCGGACGCGGCGGTGGACCCGCTCGACCCGCGGCACGTGGCGCCGCTGGTGGTGTACCTCGCGAGCCCGGCCGCGGCGGGCATCAACGGGGAGGTGTTCGTGGTGCACGGCGGCGTCGCCGCGGTGATGGAGCCGCCCAGGATCCGGGCCGCGTTCCTGGCCGCCGAGCACGGCTCGGCCGATGGCATGTGGACGCTGGAGGCGGTGAAACGGGCGCTGGGCCCGATGTCCGCCGCGTCCGCGGCGGCGCCCGGCGCGGCCGGGTTCGCCTGCGAGGACACGCTCGCACTGGCCACCGAGACCATCGGGTTCACCGGCCCGGAGACGGGAGGATGCCGATGAGCGGGGATGACGCCGGGCGGGCCGGGCAGCCGGACAGCGGTCCCGGGCCGGCCAGGCACCGTGACCGGGTAACGATGACGGCCACGGACCAGGCGGCCCTGCTGGCGGAGTCGCGCAAGCTCCAGCTGGCGACCATCAACCGGGACGGGACGCCGCACCTGGTGACGATGTTCTACGTCCTGCTCGACGGGCAGATCGCGTTCTGGACCTACCGCTCCGCCCAGAAGGCGCGGAACCTGGCCCGTGACCCCCGGGTGACCTGCCTGGTCGAGGCCGGGGAGGAGTACTTCGAGCTGCGCGGGGTGCAGGTGGTGGGAACCGCCCGCCGGATCGAGGATCCAGCGCGCGTGCTGGACATCGGCCGCCGCCTCGCCGCCGTGACGACGGGCATGTCCGCCGGGGCGCTGGAGGAGTACACGACCAAGACCGCGCGCAAGCGGGTGGGATTCGTGGTGGAGCCGCAGCGGATCATCTCCTGGGACTTCCGGAAGCTGGCCCGGCCAGGCGGCTGACTCCCGGCCGGCTTCGCCCGGTCAGGGCGCCACGGGAGACAGGAACGACTCCAGCAGCGACGTGTACCGCGCCCGGCCGATGTTCCACGACTCGACGTGGCCCGCGCCGGGGAACCGCGCGAGGGTGACGAGCGACGGCCAGAGCTGCTTCAGCCTGATGCTGGTCGAGATCGGCACCGTGGTGTCGTCGGTGCCGTGGAAGACCAGTGCGGGCACCTTCAGCCAGGAGACGTGGCTGAGGTAGTCGGTGGCTGCCCAGTCGACCCCGAACCGCCCGCTGGCGATCGTTTCGGCCGTCCACACCAGCGGCGCGGGGATGCTGCCCCCCGTCACCGGCAGGCTGCGCTGGCTCGCCCCGTAGGCGACCGTCGCCCGCAGGTCGAGCATGGGCGCGTCGAGCACCACGCGCGTCACCTTCGGCGCCAGCGGTGAGTGCTCGAGGAACGCGGCCACGATCCCGCCGCCCATCGACAGCCCGGCCAGGATGACGTGGCGGGCACCGTGCGCCAGCGCCCATTGCACCGCCGCCTGCAGGTCGCGCCACTCGGTCTCCCCGTACCGGAGGTAACCCGACCGGTCGCGCGCGACGCCGAGGTCGTTCCGGTAGGTGACATCAAGGGCCGGGAATCCCATGCCGTGCACGATGCTGACGATGCGCAGCAGAGAATTGCGGGTGCTGTTCCGCCCGTGCACCCCGATGACGAACGTGCTGCCCCGGCCGGGGAAATACCACGCGGGCAGCGGCCCGAGCGGGCCGTGCACGACCATGTCCCGCACCGGGATGCCCAGCGCCGCTGCCGGGTCGCCCAGGAAGTAGGACGGGTCAAGGCCGGCGAGCTGGCCAACCCGGGGCGCCGACCCGGACACCACGGCCAGCGGGCGGGTGACCACGCCGCCGGACACGGCCACCGAGGCGCCGAGGCGCCCGATGCCGCCCCGCCATGCGATGCCGTCGAGCTCCGGCCTGAACAGGGCCGGCTGGCTGCCGATGGCGCGCAGCCGGATCAGCCCGGGAGCCACCCCGGCCACCCGCGCATCGGTATATGCGGGCAGCGCGGTGCCGGGCTCGACCGCCAGCGCTTCCGAGCGGATCTGGCCGGCGAAGTACCATCCGCCGCCGGCGAAGAAGACGAGCGCAAGAGCGACCACCACGGCGAGCACCGACCACAGCAGGCGCCGCGGCCACCGGCGCGGCCGCCCGGCGGCCGGGGCTTCCGGAGGCGACCCGGCCGACGGCAGAACCTCAGAGCTCGACATCACCGGCCTCCGACCCTGCTGCGCGTAGCCGCGAGCATACCGGTGGTCATTTCGCCGGAACGGGCCTGCCAGCCGGGGCTCACCGGCGGCGAGGGCGTGCGGGTCAGGCGGCCCGCTTGTAGGCGCGGACGGCGAGCGGCGCGAAGACGACGAAGATCCCGATCAGCCACAGGGCGCTCTTCCAGAAGCTGTCCCAGATCGGGCCGCCGAGCGCGAGCCCCCGCATCGTGTCGACCACGTAGGTGACCGGCTGGTTGTTGGCAAAGGCCTGCAGCCAGCCAGGCATAGTCTCGATCGGCACGAACGCCGAGCTCAGGAACGTGAGCGGGAACAGCCAGATCAGCCCGAACGCCTGCACCGACTCCTCGTCCCCGATGGCCAGCCCGGTGTACGCGGCGATGCAGCAGATCGCCACCCCGAACACGATGGACAGCACGATCATGCCCACGGCGGGCCAGAGGCCGTTCTGGAACCGGAACCCGACCAGGTACCCGACCCCGAGGACGATGAGGATCGTCACCGTCATCCGGA
>DATINY010000132.1:0-1632 GCA_035473755.1 Streptosporangiaceae bacterium
GGCATCCAGCATCTCGCGTTCCTGCGCCACCAGCGGCGGGTCGATCCGCTCAACCGTCATGATGGCGAGTTTTGCCCATCAGCCGGGGCGGGGGCCAGCGGTTTGCGGCGCGGCGGCCGGAGCGGCCGCGATGGCGGGCACGGCCGAGGCCGGTGCGGCGGCGGGCGCGGAGGGGCCGGGCGCGGCCGGGGCTGCGGGCGCGGCCGGGGCTGCGGGCGCGGCCGGGCGGAGGTAGCTGCGGGCGGGCACGTCACGCACCCGGGCCAGCACGAGCGCCGCCACCACGACGGCCAGCGCCGAGATCACGCCGCCGCCGATCAGGCTCGTCCGCGCCCCGAACTGCTCGGCCGCCCAGCCGACCAGCGGCGACCCGAGCGGGGTGCCGCCGAGAAAGACCAGCATGTACAGGCCCATCACCCGGCCGCGCACCGCCGGGGCCACGCCGAGCTGGGTGGCGGAGTTGGCGGTGGTGGTGAACATCAGCAGCGCGACGCCGGTCGGGACGAGCAGGGCCAGGAACGACCAGTACGTCGGCATCAGCCCGGCCGCCACCTCCAGCACGCCGAACGCGAAAGCGGTGCCCAGCATCAGCCGCATGCCGGGCCGGGCCCGGCGGGCCGCCAGCAGCGCGCCGCCGAGCGCGCCGCCCGCGAAGGCGGCCGAGGCCAGCCCGAACGCCGCGGCGCCGGTGTGGAACACGCCGCGGGACATCAGGGCGGTGGTCACCTGGAAGTTCATGCCGAACGTGGCCACGAAGAACATGAGCGCCAGGGTCAGCCACAGGTTGGGTCGGGCCCTGACGTAGGCCAGTGCCTCCCGCACCTGACCGCGGGCCCGGGGCGCCCGCTCCACCGGGTACAGCTCGGCGGGGCGCATCAGCTTGAGGCCGACCAGGACGGCGCCGAAGGAGGCGGCATTGACCAGGAACGCGGCGGGGGTGCCGACGGCGCTGATGACCAGGCCCGCCACCGCTGGGCCGGTGATCCGGGCCAGGTTGAAGGCGGCGCTGTTCAGCGCGATGGCGTTCGCCATCCCGTCCCGGCCGACCATCTCCGCGACAAACGTCTGGCGGGTGGGGCTGTCCACCACCGCCACCATGCCCAGCGCGAACGCGAGCAGGTACACCTGCCAGACGGCCACCGCGCCGGTCAGCGCGAGCATGCCCAGCAGGAGCGCCAGCGCACCCATCGCGGCCTGGGTGGCGAACAGGATGCGGCGCTTGGGATAGCGGTCGGCGATCATGCCGCCCCACATGCTGAACAGCAGCTGGGGCAGGAACTGGAGCCCGGTGGCGATGCCGAGGGCGGTGCCGCTGCCATGGGTCAGCTGCAGCACCAGCCAGTCCTGCGCCACGCGCTGCATCCAGGTGCCGGTGTTGGAGACGACCTGCCCGGTCACGAACAGCCGGTAATTGCGGGTGCCCAGCGCGGCGAAGGTCCGCAGCCACGAACGCCGCGGACGGCCCGCGGAACGCCGCGGGCGGATCGTGATGCGGCGCGGACGGGCCGGGAAACGCCGGGGCCGGCGGATCCGGAAGCGCCGGGGCGCGCGGGTCAGGACTGGCTGAGCTTCTCCAGGATCGGCGCGGCCTCCCGCAGGGTCGCCCGCTCCTGCGGGCTCAGCTCGGCCAGC
>DATINY010000133.1:0-3782 GCA_035473755.1 Streptosporangiaceae bacterium
CCGACGATGGCGTTGAACCTCGTGAGCACGTTCGCGCGGACGATGTCCGGCACCGGCCTGCTCGTCCGCCTGCCGGTGTCGTTTGTCTCTCCGGCCGCGACCCGCTCGGCCACCTGCGCGCTGGTCAGCCCGCTGTGCTGCAGGTGGGTTTCCACACGTCCCCCCCATCGGCAGGCTGTCCACTTCATCCTCGCACCCAAGCCGGTGCCGGGACGAAGCGGCGGTCCTGCTGGCAGGGCGAGCCGGCGGCCAGGTCTCGGGACGCCGCCGGGATGAAGCGGCGGCCCTACTGGCGGCGCAGGAAGTGGCCGGCCCGGTGGCTGGGACCGAGCCGTTCGCGGATCCGCTCGGTGATGCGGCCACGCGCCAGGTCCGCGGCGAGCCCGCAGGCCGAGGTGATCCCCTTGGCCTTGGAGCCCCCGTGCGCGATGACGATCGTGCCCTCCAGGCCGAGCAGCGCGGCCCCGCCGTAGGTCTCCGAATCCATCCGCCCGGCCAGCTCGCGCAGCGCCCGCCGCTGGAACAGGGTCCCGAACCGGGCCGACTGGGAGCCCTGGAGCGCGGCCCGCATCAGCCCGGCGGCGAAGCCGCCCGCGCCTTCGATGGTCTTGAGTGCGACGTTGCCGGTGAAGCCGTCGGTCACCACCACGTCCACCTTGCCGGTCAGCAGGTCGCTGCCCTCGATGTTGCCGGTGAAGCGGATCGGCTGGGCACCGTGTGGCGGTGCGGCGAGGAGCTCGTGTGCCCGCCGGGCGAGCTTGTTGCCTTTCATCGGCTCGGCGCCGATCGTGAGCAGGCCCACCCGCGGGTCCTCTATGCCGTAGGCCACCTGCGCGTAGGCGACGCCGAGCTGGGCGAACTGGAGCATCATCTCCGGCTTGGGATCGGCGATGGCACCCGCGTCCACCAGCAGCGTTGGCTTTGGCCCGGTGGGCAGGGCCACGGCCAGGCCGGGCCGCAGCAGCCCGGGCAGCGAGCGCAGCCGCAGCCGGGCGGTCGCGACGATTCCCGCGGTGGAGCCCGCGGAGACCACCGCCGCCGCCTGCCCGCGCCGGACCAGCTGGCAGGCGACGGCAACGCTTGACCGGGGGCGCCGCCAGCTCGCCAGCGCTCCCTCGTCCATGGCGACCAGCTCGTCGGCGGGCGCGACCCTGATGTCGCCGCCCCCCTGGTGCGCGCCCAGCAGGGGGCGCAGCTGGCTCGGCCGGCCAGCGAGGACAATGGACATGCCGTGGTCGGCCGCGGCGGCGATCGCGCCCGCGACGATCTCGGCCGGAGCGTGATCGCCGCCCATCGCGTCCACGGCGATGGTGGGTCGCTGAGGGCTTTCGGCTGGCGGGGAGTCCTCTGACACGGGCGCGGTCCTGTGCCAGTCAGCAATCGCTCAGCTGGGCCAGGGCGTCGCGCATGGTCCCAAGCTTCTCACTCCCGCCCCAACTCCACCGGCCGGCGTCCTGCTCCGGCCCGAGCCGCTGACCAGTTGCACGCCCGCTTCCCGTTCCGGCTGGGCGCCGGCCGGGATGCGGAGGCCATTCCGGCCGGGCGTCGGCCGGGATGCGGGAGCTGTGGTGCGGCGGGCTCAGACCTGGGTGGGCGCCTTCTCCGCCTCCTGGGGAGCTGCCTCCCGGGTGGGCTTGCCGTTCTTGAGCGCCAGGCAGCTGAGCGCGCCGATGCCGAGCAGGACGACCGGCAGGATCATCGTCTGGCGCATGGCTGTCACATAGGCGAAGGTGAACACCTCATGGGCGATCCGCGCGATCTCGGCCACCAGGCCCGGGGGAGCGCCCGGGATCTGGTGGGTGCTGCCGCCGTTCTGTCCCGCTCCCACCTGGATGCCGTTGTTCGCGGAATTGTGGATCTGGGTCACGAACTGGTGGCGCACCTGGGGCGGCAGCGCCGTCGCGCGAGTGGTGGCCTGGCTGTTCATGGACGTGACCAGCCGGTTCTGCAGCAGCGCGCCCACTGCGGCCGTGCCGATCACCAGGCCGACCTGCCGGACGGTGTTCAGCACCCCGGATGCCGCACCCGCCAGTTGCGGCGGGATGTTCCGCATGGCGGTGGTGACCAGCGGGGCGAAGATACAGCCCAGGCCCAGGCCGGCCACGATCAGCGGAGCCAGGAAACTAGGCCAGGTGGAGTTTGGGTGGGCGATCAGGGCGAGCCAGCCCATGCCCGCGCCGAACAGTGTCAGCCCGGACATCAGGATGTACTTGCCGCCGATCTTGTCGGTCATCCGGCCCGCCACCGGGGCGACGAACAACGAGATGAGCGAGGCGGGCGCCATCACCAGCCCGGCCTTCAGCGCCGTGAACCCGAGGACGGACTGCAGGTAGATGGTGAACGGCAGGAAGATCCCCATCATCCCGATGGCCAGTACGCCCGATATCCAGTTCGTCACCGAGTAGTTCCGGTCACGGAACAGGGCGAAGGGAACCAGCGGCTCCTTGCCTTGTGTCATCCGCTGGACCAGCAGGAAGGCCGCGAGCAGGAGCACGCCGAGGCCCAGAATCAGGGGGATGCTGACGAATCCGGTGATCGTGCCCCAGTTGTACTTCTGGCCCTCGACCAGGCCGTAGCAGATGGCCAGGAGGGCCGCGCTGGCGAGCAGCACGCCGGGGATGTCGAGCCGGTGCCTGCGGCCCGGTTTGACGTTCGGGATGATGAGCGGGGCCAGTATCAGCACGATGATGCCGACCGGCAGGTTGACGAAGAAGATGTACCGCCAGTCGAACGCGGTCACGAGCAGCCCGCCCAGGGTCGGCCCGGCAATGGTCGCAACGCCGGCCACCGCACCCCAGACGCCGAACGCCGCGCCGCGCCGTTCCGGCGGGAAGGTATTCGTGATGATCGTCAGAGTCTGGGGCACGAGCATGGCCGCGCCCAGGCCCTGAACCACGCGGAACGCGATCAGCTGGCCCGGGGTCTGCGCGAGGCCACACGCGGCCGACGCGGCCGTGAACACGGCGATGCCGGCAGTGAACATGGGTCTCGGCCCGACCAGGTCGCCCAGCCTGCCCGCGGTGATGACCAGCACGGCCAGCACGAGAGCATATGCGTTGATCACCCAGAGGATGTCGTCGAGCGACGCGTGCAGCTTCGTGATCATGTTGGGGATCGCGATGTTGACGATCGTCAGATCGAGCAGGACCATGAAGAACCCAAGCGAGACGACCAGCAACACGGCCCATGGGTTGCCACGGAACTTCTTCACAATTTCTCCCTGGCGTCTCCCCCGCCGGCGCGGCCCGCCTGAGATTACAGGCTAACCGGAAAACGGGGGCTCGTTCAAGATATATCTTGATGGTGCCACCACGGGGTGACGGCCCGTGGTGGGCAGCCGTCCTGCTCTGATCGTAGATGGAGGTACCGACAGCGGCCGCTTCGGTGCTCCCTCCCAGGCGAGCCGCCCCGGGCGGCGGCTGGGCCAGTATGCTCCCGGCCATGGAACTGAGCGGAACAGCAGCGATCATCTCCGGTGGCGCGAGTGGTCTCGGTGAGGCGGCCGCGCGCGAGCTCGCCGCGGCGGGAAGCACCGTTGTCGTCGCCGACCTGAACGAGGAGAGAGGCAAGAAGGTCGCCGACGAGATAGGCGGGGAGTTCGTCAAGACCGATGTGTCCGACGAGGCGTCGGTCACCGCGGCCGTGGCCGTTGCCGCCGGCCAGGAGGCCCCGCTGCGCACGGTCGTGAACTGCGCCGGCATCGGCTGGGCCGAGCGCACCGTCAACCGGGAGGGCGCCCCGCACAGCCTGGCGACGTTCCGCAAGGTGCTCGACATCAACTT
>DATINY010000134.1:0-13974 GCA_035473755.1 Streptosporangiaceae bacterium
CCTCGCCGACGTCTCACCCAGCGCCATATCCCAGGTGGAGCGGGGGGAAAGAGGGCTCTCGCTCGAGACGCTGCTCACCCTGGCCGGGCGCCTCAACATCACCCTCGATGAGCTGCTGGGCGGTGAGGTCACCCCCGACTACCGGATCGGCAGGCGCCACGGCCCCGGCAGCGTGCCCGGAGGCTCGGTCCTGCCGCTGCTCGACGACGCCGAGGCGGGCCTGCGCGCCTACCTGGTCACACTGCCGCGAGGGGCGGCCATCGAGGCCCCCTTCGCCCACAAGGGCACCGAGCTCGTCGGGGTGGTCAACGGCCTGGTCCAGGTAGTGCTCGCATCGGGCCGTCCCGTGCTGCGCCGCGGCGAGACCCTGCTCGCGTCCCGCCGCGGCATCGACGCCTGGCGCAACGTCGGAGACACCAGCGCCCAGTGCCTCTGGGTCCTGCGCGACTGAGCGGTCTGCCGCCCTCCGCGCCGGCCGCCTCCCCCGCCCAGGCCTCGGGTCCCTCCCCTCTGACCGGGAGAGCCGTCAGCCGTCGAGGACCTTGCGCAGGGTGGCGGCGAAGGCGTCCGGTTCGCCGGTGCTGCCGTATTCGCCGCCGAGGAACCCGTCGTGGCCGCCCGGGAAGGTGACGGGCGCCGTCCCGAGCCGCCCGGCCACGGCAACCCCGGCGCGGCCGGCCAGCATCTGGGCCGATTGTGCGCCGACGCCGACGACGATGCGGGTCGGTGCCGCGCGGAGCGCGGCGAAATCGGGCCGGTAGCCGGGGGTCGAAGGCATGTTCAGCCCGACGAGCGGGTCGTCCCGGGAACCATCGTCCGTGGCCGGCAACCCGAAATTGGCGGGGTCCGGACCGGGCTGGTCAGCGAAACCGGCCGGGATCGGGCCCTCGTAGCTGACGAGCGCGATGAATTTCGCCATCGCCGGGCCGTAGCCCTCGCGCAGGTAGGTCTCATGGATGCCCTCGCACGCGGCCAGCGCCGGCTCGCGGTCCGGCAGTTCCTGCGCGGTCGGCGGCTCGTGCGCCACGAGGGTGCGGACCTGTTCCGGGTGCCTGGCCACCAGGGCCAGCGCGTTGACGGCGCCACCGCTGCTGGCGAAGATGTCCACCGGCCCGGCGTCCAGCGCGCCGATCAGCCGGTGCAGATCGTCCGCTTGCTCCTCGGTCATGGACCGCGAGGCGCCGTCGGTACGCTTGCTGCGCCCGGACCCACGGGGGTCGTAGGTCACCACCGTGCGGTCGGTGAAATGGCCGGCCAGGGTGACGAACCCGGCGGCGCTCATCGGTGACCCGATGAGCAGCAGGACCGGCTCGCTGCTGGCGTCGTTGCTGCGGACGTCGTAGTGCAGCACGGCGCCCGGCGCGTCCAGGGTGTGGGTCTTCGGCTCGGTCATGGCTGCCCCCTTACCGGGTTGTCGATCTCCACTGGTGCTGACTCCCTGCCCCGGCCGAACTCATCGGTCCGGGCCAGTCAGCCGTGTCCCACGCCTGGGATGCCGCCGGCCTCGCCGAGCTCGCCGGCCAGCGCGGTGGGGGCGCGCATCCGCCACGCATCGGTCACCAGCTCCGCCAGGCGCTCGACGTCCACCTCCGCCAGCCGCACCATCACCAGCGGCCACCCGTCGTAGCCGGGTGCGGTGAAGAAGATCCCGGGCTCGCCGAGGAGCAGCGCCTGTTTCTCGGCCTCGTCGCCGACGTACAGCACCGCGATGTCGGTCCGGATCAGCCGCGGCTGGCCCGGCGCGCGCTCGGGGTAGGACCAGACGAACCCCTTGTCGCCCACGCGGAAGTCGAAGCCGTCGCTGTCGATCTCCACCACGTGAGGCAGCGCCAGCGCCAGGCGGCGCACGTCGTCGGCGTCAGCCATCGAGGTCCCTCCCAGGTCGCGCCACCGCACACAGGCTACGCGCGTCCGGCCGCCGGTCTGGCGCACACACGGGCGGGCGGCTAAAGTGCCGCCGGTGGACCCGGGAGAGCTCGCCGCCCTGATCGCGCCGTATGTGACCGACGGCGGCCCGGGCCACGCGGTCGGCGTCTACCGCGACGGCGCCCTGGTGGCACAGGCAGCCGCCGGCTGCGCGGTGATTGAGCATGACGTCCCGGTCGGCCCCGGCACCATCTTCGACATCGCGTCCGCGAGCAAGCAGTTCACCGCCGCCTGCCTGCTGCTGATGCAGCGCGACGGCATGCTGTCGCTGGACGAGGACGTGCGCAGGCACCTGCCCGAGCTAGCGTTGCCCGTCCCGGTCACGCTGCGGCAGTGCCTGTCCCACACCAGCGGCCTGCGGGAGTACTACTCGCTGTGCGAGCTGGCGGGCGTGCCGGTTGCGGGCATGGATGAGGCACGGCTCATGCGCCTGCTGGCCGGGCAGACGGGCCTCAACTTCCCGCCCGGCACCGGCTGGTCCTACTCCAACAGCGGTTTCGTCCTCGCCGCGGCGGCCCTCCGGCGGGTGAGCGGGCGGTCGCTGGCCGAGTTCGCCGCGGACCGGCTGTTCGGCCCGCTCGGCATGCGCGCCACCCGCTTCCGCGATGACCTCACCCTGCCCGTGCCGGGGCTGGCCACCGGCTACACACCCGCGCCCGACGGCAGCTGGCGGCGGGCCGACATCACCGAGGAGACGGTCGGCGACGGCGGCGTCGTCACCTCGATCAGCGATCTCGCCGGATGGCACCACTTCATGCTGACCGGCGCAACGCTTGGCGCCGACATCCGCGATGGGCTGCTCGAGCCCGCCGTGCTCGCGGACGGGCGGCGGCTGCCCTACGCGCTCGGCCTGGAGATCACCACGGTCGGCGGCCGCCGGCTCCATCTGCATTCGGGCCACATCGACGGGTTCCGGTCGGCGCTTGCCTACCTGATCGACGGCGGCGTGGGCGTTGCGGTGCTGGCCAACCGCGACGACACGTTCCCGGCCGAGATCGCTGTGCGCATCGCCGAACGGCTGGCCGGCGTGGCCGCCCCGGCGCCGCCGGCCCGGCTCGGCGAGCGCGGGGCGCTGGCCGCCCAGCCGGCCGTCACCGGCCTGTGGTACTCCCCCGAACTGGACACCCACATGGCGATCGGCGCCGCCGGCGACGGCACGGTCACCCATGTCGAGGGCGGCTCCACGTTCCGCTATGCGGCGATGTCCGACGGCAGCTGGCGCGGCCTCGGGTGCGCCGGCTCGCTCCGGCTCCGGCCGGCCGGCGCCGAGCTGTGGCTGGAGGAGGTCGTCGGCGACGAGCCGCCCGAGGTCTACCGGCGCGCGGGCGAGCCGCCGGCCACGGCGCCACCGGCCGGCACCTACTACAGCCAGGAACTGCACGCCCACGCCACGCTCGCCGCCGCTGACGGCGCGGCCACCGGGGCGGCAACCGTCGAGATCGGGCTGGCCCCGCCGAGGGCCGTGTCACCGGCGTCCGAGGGCGTGTGGGCGGGCGAGGGCCTCACGGTCCGGCCGCTCGCCGGCGGCGCGGAGCTGGAGGTAAGCCTGTACGGCGCCCGCCGCTGCCGGTTCGCCCGCGTTGAGGGCACGCCCCCGCCCCGCCAGCGCGGCCTGTAGCCGCCCCTGGCCGGGCGCGGCCGGCGGTGGCGGCCGCACCGGGTCCCGGCCGCGGCCGGGACCGGCGCCTCAGCCCAGCTGGAGCGCCACGATGAGCAGCCCGGCCGCGGCGAGCGCGGCGGCCGCCCGCAGGTGATTCCACGCCGTCCAACGGCGAAGGTAGCTGCGCCAGCGGTCGGCGGCGCCGGTGCCGTCCGGGCGGGTGGCCGCCAGCGCGTCGTTGAGCGGCACATTGGCGGCGATCGTCACCACGATCGCGCCGGCCAGGTAGAGCACGCTGCCGGCGACCAGCCAGGGGGCGGAGCGCTCGCCCCAGGCCACCACGCCCCAGACGGCCAGCCCGGCGCAGGCCAGCGCGCTCCCGAACAGCGCCGTCATGAAGGCGGGGGTGACCGCCAGCCTGTTGATCGACTGCATGGCCGCGATGCCCTGCCCCGACGGCAGGCGGCCGAGGGCGGGCATGACGAAGGCCGAGAAGGCGAAGAAGACGCCGGCGCACAGGCCGCAGCCCAGGGCGGTCCCGAGCGTCACCCACGCCAGCAGGCCGGTCATCGCGCACCGTCCCGGCCGGACCGGCCGGCGCCATCCGGCGCCGGTGCCGTCGAACCCCGCGTGCTCACGTCTGCGTTCATGCCACCCAGTTAAGACAACTCCACTTGAGACTGTCCATGGCTGGATAGCGCAGAAACATTCGTATGCGTCTAGAGTCTTGTCATGGACGCGCTCGCCGGACTTCTCGACGGGCCCCGGGCGCGGGGGGCGTTCCTCCTGCGCTCGAGCATGGACCCGCCGTGGTCGTTGCGCATCCAGGACGAGGCGCCGCTGACCCTGGTCGCGGTCGTCCGCGGCCGGGCGTGGATCGTTCCCGGCGATGGCGGGGCGGTACGCCTCGATCACGGGGACGTCGCGGTCGTCCGCGGCCCCGACCCCTACACCGTCGCCGACCACCCGGCCACGCCGCCGCAGGCCGTCATCCACCCCGGCCAGCGCTGCACCTCGCCCGACGGGCGAGAGCTCAAGCAGATGACCGAGCTGGGGGTACGCACCTGGGGCAACAGCCCGGATGGCGCCACGGTGCTGCTCACCGGCACCTACCACCTGGACGGCGAGGTGAGCCAGCGCCTGCTGCGGGCGCTGCCGGCCGTGCTCGTCCTGCGCGAGGGCGACTGGGACTGCCCGCTGATCCCGCTGCTGGCCGATGAGATCGTCAAGGACGAGCCCGGCCAGGAGGCGGTGCTCGACCGCCTGCTCGATCTCCTCCTGATCGCGGTGCTGCGGGCCTGGTTCGCCCGGCCCGGCACCGACGCCCCGCGATGGTACCGGGCATACGGCGATCCGGTCGTCGGCCGGGCCCTGCGCCTGCTCCATCACAACCCGGCCCACCCCTGGACGGTGGCCGAGCTGGCCGCCGCCGCCAACGTGTCCCGCGCGGGCCTGGCCCGCCGTTTCACCGAGCTCGTCGGCGAGCCGCCCATGGCCTTCCTGACCAGCTGGCGCCTCGCGCTGGCCGCCGATCTGCTGCGCGAGCCGGGCGCCACCATCGGCGCCGTGGCATCGCAGGTCGGTTACGGCAGCCCGTTCGCGCTCAGCACCGCGTTCAAGCGCGTCCGCGGCGTCAGCCCGCGGCAGCACCGCGCCGGCGCATCCCGGAGCTGACGCCGGCCTGAACACACCTTGGTGCCGCGCGCCCCACGGCCCGCCGTCAATCTGACCGGCGCGGACCGGCACCGCGCTGGCGGCGATAGCGGTGCTGACGGCGGCCGGGTTGCTCAGCGCGTTCGGCGTCATCGGCAGGTTCGCCGGCTGGCCCTGACCCCGGCCGGCCGGAACATTGTCCCCTGCTCCCGTGCTGGGACGATGGGAGGAGCCATGCGGATCGACGAGAAGGTACGTGACGCGCATCTGGAGCACTTCTGCCCCGGTGGGCTGGGCCTGGCCGTGACAACCCCCCGCCCGGCCTGGCCCGGCAGGCCCGGCGCCGCCCCGCCGATGCTGGACGGCAGCGGCAACGCGGCGCGCGCCGCTGGCCAGCGATGCGGACGCTGCGGCCTGCCGGTGGCGCCGGGGCAGGACGTCCGCAGACGCGTCAGCGGGACCTGGGTGCACGAGAGCTGTCCGGCCTGAGGTCCGGCGTCACGGCGGCGAGTCCTTGGCGACCAGGGTGAGCACGTCGTAGGTGGCGACCGAGGCGCCGTCCTGGTTGGCGACGACGGCGTCCCAGCGGACCTCGCCGTAGCCGGCGTCCTCGCGCGGGATGATCTGCTTGCAGGTCAGCGTCACGGTCAGCGCGTCGCCGGGGTAGACCGGCGTGGTGAACCGCAGGTTCTCCAGCCCGTAGTTGGCCAGGACCGGGCCGGGGTCGGGCTGGACGAACAGGCCGGCCGCGAAGGACAGGACCAGGTAGCCGTGCGCCACCCGGCCGTCGAAGAACGGGTTGGCCCGGGCGGCGTCTTCGTCCATGTGCGCGTAGAAGGTGTCGCCGGTGAACTCGGCGAAGTGCTCGATGTCGGCCAGCGTCACCGTGCGCGGCCCCGCGACCACGGTGTCACCGGGCCGCAGCTCGGCCAGCGATTTGCGGAACGGGTGCCCGGCGTCGGTGTCCCGGGGCGCGCCGGGGACCCACCGGCCGGTCACCGAGCTGAGCATCCGCGGGCTGGCCTGGACGGCGGTGCGCTGCATGTGGTGCAGCACGCCGCGGATGCCGCCCAGCTCCTCGCCGCCGCCGGCCCGCCCGGGGCCGCCGTGCACGAGCACGGGCAGCGGGGACCCATGGCCGGTGGACTCGGCCGCGTCGTCCCGGTCGAGCACCAGGATCCGGCCGTGCCAGGGCGCCAGCCCCGTCACCACCTCGCGGGCGAACGCGGGGTCGGCGGTGACCACCGACCCGGCCAGGCTCCCCCGGCCGCGGGCCGCGAGACGGACCGCATCGGCGGCGTCGCGATAGCCGATGACCGTGCTCACCGGGCCGAACGCCTCCACCTCGTGCGGCTCGGCCCGGGTGGCGTCGTCGCAGCGCAGCAGCAGCGGGGAGATGAACGCGCCCCGCTCGGGGTCGGCGCCGGCCACCTCCACCCGGTCCGGGTCACCGAAGACCAGCCGCCCGGCCGGCAGCAGTTCGCTGACCGAACGGCGTACCTCGGCCAGCTGGTCGCGGCTGGCCAGCGCGCCCATCCGCACGCCCTGCTCCGCCGGGTTCCCGACCACCACCCCGGCCAGGGCCGCGCTCACCGCGTCGGTGACCTCACCCACGACCGCGCCGGGCACCAGCGCCCGCCGGATCGCGGTGCATTTCTGCCCCGCCTTGACCGTCATCTCGGCGATGAGCTGCTTAACGAACAGGCCGAACTCGGGCGTGCCCGGCCCCGCGTCCGGCCCCAGGATGGAGCAGTTGAGCGAGTCGGCCTCGGCGTTGAACCGCACCGAGCGGGCGACCAGCGCCGGGTGCGCGCGCAGCGTCCGGGCCGTAGCGGCCGAGCCGGTGAACGCGACGAGGTCCTGCTCGCCGAGGTGGTCCAGCAGGTCGCCGGCGCCCCCGCAGACCAGCTGCAGCGACCCGTCCGGCAGCAGGCCGGAGGCGGCGATCAGCTCGACCAGCCGCGCGGTGAGGTAGGCGGTCTGGCTGGCCGGCTTGATCAGGCTGGGCATGCCCGCGATGAACGCCGGGGCGAGCTTCTCCAGCGGCCCCCAGACCGGGAAGTTGAACGCGTTGACCTGTACCGCCACCCCACGGCGCGGGGTGAGGATGTGCTGGCCGAGGAACTGCCCGCCCCGGCCCAGCGGCTCGGCCGCACCCTCGGTGTAAATGGTGTCGTTGGGCAGCTCACGCCGGGCCTTGCTGGCGTAGCTGAGCAGCACGCCGATGCCGCCGTCCACATCGAACCTGGCGTCGTACAGCGTCGACCCCGCCCGCGCCGACAGCGCGTAGAGCTCCTCCCGGTGCTCGCGCAGCGCCGCGCCCAGCGACTTGAGCAGCGCGGCCCGCTGATGGAACGTCAGCGCGCGCAGCACCGGGCCGCCGGTGCCCCGCCCGTACTCCAGCGCCGCGGCCATGTCGATGCCGGCCGACGAGACCCGGGCGATCTCCTCCCCCGTCACCGCGTCGAACGCCGGCCGGCCATCGCCGGCCGGCGCCACCCACGCTCCGCCCACGTAGCTGCGCAACGGCCTCATCGCTCACTCCTCGCACACCGATCAGCCGGACCTGGCCACACCACATCCCGGCTGCGGCCGGGCCAGCCATGTCCATCCCCGATCGTTTCGCGGCGCCCGCCGGGCGGGCAACCCCGTGACCCGGTACCCAGGCCCGGGCGGGTTACACGGCCTCTCACAGGACGCCGAACCGGTCGTAGGCGCTGCGCAGGGTGCTCCCCTCCGCCAGCGCCTCCCGCACCCGGTTCTCCTTTGACACCTTGTCCAGCGCGCGCCCGACCGCCTCGTCGGCGAGCCGGGCCGGGACGACGACCGCGCCGTCGGCGTCGGCCACCACCAGATCCCCCGGCCGCACCGTGAGCCCGCCGACAACGGCGGGCTCACGCCACGCGGTCACCGCGAGCCGGCCCTTGACGTCCAGCGGCAGCAGCCCGCGGCACCACACCGGGTAGCCGAGGGCGGCGATCACCTGCGCGTCGCGGCAGTACCCATCGATCAGGGTGCCGCGGGCCCCCCGGGCGAGGGCCGCCGTGGAGAACAGCTCTCCCCAGCAGGCGGCGCGGGCCGAGCCGCCCGCCGCGACGAGGACGACGTCGCCCGGCGCGATGTCGTCCATCGCGGCGATCTCGCCGGTGTAGGGGTCGGCGGGTATCTCGTCCACCTCGGCGACGAGGAAGGGGTTGGCCCAGCCGGCGATCACCGGGGCATCGCCGAGCGGGCGGATGGCCGGGTCAAGGACGTGGTCACGGTGGCCGAGGCCGTCCAGGATGTCCGACACGACCGCCGTGTTCAGCCGCCCCGCGACCAGATCAGGCAGGATGCTGGCGTCGTCGCCGCTCATCGGACCTCCAGACTCCGCGGTGAACCGCGCTCACGGCCTGCCATCTTCCCACCGCGCCCGGCGCCCCGCGCCGCCGGCACCCGGCGCCGCTCGGCCCGGTGGAACACCACCCACAGGACGGCGAGGGCGGCGGCGAACGCCGGCAGCCAGGCGAGCCGCTCCGCGATCCACAGGGTGCTCGATGGGGCGGTCAGCAGACCCGGCAGCCGGCCGACGGCCTGGCCAGCCGCGGTGACGGCGAGGAACGCGGTCTGGTGCCAGAGGTACAGCGTCATAGCCGACAGGTTGACCGTCGCGATCGCCGCCCACGCCAGCGGGCGGCGCATCCACCGGGCCAGCGGCTCGCGCAGCAGCAGCGCCAGACCGACCTGGGCGATGCCGAAGGTCACGGCGGCGAGGGTGGGCGGGTTCAGGTTCGAGATGGCCTGGCCGTTGACCCCGACCATGCTCGCCGGGTACCCGGCCCACATGACCAGCGCCGCCGTGGCGGCGGCCCCGCCGGCGAGCATGAGCGCCGGGATCCGCCAGCCGCGGAACGACCCCCGCGCCCACGCTATGCCCAGCAGGTACGGCACCATCCAGCCGGCAACGACGTTGACCCAGCCGACCCAGGCAGGCCCACCGGTCCCGAACCGCACCAGGTCGACCGCGGCGACGACGGCGGCGGGGACACAGGCCGCGCACGCACCGAGCCGGCGCACCATCGCCACGGCCAGCGGGGTCAGCGCCGTCAGCACGGCGAACACCCCCAGGAACCACAGGGGATCGAGCACCAGCGTGAGCACGGTGCGCTCGGTCGGGCGTGGCATCCCGCCGAGGCTCAGCGCTATCGCGAGCGGCACCCACACGGCAACGAACACCGCCACCGGACGGGTCAGCCGGGCCAGGCGTTTGCGCAGCCAGGAGAGGTAGTCCCCGGTGTAGCTGCGCGCGGCCGCGTAGCCGCCAACGAGGAAGAAGATGGCGAGCGTCTGGAAGATCCACGACAGCGGGGTGAGGGCGGGCAGCGAGGCCAGCGGGCTGGCGTCGTGCACCGTCCCACCCGTCTTGCCGCTGCCCATCACCAGCGCGGTGACCAGCCAGTGCCCGAGGATGACCCCGGCGATGGCCAGGGCGCGGAGCGCGTCGACGGTGCGGTCCCGGTGCGCCGGTGTGGCGGCGTCGATCCGTGCCGCCAGGCCCCGGACCCCGGTGGCCGGGCGGCGGGTCATCGGGTCACCCCGGCGGGGTCGCCGAGGGCGATGTAGGCCAGGTTGCGCAGGGACATGCTCCCGGGGCGGAGGTAGCCGCTATGCCCGGTACCGCCGCAGCTGAACGGGCGGGCGCCGAAGGCCGGGGCCGTGGGGTCCTCGCCGAAGCCGAGCCCGAGCAGCTGGATGTGCGGCGCGTAGCGGATCCAGTCGCCGCTCGCCCGGCCCGCCCACACCCGGGCGCTGGTGTCCAACTGCCGGGCCGAGCCGGCGTCCATGCCCGGGCTGCCGAACACCGCGATATCGGTGACGGGCAGGTGGGGCGCGGCCAGGCCGCACACCACTGACCCATAGCTGTGGCACAGCAGGGCGACCTGGTCGCCGCGGGCGGCCAGGCCGGTCACCAGCGGCCGCAGCGCGCTCGCCCCCTGCCCGGCGTCGCCCGACGTCATGACGGCCGGGCTGAGGGTGCCCGGGGTGGCGTAGCCGAGCCAGGCGAGGATCGCCAGGTGGGCGCCGGGGTCCAGCCGGCGGGCCTGCGCCGCGAGGGCGGCGGCCCCGCCACCCGGCGAGGCGGTGCCCCGGGAGAAGAACGTCGTGAGGGAGGTGTCTGAGCCGGGCACCATGATGGCCACCCGGGTCGCCGTGGCCAGGTTGCCGAGGACCTCGATCGCCTCACCCTGGCCACGCGGGTCGAAGCTGAGGAAATGCTTCCCCCCCATGGCGTCCAGCGCCCGGGCGAGAGCCGGGTCGCCAGATCGCCACGCAGATCTTGCGGCCTTCGCGATCGCGACCGAGTTGGCGGCGTAACGCGCTGTCAGCGCGTTCGTGGTGAGGGCCGGGAGCGGCTGCATCCGGTCGGCCGGGGCACTGGGAAACACCGCCGCCGTGATCGCGAACACGGTGGCGGCGGCAGCGGCGGTCACGGCGCCGACGGCGCCTATACGGCGGAGCCTCATGGCTGCGTCCTTCCTGTTCAGCAGGGGTGCTGGTCAGGAAATTACGGACGTGGGCGGCTAGTCGGCGTCGGCCTGCAGAGCCCACTTCCCGCCTGCCGCGCGGGTACCAGGAGGGTGAGCCGCCCGCCCCCTGGCGCAGGCCGCCGGCGGGCCGCCCGTAGGCCACCCCGTACCTCGGTATGACCGGGCAGATACGCCGCTGGGGTCACGGCAGGCGGACCACGCCGGCCCTACCCTGAGGGCATGAGCTCCGGTCCCGCGCGCCCTGAGCAGGCGCGCCCGCTCCGGGCGCGCGTCACGGCGCCGCCAGCGCCCCGCCCGCGCTGGCTGCGGCGCGGGCGGCTGGACCTGGTGTTCGCCGCGGACGTGCTCATCGCGGTGATCGCCTTCGTCCTCACGAACAAGTCGCTGACGGGCGCGAACGCCGTGTACAACAGCCACGACACCCCGGTGCAGATCATCGGGGCGTCGTTCGTGCTGTGCGCGCCGCTGGTCCTGCGGAACCGGTTCCCGCTGACCGCCTGGCTGGCCTCGGCGGCCGCCATGCTGGTGGTCGGCCGGGCCATCATCCCGTCGCACTCGATCGGGACGTCCGCGTACATCCCGGCCGGGGCCATCGTCTACGGCCTGTGCCTGTACGCGGTGTCCGTCCGCTGCGCGACGTGGGTGGTGATCACGGCGGGCGTCGTCACGGCGGCCGGCGCGATCGTCATCAACGAGCCGAGCAGCCCGGCCGCCATCGTCCTCACCCTGATCCTGCTGCTCGGCGGGGCGTTCGTCCGGTCGCGGCGAAGCGGGCGTGAGCAGCTGGAGGTGGCCGAACGCCGCCATGAGGGCGAGCGTGCGCTGCTGGAGGAACGCCAGCGCATCGCCCGTGAGCTGCATGACGTCGTCGCCCACCACATGTCGGTGATCGCCATCCAGGCCGAGGCCGCGCCCTACAAGACCACCGACCCGCCGAAGGAGCTGGTCGAGAGCTTCGCCGAGATCCGCGCCAGCGCGCTGAGCGGCCTCAACGAGCTGCGCCGCGTCCTGGGCGTGCTGCGCAGCGAGACACCGGACACGGCGCCGCAGCCCGGCCTGGACGACCTGCCCGGCCTGCTCGAATCGGCGCGCAACGGCGGCGTGACGGTCACGTCCGACGTCAGCGGGACGCCCCGGCCGATACCGCAAGGGGTGGATCTGTCCGCCTACCGGATCGTGCAGGAGGCGCTGAGCAACGCCATGCGGCACGCGCCGGGCGCCGCGGTCCAGGTGCACCTGCACTACGGCGAGGCGGCCCTGGTGATCGAGGTCCGCAACGACTCGTGCGCGCCCGGGGCCCAGGCCTTGTGGGAGCAGCCGGGCGAGCCGGGGCCCAGCGACGGCGGCGGCCACGGCATCATTGGCATGCGTGAACGCGCCGCCATGCTGGGCGGGCACCTCGAAGCGCGCCCCGCCCCGAACGGCGAGTTCCTGGTGACCGCCGCTCTTCCGCTCGGAAGCGACCCGGAGGGAGCACCGTGACCATCCGCGTTGTGGTCGCCGACGATCAGGGGATGGTGCGATCCGGATTTTCTGTCCTGCTGAACGCCCAGCCGGACATCGAGGTCATCGCCGAGGCCGTGAACGGCGAGGAGGCCGTCGCCCGGGCGGGCGAGCTACATCCGGACGTGATCCTGATGGACGTCCGCATGCCGGTGCTCGACGGCCTGCAGGCGACCCGGGTCATCACCGCGATGGACGGCGCGCCGAAGGTGCTGGTGCTGACCACCTTCGACCTCGACGACTACGTGTACGAGGCGCTGCGCGCGGGGGCCAGCGGCTTCCTGCTCAAGGACGCCTCCGCCGGTGAGCTCGCCGCGGCCGTGCGGCTGGTCGCAGCGGGCGACGCGCTCCTGTCCCCCGGGGTGACCCGGCGCCTCATCGCCGAGTTCGCGCGGATGGGCGCGCCCCGCAGCCCCAGCCGCGAGCACCTGAAGGAGCTGACCGACCGCGAGTCCGAGGTGCTCGCCCTGGTCGCGCGCGGCATGTCGAACGCTGAGATCGCCGGCTACCTGGTCGTCGCGGAACAGACGGTGAAGACCCACGTGAGCCGCATCCTGATGAAGCTCGGGCTGCGCGACCGCACCCAGGCCGTCGTCCTCGCCTACGAGACCGGCCTCGTCCATCCCGGCGGCTGAGGACATGAGTCGTGGGTGGGCGGCGGGCCAGGGGGGCCGGGAGGGCCTGGGGTACCAGCGGCGGAGGGACGTGGGGTTCGCGGTCGCGTCCTGTGCCGTACTCGCGGCGTACAACAACGTCGCCGGGCTGCTGCCCTGGCACCGCCGCCGGTACACGTTGCTCAACGTCGGCGCCACCGGTGCTGCCCTGGCGGCGGCGGCCGTGAGCGGCCTGACCGCCACCGACGTGGGTCTCGGGCGCGAGGAGCTGGCGCCGGGCCTGCGTCTGGGGTCCGCGGCGGCCGCCGCCACGGCGGCCGGGTGGGTGCTGATCGCCGCCGTGCCGGCCACGCGCCCCGTCCTCAGGGACGACCGGATCGCGGGCCTGAGCGGGCGCGAGGTCGCCCATCAAGCCCTGGTCCGTATCCCGCTCGGCACCGTGCTGTGGGAGGAGACCGCCTTCCGCGGGGTGCTGCAGGCGGCGCTGGGCCGGGTCATGCCCGCCGGCGCCGCCATCGCGGTGACCAGTGGCGTATTCGGCATCTGGCATATCGTCCCGACCGCGGCCGCTCTGCGCATCAACGGGCTGGCGGGCAGCCCGGGGAGTACCCTGACCGGCGTCAGCGCGGGCGTGGCGGCGACGGCGGCCGGCGGTGTGCTCCTGTCATGGCTGCGGACGCGTTCGGGCAGCCTGGCCGCGCCCATACTGCTTCATCTCGCCACAAACTGCGGCGGCGCGCTGACCGCCTGGGTCATCGCCCGGCTGGAGCCGCAAGATACCCGGTGAGCCGCACCCGGCCGGTGTCCTGGCCTTGGGCACGCCCTAGTCGAGCCCGTCGCGTTCGGCCCATTCCAGCAGGCTGTCCAGGGAATAGGCGGAGTCGTCGATGCCCCGGTGCAGGTCGCCGAGCTCGGCGAAGCGGGCGGGCACGGTGGCGATGGTGAACGCACGCGGGTCAACGTCGTCGATCTCGTCCCAGGCGATGGGGGTGGACACGGTCGCCTCCGGCACGCCGCGCACCGAGTAGGCACTGGCGATCGTGTGGTCGCGGGCGTTCTGGTTGTAGTCGACGAAGACGCTCGTGTCGGGGTGAAGGCATAGGCGCCCATCGGGAATGCCGGATGCCACATGCTGAACGACAGCCGCACG
>DATINY010000135.1:0-5999 GCA_035473755.1 Streptosporangiaceae bacterium
AGCGCGGCGTAGGCGACCCGGCGCTCCTGCGGTGAATGCCATCGCCACACCGACGGCGGGTCGGGGCCGGTCAGCACCTGGACCAGCCCGCGCCACACCCGCCCGGCCGCGGCGCGTGCCGGCCCCCGGGCGCTGCTGGCGGCCGGTGGGATGCCGGGCATCCGTTTCACGATCCCCAGGGTAGGTCGCCAGGCCCACCCTGCTCATCACGCCAGCGTTGTCATACCCAGGTATCAGTCCACCGCTGGACCGTCCCTGGCTACCTGCGTGGTATGACCGCGGATCCGGCTCCCCGGTGTGACGACCCAGCCGGGCCCGCCGGGCAGCTTGGACGCGGTGCCTTTCCTTACGCGCCGCGCTTTGTCCCATACCTGCTCCGGGAGGCGATCATGAACGTCGAGATCACCGGTCTGAGCCGCTCGTTCGGCCGGACCATGGCGGTGGCGCAGGTGGACCTGCGGGCCGGTCCCGGGGTGTTCGGGCTGCTGGGACCCAACGGCGCGGGCAAGACCTCGCTGCTGCGGATGATGGCCACGGCCATCCCGCCCACCTCGGGCCGGCTGCGGCTGCTCGGCCGCGATCCCGGCTCCTACGGCCCGCGGCGGGAGATCCGCCGCCGTCTCGGGTACCTGCCGCAGAATCCCGGCTACTACCCGGGCTTCACGGTCGCGGAGTTCGTGGAGTACTTCGCGCTGCTGAAGGAGATCCCGGCGGCGCGGATCCCGGCCGCGGTGGCGGCGGCGGTGGAGCGGACCGGGCTCGGCGGCCAGGCGAAGGCGAAGCTGCGGACCCTGTCCGGGGGGATGCAGCGCCGCGTGGGGATAGCGCAGGCGATCGTCAACGAGCCGGAGCTGCTGCTGCTGGACGAGCCGACCGCCGGGCTGGACCCCGAGCAGCGGGTGGTGTTCCGCGCCCTGCTGCGCGACGCCGGCCAGCACGCCACCGTGATCGTTTCCACCCACCTGGTCGAGGACGTCGGGGCCGCCTGCACCGAGGTGGCGCTGATGGACGCCGGGAAGATCGTCTTCCACGGCACCCCGGGCGACCTGGCCGCCCGGGGCCAGGGACACGGCACTGGCGATGCCCCGATCGAGCGCGGGTACAGCGCGGTCCTCGCGGCGGCACGGTCATGACGGCGGGTGCCGGGACCGTCTCCCGGCCGGTCCCGGTCAGGCCCGGGCGCTGGCCGGCGGCGGGGCGGCTGCTGCGGCTGGAGCTGCTCAACAACGCGATGCTGTGGCTGCTGCCGGTGGCCGTCGCGCTGTTCTGGTTCACCACCTACCGCAAGGCCATGGCCATGCCGCCGCTGTGGAACATGCGCGCCCGGGCCCTGCAGAGCGGCGCCCTGCTGGCCTTCGCGTCGCCGGTGGCCGGCGCGGCCGCGTGGATGGGGTCGAGGGAAGGCCGCCGCCACACCACCGACCAGGTGACGGTCACCGCCCGGCCACGGTGGGTCCGTCAGCTCGCCACCTGGGCCGCCACCACCTGCTGGGCCATGGTGGGCTATCTGGGGTGTGTGGCTGTCCTGTATGGGATGACCGCGCGGCAGGCCACGTGGGGCGGTCCGCTGTGGTGGCCGGCCGCGGTTGCCGCGGCGAGCCTGCCCGCCCTGTCCGCGCTCGGGTTCGCCGCCGGGGCGGCCGTCCCCGGCCGGTTCACGGCGCCGCTGGCGACGATTGCCGCGTTCTTCGTGCTCGGGCTCAGCACGCAGCTGATCCAGGGCAGCCAGTCCTACTGGCAGGTCTCGCCGCTGGTCGCCGCCCCCTGGGACATCGGGCCCGACGCGGGTGTGGCGACCTTCTACCACTATCTTCCCGACCTGCCCATCGCCCAGGTGATGTTCCTGGCCGGGCTCACCGTGGCGGTCCTGGGCGCCTTGGCCCTGCCCGGGGGTCCGGGCGGGACATGGCTGCGCCGGCCCGCCGCGGCCATCACCGCGGCCGGCCTGCTGGCGGCCGGGACCGCCGTCGCGCTGGCCGGCACCGGCAAGCTGGACGCGCACGGCATGATCGCCATCCCGGCCCTGCACAATGCGGCCAGCGACCGGCCGGTCCGCTACACCCCGGTCTGCAGCCACACGCGAATCCCGGTCTGCCTGAACCCCGCCTATGCCGGGTACCTGCCGGCCACGGTGGGCGCCCTCGCGCCGGTGCTCACCGAGGTGGCGGGCCTGCCCGGCGCGCCGGTCCGGATCAGCCAGGCCGCGGCGACCTACCGGCAGGGACCAGGCAACTCGGTCGGCGTCGGCCTGGCCGGCCCGTCCACCGTCGGCCGCCCGCCGGTGTTCCGCCTGCTCCTGCTCGACCAGCTGCCCGGGCCGGCCATGACCACCAGCGCGCTGGCCGCCGCGCTGCGGTCAAACGCCGGGCCCGCCATCGTGGCGGGCGTCACCGGCGGCGGCCGCGGCGCATCGCCGGCGCAGCAGGCGGTCACAGCGGCGCTGATCATGGCGGCCAGGGGGCCGGCGACCGGGTCGCCGGCGGGCATCACGCCGCCGGGCAACGGGTTCGGGATGCCCCCGCCTGGGCCGGCGCCCGGCTCGCCGGCCTATGCCGCGGCCCGGCGGTTCGCCGCGCTGCCGGCCTCCACCCGGCACACCTGGCTGGTGCGGCACCTGGCCGCGCTGCGGGCCGGCCGGATCACCCTGGCCCAGCTGCCATGACCGCCCGCGGGGTGCCCGGGGCGACGGCAGCGGCAACGGGGGCAGGCGGGCCGCCGCCGGTCGGGCAACTGCCGGCGGGACTGCGCCTGGTGCGGCTGCACGCCGCCAGCCGGCGGGCCCCCGCGGCCGCGATGGCCATAGCTTCCTGCGCCATCGGGCTGAGGATCGCGCTGGCCTGGAGCTGGGACACCTACGGCGCGCTGCAGCTGCCGCTGGTGTTCGAGGCCGGCTGCGCGGCGGCCATCGCGATCACCACCGCCAGCCCGCTGGGGGAGCCGGAACGCGTCGCCGGCCGGCGGCTGCCGTTCCTGCGGCTGGCCACCACGGTGGCGCTGACCGTCGCGGCCGCGGTCGCGCTGGCCGCCGCCGGGACCGGGGCGCACCTGGCCGGCGGCACCCTTGACGTGCTGCGCAACGTGGCCGGGATGACCGGCCTCGGCCTGCTGTGCGCCGCCGTTCTCGGCGGCGGCCTGGCCTGGGTCGGCCCTGTCGGCTACCTGGTGGCCGGCGCCTACGGGCTGTACACCCAGTGGCACGGCCCGGCGCTGACCACCCCCTGGCTCTGGCCGGCCCGGCCACCGCACGACCCCGGCGCGGCGATCTGCGCCGGGGTCGTGTTCGCCATCGGGCTGGCGGTCATCACGGTGCGCGGAGCACGTGACCCCGCCGGCGAGTGAGCCCGGCCTCAGGGGCCGTGGTTGTGGCGGCGGCGTGCTGGGTCAGCTCAGCTCAGTTGTGGCCTGGTTCGGTGGGCGTCACTGAACGGGGCTGAGCCCTGCGGCCG
The DNA here is from genome assembly GCA_035473755.1 of Streptosporangiaceae bacterium. Classification (GTDB taxonomy): domain Bacteria; phylum Actinomycetota; class Actinomycetes; order Streptosporangiales; family Streptosporangiaceae; genus UBA9676. The sequence goes on from DATINY010000135.1 coordinate 3,447, forward strand.
TGAGCAGGTAGGAACCGGCGGCCTGGCCGGGATCGGAGGCGAGGGCGACGAAGGCCTCGCCCGCCTGCCCCGGGGTCAGGGCCGGGCCGGACCGTTCCCGGTACGCGGCGACGTCCATGCCCTCCCGGGCGGCGTAGGCGGCGACCGCGGCGGCGCCGAGGTCGGTCGCGGGGGTCAGCTGCGGCAGCACCGAGATGAACCTGATGCCGAGCCCGCCGCGCTCCGATTCCGCCGCGGCGTACGAGGTGATGAACCTGATCGTGGCCTTCGACCCGGCGTAGCCGCCGGACAGCGGCGAGCCCCGGAGGGCGGCCCCGCTGGACATCGCGATGACCGTGCTGCCCGGCGCGAGCGGGGCGAGCAGCGCCTCGCGCAGCCAGTGGAACGCCTGCTTGACGTCGGTGTCCCAGTTGACGCTGAACGTCTGCCAGGTGTGCTGCTGAAGGGGGCGCGACAGCGGGGCGGCGCCTGCGTTGAGCACGAGGATGCCGGGCCGGTAGGCGTCGATGAGCTGCCCGGCCACGGTGGGGTCGGCCGCGTCGGCGCTCACCGGCGTGAAGGACTCGCCGAGCTCGGCGCGCAGTTCTCCCAGCGCGGCGCCGTCGCGGGCGACCCCGACGACCGCCGCGCCCGCGCCGCTGAGCGCGGCGGCGATGCCCCGGCCGAACCCCCGGCTGGCGCCGGTGACCAGCGCGGTCGTGCCCTTAACGTCATTGCTTGACATAACGATTCTCCCGGAGTGCTGCGGTTCCCGCCGCCGGTCGTTTGGCGGCTTATTGATGTAGACCAGCCGGAGCCCGCGGAATCGCCGCGGGCAGACCTACAGAGGGCCCCCGCATCGAATCGGCAGCAGAAACGCCGATTCGATGGGGGCCGCACTGCAGGCTGGAGCGGCGGGGTCAGGCGCTGCCGCTAGGCCGCGGCTGGCGGCCGAGGAAGGCGACGAGACGGTCGCCGGGGCAAGCCAGCACGGGCACGGGAACCGGGTCGGCGAACAGCCCCGGGCGGCTGGCGCGGGGGATAAGCAGCGGGGCGAGTGGCAGCAACGCGGCGGCCAGGCCCGGCGGGACCGGTTGGCGGGCGCCGCACGCGGCCGAGATGTCCCAGCTGTGGATCGCGATCTCGATGGCCCCAGCCGCGGTGACCATGCTCGTGGTCAACTCGCGGTCGGCGATGGCGACGAGGCGCTTTTCCGCACTGGCGGCGCAGGCCCCGAGGAGGTCACGCGCCTGGCGGCGCAGGAAGGCGACGGGGTCGGCCTCGGGGGTGGGCTCGTGGCCCGGGAGTGGGCCGGCGCTGATCTGGCCGGCCTGCAGGGCATCGGTCAGCACGCCGAGCGAATCGCTGACGTGGAGCAGCAGCGTCCGCAGGTCCCACCCTTCGCAGGGCGTGGCCAGCGGCAGGAGCTGGGGGGTGGTTTGCGCGGTGGTGGCTAGCGCGTAGCCGACCGCCTGTTCCAGCAGCTCCGGCGCCCCGGTCAGCGCGGCCACGGCAGCGACGGTCAGCGCGCGGCCGGCGCGGACTCGGCGGCGCCGGAACGCGGCGGCAGGCCGAACGCGCGGAACAGGGCCGGGTCGAGGAAGATGACCAGCCGCGCGATCCCGGACGGCGTGACCGTCAGTACCTGCAGGGCGTGCGCCTCGTAGGCGCCGTCGCGGCCGCGCCGGTAGGCGGCGAACGCGGGCTGCCCGTTGGCCATCGTGGGAACCATCCGGAAACGCCCGGGGGCGTCGAGCACGTGCGCCTCGAAGAAGCGCGTGACCGCCGCCCGGCCCGCGAACCAGGCCGGCATCGGCGGCATCTCCAGCGCGACGTCCTCGCGCAGAAGCTCCGCCAGCCCCCCGGCGTCGGCGTTCTCGAACGCCGCGGCGAACCGGTCGAGCAGCGCCCGCCGGCCCGGCTCCACGGGCTCGGTTACCTCATCCTCGGCCGGCAGCACCTGCGCGAGCTGGGCGCGCGCCCGCCGCAGCATGCTGTTCACGGCGGTGGCCGTGGTGCCCAGCAGGTCCGCGACCTGCGCGGCCGGCCACTCCAGCACATCCCGCAGGATCAGCACCGCCCGCTGCCGCGCGGACAGGTACTGCAACGCCGCGACCAGGGCCAGCCGGATGCCCGCCCGCGAGGCGGCCACCGCGGCCGGGTCACCGTGCTCGGCGGCCAGCAGCACGTCGGGCAGCGGCTGCAGCCACGGCACCTCCGCCGCTGCCGCCAGCGGGGCCGCCGGGTCCGCGGCCGGGCCGCCCAGCCCGGACGGCAGGGGCCGGCGGCCGCGGCGCTCGATCGCGGTCAGGCACGCGTTGGTCGCGATCCGGTACAGCCAGGTGCGCATCGACGAACGGCCCTCGAACCCACCGAACGAGCGCCACGCCCGCAGGTACGTCTCCTGAACCAGGTCCTCGGCCTCCTCGGCCGAGCCCAGCATCCGGTAGCAGTGCGCCAGCAACTCGGCCCGGAACGGGTCGGTCAGGCGGGCGAACTCCGCGCTGCCGGGCTCCGTGGCGGCGGGCCCCAGGCCGGAATGCTCCGCGCCGGCGGGCCCCGTGGCGGCTGGTC
>DATINY010000136.1:0-5450 GCA_035473755.1 Streptosporangiaceae bacterium
CGGGGTCGGGCTCGCCGGCGTGATGCTGATGGCGTTCGGCCTGTTCGGGCGGCAGCTGTCGGACTACGGCCGGTGCCTGAGCGGCGCCAACACGATCACGGCCAGCCAGTCCTGCTACAGCCGTTTCTCCCATGCGCTGGACCGTGAGATCGGGCTGACCGGCCGCGGGTAGCTGCCTCAGGGCAGTTCGGACGGCCCCGGCGCCGCCCGGCGCTCGGTGTCATGCCAGGCCTCGTCGTCATCGGCCCACGGATTGACGAAGATCCGGTGCCCGTCGCCGTCGTCATCTTCGGTCCTGGTCCCGGAACCGTCGTGCGTGGGTGCGGTCCCACCGGGCGCGGGGCCGGCGGGCGCGGCGAGCGCCTCCGCCAGCCCGGGCTCGCGACGCAGCCGCAGCCAGTTCGCGACGCCCGCGGCCACGGCGGAGGCCACCCCCACCTCCAGGGTCGCCACCAGTCCCGCCTGCCACCCGGACGGCCCCACCACGGCGAGCCGCCCGCTGCCCAGCGGGCCGCCCGAGAACGCGGCCAGGACCCCGGTGAGGACTCCGGTGGCCGCGCCGCAGGCAAAACCCCACAGCGGGGCTATCTCGGCGGCCGGGCTCGGCGCCGCCCGCACCAGGAGCACGCCGCCGAACGCCCCGGCCAGGTAGGGCACGACCAGCATGCCCACCGACAGCCAGCCCGGCAGCGAGGCATGGGCCCCGGACGGCATCGCGGCGAGCATCGGGAACATGGGCATCGGCCCCAGCGCCGCCCCGGTCGGGGCGACCACCGTGCCGGATCCGAACGCGAAGCCGGGCCCCAGCGTGAAGCACACCGCCCAGATCACGGCGTTGGGTACGTAGGCGAGCTGGGCGAGCAGGAGCAGCACGGACCCGACGGCCCCCGCCCCGAGCGCCTCGTTCAGGGAACCGAACTCGTGCAGGTGGGCGGCGAGCGAGGCGCCGGCCAGGGCCGCGCCCGCCGCGGCGAGGACCGCCAGCGACCCGGCCGTGCCGAGGACGACGGAGCGGGGCCGCGGCGGCAGCAGCCGGGCCAGGCGGTCCCACGGCGCCACCGCGCGTGCGGCGCCCAGGCCGCCGGCGCATAGCGCGATGAGGAAGCCGGCGACCACCGCCTGCGGCAGCGAGGGGGTAGCCAGCCGTGACCGGCTGGCCAGCGCGAGCGCCCCGCACAGCACCGCGTAGGGGGCGGCGAGCGCCAGCGCCGCGTAACCGACCTCGGACAACCTGGTCAGCTGCCCGGTCCGCGCCACCCACCGGCCCGCCCGCCACAGCAGCGAGCCGGGTATCAGCACCAGGCCGAGCGGGAGCATGCCGATCCGGCCGGCGCCGCGCAGGGCGAAGCCGACGTGGTGGGCGGCGAGCCACAGCCCGGTGGCCGTGCGCAGCACGCCGGGCAGGCCGAGGCCCGCGTGCGGGGCGGCGATCCAGCCGACCAGCACCAGCGGGGTCAGGATGACCAGCCCGGTGACCATCACGGCGCAGGCCGCCATCGCCCCGGTGACGGCCAGCGGGCGCGTTGCCCCCGGCCGTTCTTCCAGTGAGCCCTGACGTCCGCGTGGCCGCGCGCCGGGCCGGGCGGGAGCGGTCATAATGCCCCATCCTGACAACCGTGCAGGCAGGCACGGCGGAGGCGCGCCGGGAGGCGGGCCCTGGGGACTCGCGGGGTCAGCGGCTCCGCATGACCTCGCGGACGAGCAGGGCCGTGCCGCTGGGGGTCTTGCCCACGCGGACGCCCACCTTCTCCAGCGCTTCCTTTTTCGCCTGGGCGGTGCCGGAGGACCCGGAGACGATCGCCCCGGCGTGGCCCATGGTCTTGCCCTCGGGCGCGGTGAACCCGGCCACGTAGGCGACCACCGGCTTGCTGACGTTCTGCTCGATATAGGCGGCGGCCCGCTCCTCCGCGTCCCCGCCGATCTCACCGATCATGACGATCGCGTCCGTCTCCGGGTCGTCCTGGAAGGCCCGCAGGCAGTCGATGTGGGTGGTCCCGATGACCGGGTCGCCGCCGATCCCGACGGCCGTCGAGAAGCCGATGTCGCGCAGTTCGTACATCATCTGGTAGGTCAGCGTGCCCGACTTGGAGACCAGGCCGATCCGGCCCTCGGTGGTGATGTCGGCGGGGATGATCCCGGCGTTGGACTTGCCCGGCGAGGCGACACCCGGGCAGTTCGGGCCGACGATGCGGGTCTCGTTGCCGTGTGCGCAGGCATACGACCAGAACTCGGCGGTGTCGTGCACCGGGATGCCCTCGGTGATGACGATCACCAGCGGTATCCGGGCGTCGATCGCCTCCATCACCGCGCTCTTGGTGCCGGCCGGCGGGACGAAGACCACCGACACGTCCGCGCCGGTCGCCGCCATCGTCTCGGCCACCGTCCCGAACACGGGTACCTGGTTGCCACCGAGGTCAACGGTCTGGCCGGCCTTGCGCGGGTTGGTGCCGCCGGCGACCTTGGTGCCAGCGGCCAGCATCCGGCGCCCGTGCTTGCTGCCCTCCGAGCCGGTGATGCCCTGGATCAGGATCCGGCTCTCGCCGGTCAGGAAGATCGCCATCTCATGCTCCCGTCGCGGGCGCGGCCGCCTGCCCGCTGGCCGCCAGCTCCGCCGCGCGGCGCGCGGCATCGTCCATCGTGTCAACCTGCTCGACCACGGCCAGTCCCGCGTCGGCGAGGATGCGGCGTCCCTCCGCCGCGTTGTTGCCGTCCAGCCGGACCACGATCGGGTGGGTCACCTGCTCACCACGTGCGGACAGCATGCCTAGCGCCGAAACGATGCCGTTGGCGACCTCGTCACACGAGGTGATACCGCCGAAGACGTTGACGAGCACGCTGCGCACCGACGCGTCCGACAGCACGATCTCCAGGCCGTTCGCCATCACCTCGGCCGACGCGCCGCCGCCGATGTCGAGGAAGTTCGCGGGCCGGATGCCGCCGAACGCCTCCCCGGCCAGGGCCACCACGTCCAGCGTGGACATGACCAGCCCCGCGCCGTTGCCGATGATGCCGACCTCGCCCTCGAGCTTGACGTAGTTCAGGTGCTTGGCCTTGGCCCGCGCCTCCAGCGGGTCCGCCGCCGTCGGGTCGGCGAACCGGTCGTGATCCTGCCGGTAGGCGGCGTTGTCGTCGAGGGTCACCTTGCCATCCAGCGCGACCACCCGGCCGTCGGCGGTGAGGATCAGCGGGTTGACCTCCACCAGCGTGGCGTCCTCGTCGGCGAAGACCGCCCACAGCCGCTCGGCCAGTTGGGCGGCGCCCGCCCTGGCCTGCTCGGGAAGCTGGCCGGCCGCGACGATCTCGGCTGCTTTCGCCGCGTCGACGCCCGTCAGCGGGTCGATGGGGATCTGGGCGACCGCCTCCGGGCTGGAGTGCGCCACCTCCTCGATCTCCATCCCGCCCTGCACCGAGCAGATCGACACGAAGGTGCGCGCCGCCCGGTCGAGCAGGTAGGACAGGTAATACTCCTCCGCGATGTCGCTGGCTTCCTCGACCAGGACGGAGTGCACCGTGTGGCCCTTGATGTCCATCCCGAGGATGTCGGTCGCCCGGGCCTCCGCCTCATCCGGGCCGTCGGCCACCTTGACTCCGCCCGCCTTGCCGCGGCCGCCGGTCTTGACCTGCGCCTTGACCACGACCCTGGGCGTGCCGGCGTCGGCGAAACCCGCCGCGATCACGCGGGCCTCCACCGGGGTTACGGCGATGCTGCCGCGCGGCACCGGCACGCCGTATTCCGCGAACAGCTCCTTCGCCTGGTACTCGAACAGGTCCACGTGTGTCCGTCCTCGAAGCGGCTGGATTACCGGTCGCAGCCTATCCGGGCTGACCCCCGGGCGCGCGCCAGGCCAGCCCGTCCACCGGCCGTCATCCCGCGTACTGCCGTACACCGAGAGATCGGGCCCAATCCCTTCGTCGAACCTGATGTCAGCATCGCCAGAGACGACGGGAGCATGCAAATGCCAAGCCCAGTGGTTCACTTCGAGATCAGGTCCCCGGATCCGGACGCCACCCGGAAGTTCTTCGGGCAGCTCTTCGGCTGGACGTTCCCCGACGGGGGGATGCCCGGCTACACCTACGTGGACACCGGAGTCGAGGGAGCGGTGCCCGGCGGCATCAGCCCGCTGCAGGACGGCGGGCCGCTGGTCACCTTTTTCGTGGGTGTACCGGACGTCGCAGCTACCCTGGAGGCCGCGGTCGCCCAGGGCGGACGGGTTATCCAGCCCGCGACCTCGGTGCCCGGGGTCACCTTCGGCCTGCTGGCTGACCCCCAGGGGCAGGTAGTCGGCCTGGCTCAGGCCGACGCCTGACAGCTCCTGCGGCACGCCCGGGCGGGCGGGACACGAAGGGAAGGACTGGTCATGCCAGGTCCCACCGACCCCACCCTGCTCGCACGGGCGGCCGCCGGAGACGACGCAGCGTTCGCGGCGCTGGTTGGGCCTCACCAGCGGGCGGTGTTCCGCCACTGCTACCGCATGCTCGGCTCGGGCACCGACGCCGAGGACGCCACCCAGGACACCCTAGAGCGGGCGTGGCGCAGGCTGGCGACCTACGACGGCTCAGGACCGTTCGGCGCCTGGCTGCAGCGGATCGCCACCAACATCTGCCTCGATGGGCTGCGGGCGAAGCGGACCAGGATCGGCCCGGCTGGCTACGGGCCGCCCATGGCGCCCGGCATGATGCCCGGACCGCCCGACCCGGAGCTGGCCTGGGTTGAGCCGGTCAGCGATTCCGAGCTGCGTGGCACCGGGGACCCGCAGGACGAGGTGGTCCGGCGGGAGGAGATCAGCCTGGCCTTCGTGGCCGCGCTGCAGCGGCTGGCGCCACGCCAGCGCGCGGCCCTGCTGCTTCACGATGTGCTGGCCTTCACTCACGCGGAGGTCGCCGAGGTGCTCGGCGTCAGTACCACCGCCGTCAACAGCCTGCTGTCGCGGGCCCGCGAATCCGTGCGCGCCACCGCTGACCGGCCCCAGCCCGACCTCAGCGAACCCCGGGTGCGGCAACTCCTGGACCGCTATGTCCGGGCGTGGCAGCTGGCCGACATCGACGGGTTCGTGCAGCTGATCGCCGAAGACGTCAGCTTCTCCATGCCGCCGCTCACCGCGTGGTTCGACGGGAGGGAGGCGGTCGCCGCGTTCGTCGAGAACGCAATCTTCGCCCCGGCCCGCCCAGACGGGATCCACTTGAAGGCCGGCTGGTGCAACGGCCAGCCCGCCTTCGCCACCTATCAACCGGACGGCCAGGGCCACCTGGTCGCCAGCGGCCTGCAGGTCCTCCAGCTCGCCGACGTGGACGGAGAGCCGCTGATCACCGCGCTGGTGTCCTACCGCGACCCGGCCTTCGCGATCCGCTGCGGCCTGCCCGCTGCGCTGCCTGATTAATTCCGCTGGATTTCCGGCGGAGCGGACTCTGGGCAGGAGTCGAACCTGCAACTGGCCGCTTACCAAGCGAAG
>DATINY010000137.1:0-25165 GCA_035473755.1 Streptosporangiaceae bacterium
GACGCGGCCGGCCGGCCGGACCACCGCCGTGCTGCCGCTGCCGGGCACCATGATCAACATGGAGCAGCCGGCGGCCGTCAACAGACTGCCGACCCGGTTCCTGGCCGGGCTCCCCGCACCAGCCACCGAAGGACTGAGTGAGCAGACCGAGGAACTGACCGAGCAGGGAGACGAGCAATGGAGCCGGTGAAGGTGGCGGCCGTGCAGGCCGCTCCCGTCCTGCTGGACCGCGACGAGACGATCGGCAAGGTCGTGGCCCTCGCCGAGAAGGCCGCCGCCGAGGGCGCCCGTCTGGTGGCGTTTCCCGAGGCGTTCGTGCCCGGCTATCCCGACTGGGTGTGGCGGACCCGGCCCTGGGACGCCGAGGCCACCGCCCTGTACGCCAGACTGTTCGACCAGGCAGTGACCGTCGGGTCCCCCGCCACCGACGTGCTCGCCGAAACCGCCAGGCGCCTGCAGATCTGGCTGTCGGTCGGTGTCGACGAGCGCGACGAGGCCGGCTCCACCATCTACAACACGCTGCTGCACTTCGCGCCCGACGGGTCGCTGGCCGGCCGCCACCGCAAGCTCATGCCCACCGGCGGCGAACGGCTCGTCTGGGGGATGGGCGACGGATCGACGCTCAAGGTCATCGACACCGGCTTCGGGCGGCTCGGCGGGCTCATCTGCTGGGAAAACTACATGCCGCTCGCCCGCACCGCCCTGTACGCCCAGGGCGTCGACGTCTACCTGGCACCCACCTGGGACAACTCCGACGTGTGGGTGCCGACCCTGCGCCATATCGCCCGGGAGGGCCGGACCTACGTGATCGGCGTCACCTCCTGCATCCGCGCCACCGACCTCCCGGCGGACCTGCCCGGCCGGGCGGCCCTGTACGGCCACGCCGGCGACGGCGGTGACCGCGACGACTGGCTGTCCCGCGGCAATTCAGCGATCATCGGGCCCGGCGGCGAGGTGCTGGCCGGCTCCCTCGTCGGCGAGGAGGGCATCCTCTACGCCGAGATCGACGCGAGGCGGGCGCGGGCCAGCCGCCAGGAATTCGACCCGGTCGGCCACTACGGCCGCAGCGACGTGCTCCGGCTGGTCGTCGATACCACCCCGCGCCCGGCCGTCTCGTTCGGCCGCGACGAGACCGCCGAACCGGCGCCCCACCGACCGGGCGAGGTGGACTGATGCCAGCGCTCCGGGTGGCGGCCGTGCAGGCGGCCTACGTGCTGATGGACCGGGACGCGACCATCGACCGGGTCGCCGAACTGACCGCCGCCGCCGCCCGCGAGGGGGCGCAGCTCGTGGTGTTCCCCGAGGTGTTCGTCCCCGGCACCCCGATCTGGATCGACACCCAGCCGATCTGGGAAGGCGACGAGGACTGGTTCGGGCTGCTCGCCGCGAACGCGGTCGTAATCGGCGGCCCCGCCACCGAGCGGCTCGCCGCCATCGCCGCGCAGCACCGGGTGTGGCTGGTCGTCGGCGTCGACGAGCGGGAGGAGCACGGCTCCACCATCTACAACACGGTGCTGTACTTCTCGCCCCAGGGGGCCCTGGCTGGACGGCACCGCAAGCTCGTGCCGACCGGGTCCGAGCGGACCGTCTGGGGTATGGGCGACGGGTCGACGCTCCGCGTGGTGGACACCGGCCTCGGCCGGATCGGCGGGCTCACCTGCTGGGAGAACTACATGCCCCTCGCCCGGTTCCACCTGTACTCCCAGGGGGTCGAGGTGTGGCTCGCCCCCACGCTCGCGGTGGGCGACGGCTGGATAGCGACGATGCAGCACCTCGCCCGCGAGAACCGGATGTTCGTGGTCGGGGTCAACCCGGTCCTGCACGCCGACCAGATCCCGGCCGGCTTCCCCCACCGGGAGCGGCTGCTGCCGCCCGGGTTCCTGGAGCAAAACGGTCCCTGGCTGGAGGAGGGCAACACCGTCATCGTCGCGCCCAACGGCACCGTGCTGGCCGGCCCGGCGCGCGAGCGCGAGGAGACGCTGGTGGCCGACCTCGACCTGCTGACCGTCGCCATCCAGCGCCGCCACCTGGATCCCGCCGGTCACTACAACCGCCCCGACGTCTTCCGCCTGCACGTGGACACCTCGCCCCGGCCCGCGGTCATCGAGACGTCGGACACGTCCCTGAGCCAGGCCGTGGCGGCGCCGCAGAACGCGGCGCCGCAGAACGTGGCGCTGCAGCACGTGGCGGCGCAGCACGTGGCGGCGCAGAACAGCGAATGAAGAACAGTCCAAGATCAACGAACCGGAGGAGACCACGATGACAACCGCACCGGAAAAGAACGCACCCGCCCGCGAGCCGGGCGCCGGCCACGGCGTCCTCGCCGAGCCGGAGTGGCTGGAGGCCCACCTGGATGACCCCACGGTCCGGGTGGTCGAGGTCGACGTCAGCAAGCTCGCCCACGAGCAGGGGCACATCGACGGGGCCGTGCTGTGGGACATCTACGCCGAACTCAAGGACGCCGACTACCGGCTCGCCGGCACCGCGGCCATGGAGCGGCTCCTGGCCCGGTCCGGCATCACCCCGGACTCGACCATCGTGTTCTACGGGTACGGGCCGGCGATGGGCTTCTGGCTCATGAAGCTCTACGGCCACGCCGACGTGCGGATCCTCAACTGCTCCCGCGACGCGTGGCGGGCCGAAGGCCGCCGGTGGAGCAGCCAGCAGATCAGCCCGGCCGCCACCAGCTACCCCCTGCGCGGGCAGGACGGCCGGCTGCGAGCAGGCCACACGGAGGTGGCGAGCGCGATCGGCGACCCGGCCACCACCATCGTGGACGTGCGCTCGGAGCCCGAGTACCAGGGGGAGCGGTTCTGGCCGTCCGGCGGCATGGAGCCCGGCGGCCGCGCCGGTCACGTCCCGTCCGCGGTCTACCAGCCCATTGACGGCCTCTACGACGAGCGCGGGTCGTTCCGTAGCGCCGCCGACCTCCGCGGCATCTTCTCCGCCATCGACCTCGACGGCGATGACGGGCTGATCACCTACTGCACGATCGGCGGCCGCGCCAGCACCGCGTGGTTCGTCCTGACCTATCTGCTCGGGCGCGACCGCGTCCGCGTCTACGACGGGTCGTGGGCCGAGTGGGGGAAGATGGCCGACACCCCGGTGGAGCAGTCAGCCAGCTGAATCGCCCTCAGCGGGGCCGCGCCCGCGCCGGCGCGGCCCCGCCGCCACGACGGCCCTCTCCGCCACGACGGCCCCGCGGCAGCGCCCGGGCCTGCGCCCGCCACATCGGGCATGATCCGCGGGCCCTGCGGTACATGCCTCCTCGTTAGGCATCAAGGGCGGCCCGCTGGTGACCAACCGGACCTATTCCGGGAACATTGGCACCGGGGCGCCGGCGCGCGATCGGTGCGGCGGGCCCACCGGCCGGGAGGTGCGGCGTGGAAGCGAACGAACGGGCGGGCCAGCCGGCCGCCGAAGCCGACCTGGTCGACGTGGCCGCTCTGGTCACCGCCTACTACGCCGAGCACCCCGACCCGGCCGAGCCCGGGCAGCGGGTGACGTTCGGCACCTCCGGCCACCGCGGGTCAGCGTTCCGGCTGTCCTTCAACGAGGACCACATCGCCGCCACCACGCAGGCGATCTGCGACTACCGGGCCCGGGCGGGCGTCACCGGCCCGCTGTTCATCGGCCGCGACACCCACGCCCTGTCCGAGCCGGCCTTCGTCACCGCGCTGGAGGTGCTCGCCGCCAACGACGTCGACGTGCTGGCGGACTCGGCCGGCGGCTATACGCCGACCCCGTCCCTGTCACGCGCGATCCTCATGCATAACGAGGGCCGGGCCGGCGCCCCGGCCGACGGCATTGTCGTCACCCCCTCCCACAACCCGCCCGAGGACGGCGGCTTCAAATACAACCCGCCCGACGGCGGGCCGGCCGCCTCGCAGATCACGGCGGCGATACAGGACCGGGCGAACGAGCTGCTCCGCGGCGGGCTGCGCGAGGTCCGCCGGGTCCGGTACGACCGGGCGAGGGCGGCGGCGGGCTCGTACGACTTCCTCGGCGAATACGTCAATGGGCTGCCGGCGGTGGTGGACCTGGACCGGGTCAAGGCCGCCGGCGTGCGCATCGGCGCGGACCCGCTCGGCGGGGCCAGCGTCGCCTACTGGGGCGAGATCGCCGACCGGTTCGGGCTCGACCTGACCGTGGTCAACCCGGTGGTGGACGCCACCTTCCGGTTCATGACGCTGGACTGGGACGGCAAGATCCGGATGGACTGCTCCTCGCCGTATGCCATGGCGTCCCTGATCGGGCGCCGGGACGAGTTCGCCATCGCGACCGGCAACGACACCGACGCCGACCGGCACGGCATCGTGACCCCGGACGGGGGCCTGCTCAACCCCAACCACTACCTGGCCGCCGCCATCGACTACCTCTACCGGCACCGGGACGGCTGGCCCGCCGCCGCCGCGGTCGGCAAGACGATGGTCAGCTCCGCCATCATCGACCGGGTGACCGAGGCGGCCGGGCGCCGCCTGATCGAGGTGCCGGTCGGGTTCAAATGGTTCGTGCCCGGCCTGCTCGAGGGCGGCATCGCCTTCGGCGGCGAGGAGAGCGCCGGGGCATCGTTCCTGTGCCGGGACGGGCGGGTATGGACCACCGACAAGGACGGCATCATCCTGGCCCTGCTCGCGTCCGAGATGACCGCGGTCACCGGCCGGACGCCCAGCGAGCACTATCGCGCGCTCACCGAGGAACTCGGCGACCCCGCCTACGCCCGGATCGACGCCCCGGCCACCAGGGAGCAGAAGGCCGCCCTGGCCCAGCTCTCCCCCGGCCAGGTCAGCGTGGACGAACTGGCTGGTGAGCCGGTGCTGGACCGGCTGACCGCCGCGCCCGGCAACGGCGAGCCGCTCGGCGGGCTCAAGGTCATCACCGCCTCCGGCTGGTTCGCGGCCCGGCCGTCCGGCACCGAGGACGTTTACAAGCTGTATGCCGAGTCGTTCGCCGGACCCGGCCGGCTGGCCCGTATCCAGGAGGAGGCTCAGCAGATCATCGCCACCGTGCTGAAGGGGGCCTAACGATGACCAAGCCACGCGTCCTGGGGATCGTGCTGGCCGGCGGGGCCGGCAAGCGGCTGGCGCCGCTGACCGCGGACCGGGCCAAGCCCGCCGTCCCGTTCGGCGGCCTCTACCGGCTGATCGATTTCGCGCTGTCCAACCTGGTCAACGGCGGCTGCCTGCGCATCTGCGTGCTGACCCAGTACAAGAGCCACAGCCTGGACCGGCACGTCAGCAAGACCTGGCGGATGAGCGTCCTGCTCGGCAACTACGTGACCCCGGTCCCGGCCCAGCAGCGGCTCGGCCCGCAGTGGTACACCGGGTCCGCCGACGCGATCTACCAGTCGCTGAACCTGATCAACGACGAGCGGCCCGACCTGGTGATGGTGGTCGGCGCCGACCACGTCTACCGGATGGACCCGCAGCAGATCATCGACCAGCACCTGGACGGCGGCGCCGGGGTGACCGTGGCGGCGATCCCGGTGCCGCGGGCCGAGGCCACCGAGTTCGGGGTCATCGGCGTCGGCAGGGACGGGCACAAGATGGAGGCCTTCCTGGAGAAGCCGGCCGATCCCCCGGCGCGGCCCGGCCACCCCGACCAGGCCCTGGCCTCCATGGGCAACTACGTGTTCAGCACCGACGTGCTGGTGGACGCCCTGCGCAAGGACGCCGCCGACCTGGAGAGCCGGCACGACATGGGTGGCAGCATTATCCCGATGCTGGTGCGCGACGGCCTCGCGCAGGTGTACGACTTCACGGCCAACAAGGTGCCGGGCGCCGCCGAGGACGACGAGCCCTACTGGCGGGACGTCGGGACGCTGGACTCCTATTTCGACGCCCACATGGACCTCTGCGCGCCGGTGCCGGTGTTCAACCTGTACAACGACCGCTGGCCGATCCTGACCCACGTGCCCTCCCAGCCGCCGGCGAAGTTCGTGCACGACGAGCGCAATCGCGTCGGGCGGGCGGCCGACAGCCTGGTCAGTAACGGCGTCATCGTGTCCGGGGGCCTGGTCCGCAACTCGGTGCTCTCGCCCGGCGTCCGCGTCAACAGCTGGGCGAGGGTGGAGCGGTCGGTCATCCTCGACGACACGGTCATCAGCCGCCACGCGGTGGTGCAGGACGCGATCATCGACAAGAACGTCATCGTCCCGGAACGGGCCAAGGTCGGGGTGGACAAGGAGCGCGACCGGGCCCGCGGCTTCGTGGTGTCGGACGGCGGCATCACCGTGGTGGGCAAGGGCCAGGAGGTGCCCAGATGACGCAGCTCCGGGTGGCGCTGCTCACCCGGGAGTACCCGCCGGAGGTGTACGGCGGCGCGGGCGTGCATGTCACCTACCTCGCCCGCGAGCTCGCCGGGCTGGTGGACCTGACCGTGCACTGCCAGGGCGAGGACCGCCCCGGCGCGGTCGCACACCGGCCGTGGGACCGGCTCGGCGGGGCCAACCCGGCGCTGCAGACCATCTCCACCGACCTGTCGATGACGTCGGCCGTCGGCGCCGCCGACCTGGTGCACTCACACACCTGGTACGCCAACCTGGCCGGCCACCTGGCCGCGCTGCTCTACGGCGTGCCGCACGTGGTCACGATGCACTCGCTGGAGCCGCTGCGGCCGTGGAAGGCGGAGCAGCTAGGCGGCGGTTACGCCCTGTCGAGCTGGTGCGAGCGGGTGGCGGCCGAATCCGCGGCCGCAGTGGTGGCGGTCTCCGACGGCATGCGGGCCGACGTGCTGGCCGCCTACCCGGCCATCCCCCCGGACCGGGTGCGGGTGATCCGGAACGGGATCGACACCGTCGAGTACACCCCCGACCCAGGCACCGACGTGCTCGAGCGCTACGGCGTCGACCCCGGCCGGGCGTGCGTGGTGTTCGTCGGCCGGATCACCCGGCAGAAGGGACTGCCGGTCCTGCTCCGGGCGGCGCAGCAGCTCGACCCGGCGGCGCAGCTGGTGCTCTGCGCCGGCCAGCCGGACACCGCCGAGCTGGCCGAGGAGGTGACCGGGCTGGTGGCGGGGCTGAAGGCCGGGCGGTCCGGGGTGATCTGGCTGCCGGAGATGCTGCCGCAGCGGGAGGTCATCCAGCTGCTGACGCACGCCACCGTGTTCGCCTGCCCCTCCCTGTACGAGCCGCTCGGCATCGTCAACCTGGAGGCGATGGCCTGCGGCACCACCGTGGTCGCCTCGCGCGTCGGCGGGATCCCCGAGGTGGTCAGCGACGGCGAGACCGGCCTGCTGGTGCCGCCCGACGACCCGGGCGCGCTGGCCGGGGCGCTCAACACACTGCTCGCCGACCCGGGCCGGGCCGCCGCCATGGGCGGGCGGGGCCGGGAGCGCGCGATCGCGGATTTCAGCTGGCCGGCGATCGCCGCGCAGACGGCTGCCCTTTACTCCGAGCTGGCCGGCTGATCGTCCGGGTCGGCCGGCTGATCGTCCGGGCTGGCGTTCGGCCCCCACCAGCAGGTCCAGACCGGCGCGTCCACCAGGCTGGCGGCGATGGCGGGGATGTCATGCAGCCCCTGGCCGGCGCTCTCGTCACAGAAGGCAAAATGCTCGGCGGCCACACGCTGGGCGGCTTCGGCGCTGCGCGGCGGCCTTTCGACCAGCAGCCGTATCTGGGCCCCGGGACCCACGTCCAGGAGCCTGGCCCCGAACCGCGCCTCCCAGGAGCGCAGGACCGCCGCGATCGGGAGCGAGGTCGGGAACCGGTCAATGGTGCGCCAGCCAACCGTGGGGAGCACGTCGGCGGGCCGGCGGGCCGGGACCAGGCCGATGGGCGCCGGTGGCAGCGAGCCGAGGATCTGCTGGCACTCGGCCATGCTCAGCTTGCCGTCCTCGGGTGGCGCCAGGCTGATTCCCAGCACGCTGGCGGGATCCAGGTGATCAAGCCCGGCGAGGTCGTCCGGGGTGGAGAAGAAGAAGTTCGCGTCGTTCTCGCCGTCGGTCAGCACGACCGGGACCAGGCCGGTCTCGAGGTGAGCGTCGGAGAGCGCCGACCACACCCGGCCCGGATCCGGCACCGGCTGGGTCGTCACCCACGCCACCGGGTCCCCCGGGCCCTCCTGCGGGACGATCCGCCGACCGGGCGGGAGCATGACCGCTCCGAGCCGCAACTCCCCCTCTTCCGGCAGCGTGTCTGTGGCCATCGCTCCTCCTCCTGCCCGCCGGTCGGCGGTGCTGCGGTGGGCGGCCAGCTGGAAATACCGTCTTGGGGGTTCACGGTAGCGGTCCGGCGGCGCGCGTGCGCGATGCAAGCCGGGGACTGGCTCTCCGGTTGGGGCGCCGTCATCCGCCGGCCGTCAGTGGGGCGAGGCTGGCGCTCCCTCACCATGTTGAGCACGACCGTGGACGTCACCGAATTCACATCGCCGTGGTCGATGAGGCCGTTCCGTCACCGGGGCGTCGGCGAGATATGGATGAGGAGCCTGAACCGTCCGGCGTTCCGGTTCCTTATGCGGCTCCAGGGAATCGGCGATCGCTCACCGGTCTCCGCCGAGCTCGGCACCTGCCTCACGCTGATGAAAGGGGCCCGACCGTGGGCGGGCTTTCCTGCACGATCAGCCGGGCAAGCACTTCCCGCAGGAAGACCAGGTGCCAGCCATCGCACGGAAGATCGCTGAGCAAGCGCTGCGGCACTCATCCCGGGCCCGCCGGTGAGGAATGGTCCGGCCAGGCCCACAGGCCAGCAAAACGGCGGCGGTCCTGCTGATCCCCGGCCGGATAATGTCACCCTCACCCAGGCCTGACGCCGCGGTAACGGTCCAGGCAATCACCATCCTTATCCGGCTCCCGATGGCATGCTCGTGCACCAATCTCAGCAGATCTCGTGAACGGGGCGGCACCAGGTCGGGAATGGGGCATGTGGGCCCGGCGGCTCCATGCGGAGCGGATCGCGGCACGATCACGAGATGGGCACGGTCATATCGTCGCGTGTGGTATCTCTCCGGTACGCCTGCATGACAACATGATCTGTGGAGGGTGACACCTAAGATGATCACTTCAGGCAGTCCCGGCCGCGATCGGGAAAGCTCACCGTCGCGGCCGGCGGCATTGGTGCGGACGGCTGCTGGCAACGCATAGCGGACGGGGGGCAGACAGGTGCCGACCGGGGATCGGGTCCGGGCGGGCGCGGTGCCTCCGCTCGCCGACGGTTTCAGCGCCAGGCCGGAGACGGCTGCTGCCCTCGAGTCAGCGCTGATCCCGGGCGCCACGGTGGTGCTGGCACCGGGCCGGCCAACGCCGGGGCGGTCGGGAGCCTGGCTGGAGGCATGCGGCAAGACGCAGCTCGCGGCGTCTTCCGCGGAGTGGCTGTGGCACTCAGGCAAGGTGGACCTGCTGGTCTGGGCCGCCGCCACCAGCCGGGCATCGGTCCTGTCCGCCTACGTGGAGGCCGCGGTCAAGGCGACCGGAGCCGACTCCGCGGGGGACGCCGAGACGGTCGCGGGCCGCTTTCTCAGCTGGCTCGCCGAAACCAGCCAGCCGTGGGTCGTGGTGCTCGACGATTTGTCCAGCCCGGCGGATCTGGAGGGGCTCAGGCCGGACGGGCCGGCCGGCCGGGTCCTCATCACGACCAGGAACGCAACGGCTGTCCCGGCGGATCAGCGCCCGCTGATTCTCCAGGTCGGGGCCTTCAGCCCCCGCGAGGCCCTGAGCTATCTGATGGGCCGCCTCACCGCGGATCCCGACCAGCGCCTCGGCGCCATCGATCTCGTCCAGGATCTTGGCTACGATCCGATGGCGCTGGCCCAGGCCAGCGCGGTTATTGCGAGTTCTGTGCTGTCATGCCGTGACTACCGCGACTATTTCACGCGCAGGCGGGAGCACATGGCACAGGCGGCGGGGGGCGATCCGGCGGCCGCGGGGGTCACCTGGACGTTTTCGGCCGAACAGGCCGAGCGGCTGCTGCCCAGGGGGGCACAGGCGCTGCTGGCGCTGGCCGCGCTGTTCGACGGCAACGGGATTCCCGCCCCGGTGTTCGCGACCCCGGCCGCATGCGGGTACCTGACGGGAGAAGGGGCGGGCCGGCCGGCCGGGCCCGAGCTGGCGCGGGGAGCACTGTCCATTCTGGAGCGGGTGGGGCTGATGGCGACCGGCTCCGCGGGCACGCCGACAGTCCGGGTGAACCCGGTGATCCAGGCGGCGGTCCGGGCGGCGGCGCCCGCCGAGATGCTGGACCGGGCGGCGAAGGCGGCGGCCGACGCGCTGCTGGAGGCATGGCCCGATGACGAGCCCGGTGCGTGGTCCGCTGAGGCCTTCCGGTCGTGCGCCGCCAGCCTCCAGCGGGTGGCCGGCGATCTGCTGTGGGCGGGCGGCTGTCACCCGCTCCTGCTGCGCGCCGGGGAGAGCCTGGACCGGGCGCACCTGGCCGGCCCGGCCGTCGCCTACTGGCGGCAGCTCGCTACCCTCACCGATCAGGTCCTCGGGCCGGACCACGCCGACACCCTGGCGGCCGGGCACCGTCTCGCCCACGCGTACCTGGCGGCGGGCCGGGCCACGGAGGCCGTCTCCTGGTTCCAGTGGGCCCTGGCCGACCGTGCCCGCACACTCGGGGCAAATCATCCCGGCACCATCACGGCCCGGCTCAACCTCGGCCGTGCCCTCGTGGCGGCGGACCAGATCGGCGACGCGATCACCGTCCTGAGCTCGGCGGTCAGCGACTACGAGCGCGTCCGCGGCAAGGACCATCCTGACACGCTCAGCGCGCGGGACGAGCTCGCCGCCGCGCACCAGGCGGCCGGCCAGTCCGGGGATGCGACCCAGCTGTACCGCCGCACGCTGTCCGAACGCGAGCATGCCCAGGGCGCCCAGAATCCGGATACCATCGCCACCCGGCAGAAGCTGGCCGACACCTACCTGGCCGGTGGTCAGGTCAAGAACGCCATTTCGCAGTACAAGCGGGTCCTCGCCGACCGGGAACGCGTCCTCGGGCCGGACCATCTCGACACGATCGCAGCCCGCGCCAACCTCGGCGCCGCCTACCATTCGGCCGGGCGCATGGCCTCGGCGATGCAGTTCAGCGAGCAGGCCAGCGAGGGTTACGAGAAGGTCCTGGGCGCGGATCATCCCGACACCCTGGCCAGCCGCCTGAACCTGGCGCACACCTACTACGCCGTGGGCCGGCTGACCGACGGGGAGGCCGTGCTCCGAGACACCGCCGCGCGCTGCGAGCGGGCCCTGCCACCGGGGGATCCGCTGACGCAGACCGTGCAGGAGAGCCTGGCCAACATAGCGGGGGGCTGACCGCCCCCCGCCCGGCGTGGTATCCGCGGCCGCCGCTCAGCGGCGATGGCTCCCCACACGCGGACGGTCGGCCGGGTCGCGGTCGCTCTCACGCTGGATGTGGAAGAACGGCGACTTCAGGATGAAGCGCGCCGCGAACATCAGGACCACGCCGAGCACGGCGACCCCGACCAGCGACCAGATCTCCGACGCGGGGGCGCCTTTCACCGTCTGCCAGATGACCCAGCAGAGGAACAGGGCGGCCAGGATGGGCAGGATGCCCAGGATCAGCGCGTCCCAGGCACCGCTGACGACGCGGCGCCGGTAGTAGACGACGGTGGCGATCGCGGTGAGAACGTAGAAGCTGCCGAACAATAGGCCACTGACCGCGATCACGGAGTTGAACGCGCCCTGCACCGAGTTGGCGAGCATGTATATCACGGTGAGCCCGATGAGCAGCAGCCCGACGACGATGCTGGCGGCGACCGGGGTGGCAAACCGGCGGGACACGGTGGCCAGGAATCCCGGCAGCGTCCGGTAGCTCGCCATCCCGTAGATGATCCGCGAGGTGAGCACGATGTTCGTGAGGGTGGCGGCGATCACCGACAGCGCGAGGGACAGCGCCATCACCTTGGACCAATTGGGACCGCCCAGCACCTCGGCGACGTACACGAGCGCGGAGGTGGAGTGCGCCTGGAGCTGCTTCGGTCCCACCACTCCCTGCAGGCCCAGCTGCGATATCGAGTAGATGATGGTCAGCAGGACGACCGCCAGAATGGCGGCACGGCCCGGGTTGATGCGCCGGTGCTTCGTCTCCTCGTTGACGTACAGGGTGCCTTCCCAGCCGCTGAAGATGAACACCGCCAGAAGCAGCCCAAGGCTAAGGCTGCCCCGCCCGCCGATGCCGCTGAGGCTGAACCAGCTCTTGGTGATCGGGAACGTGCCGGGATGATGGTGCAGCACCGCTATCAGGCCCACAATCGCGAACCCGATGAGGATCACGTACTCCACCGCCGCCATGCCGACCTGTGTGCGCGCGGTAATTCGGATCCCGACGATCGCGATCACCAGCATGAGAAGCGATATAGCGGTGGCGATGGCGACCAGCGTCCACGTGCTGCCGGAACTGGAGGTGAAGACGGCGAGGACCGATGGCCCGAGGACCTCGACGCCGGCCACCGCCCCGATGATGTAACCGGCGATCATCAGCCATCCGGTCAGGAAACCCAGATAGGGGTTGATCGAGCGGCCGACCCACTCGAACGACGCGCCGCAGTTGGCGTTCCACATGTTCAGCCGACGGTAGGCGTTAGCAATGATGAGCATCGGAATTCCGGTCAGGACGATGGCCGGCACGCTCGCGTAGGCCGTCGCTGCGGCGATTGGCGCCAGCGTAAGCGCGACACAGACCGCCGGGGCGGCAGAGGCCATGCCGATGACGGTGTCTTGTGCCACGCCGATCGCATCGGGCTCGAGCCTGCCCGCCGGTGGCGGAGAGGTGACGGTTACGGTAGCCGGGGATTGATGCGTCATCTGTGCTCCTCTGATGCTGACCCAGGGATCGCGAATCTTCTCGTGGCAGCGGAAAACCCTCGTTCAATGCCCGGCGGGAGTGCTAGATGGCCCGAGAGAAGCGCGGCCGTCTGCCAGGCCCGCGGCTCTCGCCACAGTCGCCCCCCTAAACCCTCGCCTCTTGGCACAGCAACGACGTGCCCCGGACGGGTGGGTCACCCGCGAGATCATAGTGGTTATTTCCCGCACATCACAAGCGCCATAAAAGCCATGAATGTGACAAAGCCTCCACACCCGCACTTAACCCGCTAATGGTCACAGAGCGTGATCGCGGAATGGTTTCCGGCAGGACTAACGGGGAAGCGCGATGACCGGTCACTGGGCCTACCAGCCCAGGTTCAACTTGACTGGTTAATCGCCACACACCGCGATCACTGGACGGTTACCGGGGACAGGATCACGGATGGACGAGAAGCCGGGCCCCATCCTAGGGGGAATGTCATCTGAACGTCCCAGACTTTCGTCAAGTGAATAGATAGACCGGTCCTGCACGCGATTGCGGAGCCACGCTGGCCGGCATCAGGACGCCAGATGCCGCACGAACCAGTCGCGCGCGGGGCCACTTGACGCCTCAAAGCCCACTGTGTACGCCTCGAAGTGGCCGCCCGGCAGGATCACAAGTTCCTTGGGCTGATGCGCCTTCTCATAGGCCGCGATGGCGAGCTCGGCGGGTACCAGGTGATCGCCTTCGGCCACCGCCAGCAACAGTGGCGTGGGGCTGATGTAGGGCAGGTAGGTGACGGGCTCATACTCGGTGAACATCTCCACGCTGCGCAGCGTCACCTCGTTGAGCCAGGCCGGCGCGCGCGTCTTGCCGGTCTCGGTGAACCACAGCCAGGAGTCGGCGGTGGGCAGCGCCGAGGCCGCCAGCGGGTCCTCATCCACCACCGGCACCATGACCGGTGGCTCGCCGTTGAATCGGGCGAGGCGGTCGGCCTCGAACAGCTCGCGGAATCCGGCGATGAAGTCCGCCCGGACCAGCGCACGCAGGTTGTCGTGCCCGCTGATCAGCGGGACCTGGCTCACGACCGCCTTGACCCGCCGGTCGATCGCGGCGACCACCAGCACGTGGCCGCCCGAGTAGCTGCTCCCCCAGATCCCGATCCGTCCCGGAGCCACCTCGGGCAGGGTGCCCGCATAGGTGATGGCGTGCCGGTAGTCGCGGACCTGGGCCCACGGATCGATCTCCTGACGGGGCTCACCGTCGCTGGCCCCGAAGTTGCGGTTGTCGAACACCAGCACGTTCAGCCCGGCCGCGGCGAACACCTCGGCGAAGCTGTCGAGGTACATCTCCTTGACCGCGGAGAAACCGTGCGCCATGACCACCGCGGGGGCGGGTGCGCCACCCGTCCCAGCCGCGTAGAACCAGCCTCGTAAGGTGGCGCCCTCGGCATTGAACTCGACGTCGCGCCGTGCCATCCCGGTCTCCTCTCACGCACTGCCACCGGCCAGCGGGACGTCAGCCGATCCCCCGGCCGCGATGATCCCAGTCTCTCCGTCGCCACCGGAACGGTCTAGGCCGACGAGCCAGCGAATCCGGCGGGTCCGGCGGGTCCGCGGGAGGTGGCCGGGACCGGTGCTTCAGCGCGAAGGAGGCTTGCCTACCGCACCGGTGCCGGGTCGAACAGGCGCAGCCGGTAAGCCGCGGCCGCGGCCTCACCACGGCTGCCCACGCCGAGCTTGGCCAGGATGTTCGAGACGTGCACGCTGGCTGTCTTGGCGGAGATGAAGAGCTCCGCGGCGATCTCCGGGTTCGACCGCCCGGCGGCGACGAGGCGGAGCACCTCGGACTCCCTGGCCGTAAGGCCCAGCGGGCGCGGCGTGCTGCTACTGTCGTCGCGGCCGGCCCCCAGGGCGAGCCGCGCGTTCCGGGCGAACAGCCCGATCTCCTCGGCCAGCGGGCGTGCGCCCAGCTGATCCGCCAGATCCGCGGCGCGCCGCAGCCGCTCCGCGGCGGCGTCACGGTCCCCGGCGGTCATGGCCGCATCGGCGGCCCGTAGCATCGCCGCGGCGACCTGGTAGGGCTGCGTGGCACGTTCCCAGGCCGCGGCCGCCGCGTCCCATTGCGCCAGAGCATGGCCGTCGTCGGCCTCATCCGCCGGCTCCGGGCCGGCCTCGGCGGCGAAGGTCAGCCTGCCCGCCAGCTGCACCGGGCCCCTGGCATCCATCTTCCCGGCCAGCGTGCGAAGCCGCCCGAGCAGATGGCCTGACCCTTCCGCCGCGGCCGGGCCCCGGACGACGGCAGGTGCGGCGCAGGCGCGGGCGCCCACGGCGAGCAGCGGCCATGCGTACCGGGGATTGTGCACCAGGTCGAAACGGTCGGCCGCGACCGTCACCACGTCCCGCGCGTCCGCCGGCCTGCCTTCGGCGAGGAACAGCTCCGCCTCCAGCCGGGCCACTGGCAGGTAGCACTGAGCCTCGCGGCACCCCTGCTTTCCGGTCCGGCTGAGCGCCGCGCTCGCGGCGTCGGCCAGCTCCCGCGCGTCGGCCAGGTAGCCGCGGCGCAGCGCGATATCGCCTGCGAGCTGCCGCAGCGCGAGACGGTTGCCCCGCGGCGGGGAGAGCACCAGGGCATGTTCGATGGCCTCGATGGCCTCGTCCCACCGGCCGAGCGAGACCAGCGGCTCGGCCACGTTGATCGCCAGGAAGGTGCCGGTCGAGCGGGCCAAGCCGTAATCCCGCGCGCTGGCAATACCGGCCCGCGCCACCTCGGCGGCCCGGCCGTGCTCCCCCATTCCCTCCAGCACGTGGGACTCGTTGATGGCGACATGCAGCATCGGCCGGAGGGCGCCTGCCTTGCCGGCGAGCGAGCGGGCCTCGGCGAGCATGGCCAGGGCGGGGGCGTCGTTGCCGTCGTGCGACTCGATGCAGGCCAGCTCGCACAGCGCACCGACCTGGGTCGCGGCATCGCCGACCTGCTGGGCCAGCGACAGGGCCTCCTCGGCGGCGGCCCGCCCTTCTGGCCCGTGCGGCTCGCCCATGTGCTTGGCCTCGCTCACCAGCACCCGTGCCCGGGCCGCATCACCGACGCCGGCCGGCACGAGTTCCAGCGCTGCCCGCAGGTCCGTGGCCGGATCCGCCTTGCCGCTTTGATCGCCCAGCGTGGCCCGCGTCTCCAGCAGCAGGGCCGCCCGCACGGGTTCGGCGGCCGGGTCGACCTCCTTCAGCGCCGCCGACGCGAACGCGATCCCCCGCTCGGGCTCATCGGCGCCCTGCGCGGCGGCGGCCGCCCGCTCGAGGACAAGCAGATGGCTGGCACCGATGCGCTCGGCGGCGTCCGGCACCTTGTCCCACAGCTCGAGGACCCTGGCCAGCAGCGTGAGCTGCTCGGCGTGGGCGAGCGCGCGCCCCGCCGCCGCGGCCGCCCGCCAGGCGCTCACCAGCGCCCAGGCCGTGTCGTGGGCGTGATACCAGTGATGCGCCTGCTCGATCAGCCCGCGGCCGGGAGCGACCAGCCCGGCGTCGGAGCCGAGGGCCTCGGCAAAGCGGGTATGCAGCCGGGTGCGCTCGCCGGGCAGCAGATCGTCATAGATGGCCTCGCGGCTGAGCTCATGCCGGAAGGCGTACCCGTCCTCGTCCGCCCGCAGCACGTTGGCCGCCACCGCGGGCCGCAGCCCGCGCGCGAGGTCGTCGGCGTCCAGGCCGGTCACCGCCGCGAGCAGTGTGTGGCCGCTGCGCTGCCCGCCTGGGCTCGCCGCCCGCAGCAGCTCCTGCGTCTCCTCCGGGAGCCGCTGCACCCCGGCGAGCAGCAGGTCCCGCAGGGACTCCGACAGCTCCGCGGCCAGGCCGCCGTCACAGCACAGCAGCTCCTCGACGAACAGCGGATTGCCCTCGGCCCGCAGGTATATCTGGTCCGCCAGCCGCGGCTCCGGCTCCCGGCCGGTGATGCGGGCCACCAGCTCATCGGCCTGCAGCCGTCCCAGCCGGGGCAGCTCCATCCGCTCCACCCAGCTGAGCCTGGTGAGCTCGGCGAGCAGCGGTCGCAGCGGATGAGTGCGGTGAAGATCATCGGACCGGTAGCTGACGACGATCAGTACCCCGTCCAGGACCTGCTGGCTGCCAATCAGGAACGCCATCAGATCGCGGGTCGAGCGGTCGGCCCAGTGGGCGTCCTCGATGATCAGGACCACCGGCCCGGCCTCGGCCAGGCGTTCCAGCAGCGTCAGCATCTGCTCGAACAGCCGCGCCCGGGCGAAGGCCGGGTCCGCTTCCACGCCTGCCTCGCCGAACTCCGGCAGCAGCCGGGCGAACTCGCGCGTCGCCTGGGCAGGCAGCAGCGCGGCCACGCCGTCGGCGCCCAGGTCACGGACAAGCTCCCGGAGCACCGCGGTGAACGGCGCGAACGGCAGGCCCTCGGCCCCCAGATCCAGGCACCCGCCGGCCAGCAGCCGCGCGCCCGACGCGGCCGCCCCGGCCGCGAACTCGGTCACCAGGCGGGTCTTGCCGATCCCCGCCTCCCCGCCGATGAGCATGGTGGATGGCCCGCCCGCGCGGGCGCGTTCCAGGGCGGCGTCCAGGATGGCCAGTTCCTCCGAGCGGCCGACGAGGACAGGGCTTCTCATGCGAGCGCTCACATCTTCCAGGATGCCATCACCCTGTGACATTCCAGCCGGGCCGATCCTGACCATTCCGGCCGCGTCGACCCTGGCACGCCTGGCGGCGAACACCACGTCATGTCACCGGGTGCCCGCCGACTGGCGCCCGTCGGCGGCGGCCGACTGCCTTTCGGCGGTGCCGGTCCGGCCGGCCATGGGCCGGGCCGGCGGAACGCGCCGGATGCCCAGTGGTCCCAGCGCGGCGGCCACCAGTTCCCGGGCGGACCGGGCGTGACGGGCGGGCCGGCCGTGACGGGCCTCCTTGATCCACCGCGCCTGCTCCGCCCGCTTCTGCCAGTCCCTGATCCGGTCTGCGGACAGGGTTTGCATCAGGTAGGGATGCACCGATTCCTCCGGTATTCGGGGCCGGTCGGCCCCGTCCC
This sequence comes from Streptosporangiaceae bacterium, assembly GCA_035473755.1. Taxonomy (GTDB): domain Bacteria; phylum Actinomycetota; class Actinomycetes; order Streptosporangiales; family Streptosporangiaceae; genus UBA9676. The sequence goes on from DATINY010000137.1 coordinate 17,768, forward strand.
TTCGAGACTCGCGGTAAGGCCCCGGCGGCCGCATCGGGTAGTTGCCCTATATTCCGCCGGGCGGCCTTAGCACCCGGGTAAGGCGCGGGCCCAGCCGTCCGCACGCCCGGGCCGCGGCGGCCGGCGCGCCCACGGCACGGCGGCGGAGCAGGCCCGCCCGCGCCTCGCCTGCTGCCTGGTCACCGGGCCCGGCGGCACCCGCGGCACGACCGCATGCGGGCCCCGGTCACCGACGGCCGGTGGCCCGATCGTGTGACAGGATTCGTGTCAATGCCGGAGTCTGCCAAGGTTCCTGGCGGTCGCTCTCCGGTGCGGTTCTCCCGCATCGAGCAGCCCAGGACACACGTGTTCATCGCCGAGCAGCTTCGCCGGGAGATCACCCTGGGCGTGCTGCCGACCGGTGAGGCGCTGCCGCCCGAGCGGGAACTGGCCGCGATGTTCGGGGTGGCCCGGGCGACTGTCCAGCAGGCCGTCCGCATTCTCGAGTCGGAAGGGCTCGTCACGGCCCGGCGGGGCCGGGGGGGTGGGACCTTCATCACCGGGCCGCCGAGCGACAGCGTGTCCAGGCACCGCCTCATCGCGCACGTCAGCCGGAACCAGCGCCTGATCGAGGAAGCGGTCGCCTACCGGCTCGAGGTCGAGCCCGCGGCGGCAGGCGAGGCCGCCCTGGCCCGGACCGCGGACGACCTGGCCGGCCTGGGGCGGATCGTCGGCCGGGCGGCGGCCACCGCCGACGACGCGCTGTTCACCAGCCTGGACACCCAGTTCCACCTGACGGTGGCCACGGCGGCCCATAACCGCTTCTTCGCTGAGGCGGTCGAGCGCGTCCGCCTCAGCCTCTACGAGGCCATCATGCTGCTGCCGGAGTCGCCTCTCTGGCAGCAGCGCAGCCTCCGGGAGCATCAGCGGATCCTCGCCGGGCTCGAGGCCGGGGACCCGCAGGCGGCCCGGCGGGCGATGCTCGCCCATGTGAGCCACACCGCCCGCAGCCTGCGGGCCCTGCTCAAAGCCCTCTGATCCCCGCTCAAGCTCCCGGCCCCCGGCCAGCTCCCTGATCCCGCTCAAGCTCCCGGCCCCTGGCCGGTTCCGCTCTGGCTCAAGCTCCCGGCCCCCGGCCGGCTCCGCTCTGGCTCAAGGTCCCGGCCCCCGGCCCCGGCCCGACTCAAGCCTCCGCTTAAGCTCCCCGGCCTCCGCTCAAGACGCCTCGCTCAAGACTCCGGCCTCGCTCACAGCTCCCCGGTCCTTCACTCAAAGCTCTCTGAGACGGTCTGGTCACTCCTTGATGACCGATTTAGACTAAAGGCCTAGCGGGAGGGCCTTTACGGAACCGGAAACGAGATCGGGAGGCCTTGGTGACTGACGAAACGCCGACGGCGGTTGGTACGGCCGGTCCTGACGCGCCGCAACGCGCGGGGCTGCGGGCCAACGCCATCGACCTGAAGGACGCCGTCATCGTGGGGATGGCGTCATCCGGGCCGACGGCTTCCATCGCCCTCACCCTGGCCGCCATCGTCAGCGCCTCGAATTACGGCGGGCCCGTCGCGATTCTCATCTGTGGCCTGCCGATGTTCGGGATCGCCCTGGCCTACCGGCGGCTCAACCGCTGGCAGGTGGACTGCGGCGCCTCCTACACGTGGATCGGCCGGGCCATCACCCCCTACCTCGGCTTCATCGTCGGGTGGATCATGCTGCTGGGCTACTTCCTGGGCACGATCTCCGACGTTCTGCCGATCGGGCCGTACGTCCTGACCGTCTTCGCCACCTCGTACCAGAACTCGCAGCTCGCGGCGGCCCTGTCCGGGGCGATCTGGCTGGTCATCGTCACGATCATCGCCTACATCGGGATCAAGGTCACGGCGCGGTTCCAGTGGGTCCTGGCGGCGTACGAGTACACCGCGGTCACCGTGTTCGCGATCGTCGCCCTGGTCGCCGTGTTCGGCGGGAACGCGAAGTCGGCCTCGTTCAGCTGGAGCTGGTTCTCCTGGTCGGGCATGGGCGGGACCAGCGGCCTGGTGGGCGGGATCCTGATCGCCGTCTACATGTTCAGCGGCTGGGACACCTCGATCTACGTGAACGAGGAAACCGAGAAGTCCCGGGTCAACCCCGGCCGGGCGGTGCTCATCTCGGTGGGCACGCTGACCTTCATGTACGTGTTCTTCACGTTCGCCTACCAGGGGGCGGTGAAGAAGGCAGCGCTGCTCGCCCACGGCGACAACGCGCTGGCCTACATCGTGCAGCAGCTCGTCGGGTCACCGTGGGACAAGGTGATGATCGTGGCCGTCCTGTTCTCGGTGGTCGGCGCCACCCAGACGGCGCTGGTCTCCGGGGCACGGATCGCCTTCGCCATGGGCGGCGACGGCACGCTGCCGCGGGCCCTCGGGAAGAGCCACCCGGTGCACAAGACGCCCGCGGTGGCCACGCTGCTCTTCGCCGGCCTGGCGCTGATCGTCTTGTTTGTGTACGTGCTCGGGTCGTCGTCGGTGCAGGATTCCTTCACCAACGTGATCAGCTCGGTGGGGCTGATGTTCGCGCTGTTCTACGCGGCCACCGGCGCGGGCATGGCCGTCTACTACCGAAAGCTGGCGCTGCGCAGCGTGCGGGGCTTCCTCGAGCTGATGCTCGTCCCGGGGCTGTCCGCGATCTTCTTGCTGTGGGTGGCGGTGAAGTCGGTGCCAGGGCTGGGCGGCTGGTGGAGCCCGGTGCTGAAGCTCGCCTACATCATGATCGGCATCGGCGTGCTGCTGATGATCTGGGCGCGGGCGCGTAATCAGACGGACTACTTCAGCCGCCCGATCGAGGCATACGACCCGGATACCGCGCGCGACCAATGAGGCGGCCGCGCCGCAGGCCGTCCGTGATCTGGTGAAGAGGTAGGCAGGTGCCTGGAGTCACGCGATTCAACCACTTCAGCGCGGCCGTGTCGGACATGGACGTCGCCCTGGGGTTCTGGCGCGACCTGCTCGGGCTGGAGCTGCTGGGCCGGGGCGTCGTCGAGTATGACTATCTTGATCAGATCGTGGGGCTGAAGGGAACGCGCATCGAGTGGGCGGAGCTCGCCCTGCCGGGCGGCGGCCTCGTCGAGCTCTTCCGGTACCTCAGCCCCGCGGGCCGCCCGCTGGACGGCGGGGTGAACGACCCCGGGAAGACTCACGTATGCCTGGAGGTGGACGACCTGGACGGACTGCTGGCGAAGCTGCATGCCGCCGGGATCCGCTCAGCCCATCCGGCCCCGGTCGAGATACCACGGGGAGACTGGCGGGGCTTCAGGGACGTCTACGTTTACGCCCCGGACGAGGTGGTGGTGGAGCTTGTCGAGCGGCCCGCTGACTGACGGGCCACCGCTCGCCGGGCGGGTCGCTCTGGTGACGGGCGCCGCCGGGGGCATCGGGCGCGCGGTCGTGGCCGCCTTCACCGCCGCCGGGGCGTGCTGCCAGGCCGCCGACGTGATCCCCGGCGAGAGAACGCTGGCCTGCGACGTCACCGATGAGGCCTCGGTCGCCGCCAGCATCGAGGCCGCCCTGTCCATCGGGCCGCTGACCGATGTCGTGCACGCGGCCGGGGTGGTCTCGGTTGGACCCGTCGCGGACCTGACGGCCACCGGGCTCCGCGCCGTCCTGGAGGTGAACCTCATCGGCAGCTTCCTCGTGGCCAGGGCGGCGGCCAGGGCCATGACCGGCGGCGGCTCGATCACGCTCGTGTCCTCCCAGGCCGGGCTCCGCGGCGGCGCGAACTGGAGCGCCTACTCCGCGTCGAAGGCCGGGGTCAACCGGCTGGCCGAGAGCCTGGCCCAGGAGCTTGCCCCGCGCGGCATCCGGGTCAACGCCGTCTGCCCGGGCAACGTCGACACACCGATGAGCGCGGAGGCGATCCGCCGCCTCGCGGCGGGCTCGGGGACGCCGGAGGCGGAAATCCATGCCCGCTACCGGGCGGGCATCCCGCTGGGCAGGTTCGCCCGGCCGGAGGAGGTCGCGTCGGTATGCGTGTTCCTGGCGTCGTCGCTGGCGAGCTACGTGACGGGTGCATCGATCGTCGTCGACGGCGGAGAGCTGTCGGGCTGAACCATGGACGCTGACCTGCCCACCGGCGCCGAAACCGTCGCCATCTGCACCCCGGACAACGCCGGGCGGCTCATCGGCAAGAGGATCCCCGCCGGGCGCTGGGGCTCGGTGCTGGCCGGGGGGCTGCCGATGCCGGACTTCCACCTCATCACCGGGATCGAGAACGTGCCGCTCGCCGGCCTCACGGTGACCGGCCAGCACCGCGGCTTCCCCAACGGCGTGCTCCGGCCGTGCCCGGAGACGATGTGCCTGCCCGGCTGGGAGCCCGGGTCGGCCCTGGTGATCTCCGACGTGGCGGACGCCGACGGACGGCTGGTCGAGCAGGCACCACGGTCGATCCTGAAACGGCAGGTCGCGCGGCTACGGGAGGCGGGCCTGACGGCCACGTTCGCGTCCGAGCTGGAGTTCTACCTCTTCCGGACCCCGTACCAGCAGGCCTGGGCGTCCGGGTACCGGGACCTGGAGCCCTCGTATCACCTGCACGCCGACAACGACATCCTCATCGCCGGGTACGACCACGAGTTCGTCGGCAGCGTCCGGCGGGCCATGGACGCCATCGGCGTCACGATCGACCAGTGGCAGGGGGAGGGCGGCCCGGGCCAGCACGAGATCAACCTCCACTACACAGATCCTCTCCAGATGGCCGACCGGCACGTGCTCTACAAACACGGGGTGAAGGCCATCGCCCAGGCCCACGCGCTCTCCGTGACGTTCATGGCCAAGCCGTTCACCGGCCAGGCCGGGTCGAGCTGCCACGTGCATCTGTGCCTCTATGACGGCGCCCGGCGGCCGCTGCTCGGCACGGGGGACCTTTCCCCCCTCGGCCGGTCGTTTCTCGCCGGGCTGCTCGCCTACGGGCCCGAGCTCACGCTCATGCATGCGCCGTATGCCAACTCCTACCGCCGTCTCCAGCCGGGGAACTTCGCGCCGGTCAATGCCACCTGGGGCTGGGATAACCGGACCTGCATGATCCGCGTGGTGGGCCGGGGGCAGGCGTGCAGGCTCGAATTCAAGGTCCCGGGGGCCGACGTGAATCCCTACTTCAGCTTCGCGGCCATACTCGCCGCGGGACTGGCCGGCCTGGACCAGGGCCTCGAACCTCCCGATCCCGTGCCGGGCGATGCGGAGGCCGAGGATGAAGCCCCCCGGCTTCCCGCCGACCTGACCGAGGCGGTCGCCGCTTTCGCCCGCAGCAAGCTGGCCGGGCCCGCGTTCTCGGCCGCCATCCACGAGCACGTGCTCAGCCTGGCGCAGCGGGAGCTGGGCGCGACCCGCCGCCACGTCACCGACTGGGAGATTCGGCGGGGCTTCGAGAACGCATAGCCCGGGCCGGCGCCGGCTGCGGAATCTCGTTAGCCTGCCTTGGTGATGAGCGATGGAGACCGGGCCGGGCAGCAGATCTTCCTGGACGCCGGGGATGCGCGCCTGGCGGGAGAGGTGTGGCACCCGGAGAGTGATCTCCGGGCCGGAGTCGTGATGATCGGCGGCTCGGGGCCCACCGAGCGCACCAACGACGGGTACTTCGCTGCGTATCGCGACCAATTCACCAGCCACGGCATCGCGGTGCTCTGGTACGACAAGCGCGGGGTTGGTGGGTCAACCGGAGACTGGGCGGCCGGGACCCTGGACGACCTCGCGCGCGACGCGATGGCCGGCGTCTCCGCCTTGCGGCATGCGCTGGGTGATGCCGTGCCGGTGGGCCTGTTCGGGCACAGCGAGGGCGGATGGGTCGCGCTGCGGGCGGCCGCGTGGCCGGGCCAGGCCAGCTTCGTGGTCTCCAACTCCTGCCCGGGCATGACGCCCGGGCAGGCGGACCGGCAGGCCTTCGCCCGGGCCGTCGCCGCCGAAGCCTGGCCGGACCACGACAAGGCGGCAGCGCTGCGGCTTTATGACGAGCTGGCCCAGGCCGCGGCGGATGACCGCGAGTTCGCCTACGTCCGGCAGCTTCTTGCCGCCGCCCCGCAGCAAGACATGCTGCGTCCCTACCTGGAGCCGCTGGACGAGGCGATGTGGGCATTCTTCAAGCGGGAGCACGATCACGATCCCATCCCGGACTGCCTGTCGTTGCGCTGCCCCCATCTGGCGATCTTTGGCTCCGCTGACCGGCTGGTACCCGTCGCCGAAAGCGCCGCGGCGTTCTCCGCAGCCGCCTGCACCACCGGACGGCATCCCCTGGCCTCGCTGACCATCCATGTCGTACCAGGTGCCGACCACCGGCTGCGGACCGGGGCAGACGCGGTCCCCGCCGCGCATCACCTGGCCTACCTCTGCGGGTGGATCACGATCGCGGCTCAGGCCGGACGCGGGCCGGTCAGTGACCGGGCTGGATGATGTCGTCGAGGAAGTCCAGCGTGGCCGCCGCATTGGCCCGGCGCCAGGCGAGCAGGGTCGCGTCGAAGCCCTTCCCCTGCGGCCGCTCGGCCTTGACGGCGGCGGCGATGGGCTCCAGCACGGCACGCTGCCGCCGGAGCAGATCCGTGGGGTCGCGTCCCGCGCGGTCGAGGAGCGCCAGCTTGAGCAGCAGCTGGGTGCGGACGTCGCGGACATGCTCCACCGGCGTGTCCAGCCAGCGCGCCGCGGCCTGCCGCCCCAGCGCGGTGACCGTGTAAACGGTCCGCTGCGGGCCGCGGCCGGATTCGACCGCGGCCGGGGTGATCAGCCCGGCCTCCAGGAGCCGGCCGAGCGACCGGTAGACGACCGGCCGGGGAATGTGCCAGATCTGGCCCAGCTCGCCGCCGGGCGCGGTGAGCCGGGCGATGGCGAAGCCATGCGTGGGCCGTTCGCTGAGCATCGCCAGGATGGTGTGCTCCGCCAGCGACAATGACGGCCCCTCGGTCATGTGTCCGAGCGTAGTGGCCCAGGCTTTGCCGCGAGCCGCCCAGGTACGGCGCCGGCCGCTCGCATCCTGGCCCGTGACCGGACGCCTGTGATTCGGTAGTCTCAATGTGACTAGCAAGTCTCATCCGGAAGGCCGTCATGTCCGCCGTGGTGATCAGCGCGGTAGCCAGCCCCCCGCCGGCGCTGCCACGCTGCGGGCACCTGGCCTGCCCGCCCGTCGGCATGCTGGCGGACGGCACGCCTTTCTACGCCCCGATCGGCGAGGTAGCGGCCGACGGCCCGCTGGTCACGTGCCATCTCTGCGGCCGGGCACTGCGTTCGGTCACCGCCCACCTCCGCGTGCACGGCTGGACCAAGCAGGCCTACTGTGAGGCCTTCGGCCTGGAACGCGGCCAGTCACTCGAGGGGCAGGAAACCCGTAAGCTCCGGGCGGCCGCGTTCACCTCACGCCTCGTCTTCGACCCCGCCGTACGGGCGGGCAGCGCCGCGGGACGTGCGCGGG